>NZ_JBFATR010000014.1:0-132629 GCF_040678395.1 Streptomyces sp. NPDC052687 | reverse complement strand
GCAGCTGCCGCCGCGCGGCGGCCCGCGCGCCGAGCTGCCGGGCGGCGACCCGCAGCCGCGCGTGCCCAGCTGGAGCGACGAGAACGCCCAGCCGCCGCTGGGCCGTGCCTCGCTGGACACCCCGCGCGGTCACGAGGAGCCGGACGTCGCGCAGACCTCCCGGATGGCGCCGGTCGACGACCGCCAGGGTCCCGGCGCCACCGCCGAGATGCCGGCGATCCCGCGCGGTGACGAGCACCAGGTGCCGCCCGCCGGTACCGGCTACGGCCACCCGGGCGCGAACGGCCCGCAGCAGACCGGCCAGTTCGTCCGCCCGGACGTGTTCGGCACGCCCGCCGCGGGCGACCCGTCGGGCACGGGCCAGTTCCCGGCCGCCCAGCCGCAGGGCTACGACAACGGCTCCACCGGTCAGTTCGCCGCCCCGCAGGGCTACGACGGCTCCACCACGGGCCAGTCCCCCGCCCCGCAGGCGTACGACAACGGCTCGACCGGGCAGTTCCCGGCGGCCCAGCCGCAGGGGTACGACAACGGCTCCACCGGCCAGTTCCCGGCGGCCCAGCCGCAGGGGTACGACAACGGCTCCACCGGCCAGTTCCCGGTTCCGGCGCAGGACGGCTCGGCCACCGGCCGGCACGTCCTGCCCGGCGGCCGGCAGCACGGCCAGAACGACTTCGGTGCCCAGCGCGGTCCGCAGCGCGCGCAGGCCCGGCCCGGGCGTACCGAGCCGGAGGCGCTGCCGCCGGCGACCGGCCCCGGCGACGGGCGTACGCCGCTGTACGACACGCTGGAGACCAACTGGTTCCACGGCCAGCAGGGTCAGCAGACCCAGCAGGGTCAGCAGGGTCAGGCGGGCCGGCCGGCGCCGCAGGCCCGGCCCGAGCGGGCGCCGGGCAACGGCTCCGCGCCGGACCGCGCCCAGCAGCCGCAGGCTCCCTCCGGACCGCAGCGGGCGGCCTCGGCCGCCTGGCGCAGCTCGCCGAACGACGACCTCGTGAAGCAGGCCGAGCGCGTCCGCCAGCCCGCCGCAGGCGGGGTCACCACGTCCGGCCTGCCGCGCCGGGTGCCGAGGGCGAACCTCGTCCCGGGCACCGCGCAGCAGCAGCCGGTCCAGAGCGGTCCGCAGGTCTCGCGTGCTCCCCAGGACGTACGCGGCCGGCTGACCAACCTCCGTCGGGGTATCGCACAGGGCCGTCAGGCCGGTTCGGGCCAGACGGGCAGTTTCCCGAGCCCCACTCACCCGCAGGAGCGCTAGTTGAGTCAGATGAGCCAGGCGGCACAGAATCTGAACTGGTTGATCACCAACTTCGTGGACAACACCCCCGGGGTGTCCCACACCGTCGTCGTGTCCGCCGACGGCCTTCTGCTGGCGCTGTCCGAGGGCTTCCCGCGCGACCGGGCCGACCAGCTGGCGGCCGTGGCGTCGGGGCTCACCTCGCTGACGGCCGGAGCGTCCCGGATCTTCGAGGGCGGCACCGTGGCACAGACCGTCGTCGAGATGGAGCGGGGATTCCTCTTCCTCATGTCCATCTCGGACGGCTCGTCACTGGCCGTCCTGGCGCACCCCGAGGCGGACATCGGCCTCGTCGGCTACGAGATGGCCCTGCTCGTGGACCGTGCGGGCGCGGTGCTCACGCCGGACCTGCGCGCCGAACTGCAAGGCAGTCTGCTTCACTGACCGACCCAAGATCCACCCGTCTCACCAAATCACCGTCCGGCCGCCACAATCCCCCCACCGGCCCCGCTCAGACGGCTTGACTGACCGACTTGCTGTCCCGCCCGGAGGATTCATGACCCCGCCCACCGCCTCTCATGATCCGTACTCAGATCCGTACGGGGACGAGGGCGACCAGCCGCTGGTTCGTCCCTACGCGATGACCGGCGGCCGGACCCGGCCGCGCTACCAGCTCGCCCTCGAGGCCCTGATCAGCACGACGGCCGACCCGGCAGCGCTCATGGGGCTGCTTCCCGAGCACCAGCGCATCTGCCATCTGTGCCGCGAGGTGAAGTCGGTCGCCGAGGTGTCGGCGCTGCTGAACATGCCGCTCGGTGTGGCCCGGATCCTGGTCGCGGACCTCGCCGAGGCCGGACTGGTGGCCGTCCACCAGCCGGGCGGCGACGAGAACAACGGCGGTGCGCCGGACGTGACACTGCTCGAAAGGGTGCTCAGTGGACTTCGCAAGCTCTAGCGGGGCCGTCGCTCCGGGACGTTCCACCACGTCCGCGAAGATCGTGGTGGCCGGCGGCTTCGGCGTGGGCAAGACCACGTTCGTCGGCGCCGTCTCGGAGATCAACCCGCTGCGCACGGAGGCCGTCATGACGTCCGCCTCGGCGGGCATCGACGACCTCACTCACACCGGGGACAAGACGACCACGACGGTCGCCATGGACTTCGGCCGTATCACGCTCGACCAGGACCTGATCCTGTACCTGTTCGGCACACCGGGCCAGGACCGCTTCTGGTTCATGTGGGACGACCTGGTGCGCGGTGCCATCGGCGCGGTGGTCCTCGTGGACACCCGGCGGCTGGCCGACTGCTTCCCCGCGGTCGACTACTTCGAGAACAGCGGCCTGCCGTTCGTGGTGGCGCTCAACGGCTTCGACGGGCACCAGCCGTACACGCCCGACGAGGTGCGCGAGGCGCTGCAGATCGGGCCGGACACCCCGATCATCACCACCGACGCCCGGCACCGGGCGGACGCCAAGTCCGCCCTGATCACGCTGGTCGAGCACGCGCTGATGGCGCGGCTGAAGTAGCGGCCAAGTGCGCCGTGCGCGACGGCAGTTGCCGGGGCGTTCCGGCCGGCCCGACGCGGCGGGCGGAGCCGACTGTGGGCTTGGACACGGTCGGCTCCGCTGTTCATAACGTTTCGGCAGAGGAATCGGCGGGTACCGCCACGCGACGCGGTCGGGTGGTGTCGCTGCGCGCACAAAGGCCCCGTCTTTTGGCGGGGCTCGCTCTTTATGACCGTTTTATCTGCGGCCTTCCTCGCGGGGCTTCGGCGGTTCCCCATGTTTGGAAGAGCGCTGGTCCACGTGCTGGAATGCCTGAACTGCCCAATAGTCAAAGACGTACTCAGTGGTCGATGGCGATCTGGGCTCTGAGACACTGCGGCACGACGTAGGTGCCGACCGCCGAGAGGTTGTTGGTCGAGTGAGGCGAAGCAAGAACGGTCCCGAGCCGCCCGCCCGGGGCAACTTCACCCCGCCGCCGCGCGGAGCGGCGTCCGCCCCTGGTGTGCCCGGTTCGGAGCCCACGGCCGCCCCCGCTCCGAGCGGCGGCCGTTTCTCCCCGCGCAACTGGCGGGTGACGACCCGACTCAACGCGATCCTGCTCATACCCGTGCTGGTCGGCCTGGTCATGGGCGGTTTCCAGGTGAAGAGCTCGATCGACACCTGGCAGGAGGCCGAGGACGCGGAGAACACCGCGCGCCTGGTGCGGGCCTCCCTCACCTACGCCGACGCCCTCTACAACGAGCGCGACACCACCGCCGCCCCGCTGCTGCAGGGCAAGGGCCGGGACGACCAGACCGTCGCCGCCGCCCGCAAGAAGACCGACGAGGCCGCCGACGCCTTCGACGAGGCCGCGGAGAGCATGCCCTCGAAGGCGGGCCTGGAGCGCCGGCTGGAGCTGTTCCGCAAGGTCGAGCCCCAGCTGGAGGCGCTGCGCCAGGCCGCGTACACCACCCGCCTGAAGGGCGTGGAGACGCAGGAGGGCTACGTCAAGGTCGCCCACCCGCTGATGGAGATGGCCAACGAGCTCGGTCTGGGCACCGGCAACATCACCAGCTACGGCCGTACCGTCTACGCCATCTCGCTGACCAAGGCCGCCCTGTCGCTGCAGCGGTCCATCGGTATGCAGCTGCTGGTGAAGCCGGGCCCCGGCAACGGCGACTTCGCCTCCCAGCGCACCTCCCTCGCCTCGTACGCCTACCTCGAGCGCATCGCCATCGAGGAGTACATCGGCGGTGGCACCGAGGCCGACGCGGACAAGCTGGAAGCGGCCAGGAAGCAGATCCGGACCGAGGCCGCGGCGGCGGCCAGGGAAGCCATCGCGCAGGACCCGAACTACAAGGCGCCGCCGTCCGACCCGGCCAAGATGGTCGGCCTGGTCGCCGGTCTGCAGGACACCTCCCGCGCCGAGCGCGCCCGTATCGCCGCGCTGGGCGTCACCCCGGACAACTGGTGGGCGGTCAACACCCTCAAGTACGACGCCTACCGCCAGATCGAGGCCGACCTCGCCGACACGGCCGTGAACGAGGCCTCCGAGATCGCCGCCGACGCGAAGACGGACGCCTTCATCACCGGTGCCGCCGTCGTCATCGCGCTGCTGGCCGCGTTCATCCTGGCCGGCATGGTGGCCCGCCAGATGAGCCAATCGATGCGCCAGCTGCGCAACGCCGCCTTCGGCATCGCCGAGCAGCGGCTGCCGATGCTGGTCGACCAGCTCTCGCGCACCGACCCCGGCCGGGTCGACACCCGCGTCGCGCCCATCCCGATCACCTCCACGGACGAGATCGGCGAGGTCGCCCGCGCCTTCGACCAGGTGCACCGCGAGGCCGTGCGGCTCGCCGCCGAGCAGGCGCTGCTGCGGGGCAACATCAACGCGATCTTCACCAACCTGTCGCGCCGCAACCAGTCGCTGATCGAGGGCCAGCTGACCCTGATCACCGAGCTGGAGAACAACGAGGCCGACCCGGACCAGCTGGAGAACCTCTTCAAGCTGGACCACCTGGCCACCCGTATGCGCCGCAACGGCGAGAACCTGCTGGTCCTCGCCGGCGAGGAGCCCGGCCGCCGCTGGGACCAGCCGGTCCCGCTGGTCGACGTGCTGCGCGCCGCCTCCTCCGAGGTGGAGCAGTACGAGCGCATCGAGATATCCGGGGTGCCCGAGGCGGACATCCACGGCCGCGCCGTGACCGACCTCGTGCACCTGCTGGCCGAGCTGCTGGAGAACGCCACCACGTTCTCCTCCCCGCAGACCAAGGTGCGGGTCACCGCGACCCGTCTGCCCGACGGCCGCGTGATGATCGAGATTCACGACAAGGGCATCGGCCTGACCGCCGAGGACTTCGCGGACATCAACCACAAGCTGGCCAACCCGCCGACCGTGGACGCCGCGATCTCGCAGCGCATGGGCCTGTTCGTGGTCGGCCGGCTGTCCGACCGGCACGGCATCCGCGTCCAGCTGCGCCCCTCGGGCGAGCAGGCCGGCACGACCTCGCTGGTCATGCTGCCCGACGCGATCACCCACGGTGGCGGTGGCGACGGCTCGCTGGACCGCGAGGAGTTCACGGTCTCGCAGATCATTCCGGAGCAGCAGTTCCAGGGTGAGGACTTCAGCCAGCCGATGCGCACCGCGGCGGAGCTGGGCTTCGACGACAGCCGCTACACCGAGGTCCCGGACGACATCCGCGAGCTGGACCCGGTCGGCCGTTCCCTCATGCGTGAGGAGCGCCGCGCGGCGCTGGAGGCGCAGACCCACGGCCAGCAGTCCCCGGAGTCCACCGGCGAGACGGCGTACCCGGGCGACGGCTTCGACCAGCAGACCGGGCAGCACGCCTACGACGGCGGCCAGGGCGGTTACGCCGAGCAGACCGGCTACGGTCAGCAGCAGGCGTACGAGGAGCAGCAGCAGCCGTCGTACGACGACTCCTACTTCGCGCAGGACGGCGGGCTGCCGCGCAACGACGGCTTCCAGGCGACCGGCGGCTACCCGGAGCCCGCGTATGCGGAGTCCGGCCAGAGCGAGCACGCCGCGGCGCCGAACGCTGCCTCGGAGACCTACTCGGGCTTCGAAGAGCAGTCCTACCAGGCTGACTGGCAGCAGCAGGACGGTTACCAGGGCGGTTACCCGGACCAGTACGCTCCCGAAGCGGAATCTGTGCAGGCCGCTGACGCGAGTGAGCGGGACCGCGTAGGCTTCGACCGTCCGGGACCGGCTTCCCCCGCCGGGCACGAGCTGACCGACGCCGGGCTTCCGCGCCGCGGATCCACCGCGAGCGGAACCACGGGCGGCGCCGCGCAGCGCGGGAACCAGGAAACGCCGGCCCCCTCCCCGGAGAGCAACGGCGACACCGGCTGGCGCTCGGCGAACGACGAGCGGTGGCAGCAGGCCGCGCAGCTCCGGAAGCCGAAGGCGGGCGGAGTGACCTCCTCCGGCCTGCCGCGGCGGGTGCCCAAGGCCAATCTGGTCGAGGGCTCCGCGGAGTCGACCCCGCAGGGAGGCCCACAGGTCTCCCGCGCCCCCGAGGACGTCCGGGGCAGGCTGAGCAACCTGCGCCGGGGAGTGCAGCGGGGACGCACCGCAGGAAGTGAAACGAACGGCCAGGGCTTCGGTCCTGACAGCACCTACAACCAGGAGCGTTAGTGTGAGCCCGATGAGCCAGGCGGCACAGAACCTGAACTGGTTGATCACCAACTTCGTGGACAACACCCCCGGGGTGTCCCACACCGTGGTGGTCTCCGCCGACGGACTCCTTCTGGCGATGTCCGAAGGCTTTCCCCGCGACCGCGCCGACCAGCTCGCGGCCGTCGCCTCCGGTCTGACCTCGCTGACCGCCGGTGCCTCGCGCATCTTCGAGGGCGGGAACGTGAACCAGACGGTTGTGGAGATGGAGCGGGGATTCCTCTTCATCATGTCCATCTCGGACGGTTCGTCGCTCGCGGTTCTCGCCCACCCGGAAGCGGACATCGGCCTCATTGGGTACGAGATGGCCCTTCTCGTGGACCGCGCGGGCACGGTTCTCACCCCGGATCTCCGTGCGGAGCTCCAGGGGAGCCTTCTCAACTAACAGACAGACGGTGCGTTTTCGCGTCCCGGGGCCGTAAGGTTTCGGGACGCGGCTCCACAGGGATGGGTGCCCGGCACAGTCGGAGGAGGAGATAGTGGCAACACCCCCAGGCGGTTCGTCTTCGGGTAACTGGTCGTACGGCCCTGCCCAGGGCCAGCACGACGGTTCCCAGAACCGGTACAACTTCCCCTCCACCCCCAGCCACCGGCAGCCGTACGCTCCGCAGGGTCCCGGCCCCGCGCCCTACGACCAGCCGCAGGCACCGCGTATCCAGCCCGTGCAGCCGCAGCGCCGCACCCCTGAGCCGGCGCCCGCCGGGGCGTCGAACAACCACAACCCCCTGGTGCGTCCGTACGCCATGACGGGCGGCCGCACCAGGCCGCGGTACCAGCTCGCCATCGAGGCGCTGGTGCACACCACCGCGGCTCCGCATCAGATGCAGGGCCAGCTGCCCGAGCATCAGCGGATCTGCAACCTCTGCCGGGAGATCAAGTCGGTGGCCGAGATCTCGGCCCTGCTGACGATCCCCCTCGGCGTGGCCAGGATCCTCGTCGCCGACTTGGCGGAGGCGGGACTGGTCGCCATCCATCAGCCCGGCGGCGACGAGAACGCCGGTGGCCAGCCAGACGTGACACTGCTCGAAAGGGTGCTCAGTGGACTTCGCAAGCTCTAGCGGCGGTCCTTCCCGCTCCACCACCTCCGCGAAGATCGTGGTGGCGGGCGGCTTCGGCGTGGGCAAGACCACGTTCGTCGGCGCCGTCTCGGAGATCAACCCGCTGCGCACGGAGGCCGTCATGACGTCTGCTTCGGCAGGCATCGACGACCTCACCCACACCGGAGACAAGACCACGACGACCGTGGCCATGGACTTCGGCCGTATCACCCTGGACCAGGACCTCATCCTGTACCTGTTCGGCACGCCCGGCCAGGACCGCTTCTGGTTCATGTGGGACGACCTGGTGCGCGGCGCCATCGGCGCGGTGGTGCTGGTCGACACGAGGAGGCTCGCCGACTGCTTCCCCGCCGTCGACTACTTCGAGAACAGCGGCCTGCCCTTCGTCATCGCCCTGAACGGCTTCGACGGCAACCAGCCGTACACCCCCGACGAGGTCCGCGAGGCCCTGCAGATCGGCCCGGACACCCCGATCATCACGACGGACGCCCGTCACCGCGCGGACGCCAAGTCGACGCTGATCACGCTCGTGGAGCACGCGCTGATGGCGCGCCTGCGGTAGCCGGGCACTTCCGCCTTGCGGCCTCCGTTCCTCCTGTGGGAGGGATGGGGGCCGCAGTTGTTTTCGGGGAGGGGCCAGGAATGAGTGCGGAGGCGGCGGCCTTACGGCTGGGGACGACCGTGGCGACCACGGCGGCGCAGCTGTGGCTGGGCGGGAAGCGGCGCGAGCAGGAGCGCCGGATGCCGATGGCCGAGCTGGTCCGGGTGCGGGTGCCCGGCCTGCGGTTCCAGCGGAGTGTGGAGCGGCAGTTCGAGGAGATCGCGGACGCGGTGTTCGACCGGTTGGCGCCGTTCCTGGAACGGGAGTTCCGGGGGCTGGACGAGAGCGGCCGGCAGGCGGTGCTGAACGGGGTCTGCGACACCTTCGCGCGGGCCGACCTGTCCGACGAGGCGGTGCTGGCGGCGGACGCGAACCCGGCGGAGCTGGTGCGGCGCATCACGGCGTCGGTGCCGGCGCCCGTGGGGCTGAGCGAGGCGGAGGAGCGGCTGTACGAGGCGCTGTTCGCGGAGTGCTGCGAGTACTACGTACGGATCGTGCGGAGCCTGCCCGTGTTCGAGGAGCGGGCGCTGACGGAGCTGCTGGCCCGGACGACGTCGCTGGGCGCGGAGATCGCCCGCATCCTGGAGCGGCTGCCGGACCGGTCGCTGTTCGCGCCCGAGGGCACGGACCGCGACGCGGAGTTCCGGCGCCGCTATCTGGAGCTGGTCAGCACGACGCTGGACGAGGTGGAGCTGTTCCGGCGCACCTCGGAGCGGGCGGCGGCGCAGGCACGGCTGTCGGTGGCGTACGTCAGCCTGCGGGCGACCGGCGACGACGGGAGCCGGCGGCGCGCCGGGGGCAGGGCCGTTCCGCTGCTGCGGCCCGACATGAGCGACTGGGAGCAGAGCGGCGGCGAGAGCTCCGGGATGCGGGTCGAGGCCGCGCTGGGCGGTGCCTCGCGGGTGCTGCTGCGGGGCGAGGCCGGTTCGGGGAAGACGACGCTGCTGCGCTGGCTGGCGGTCACGGCGGCGCGCGGCGCGTTCACCGGCGAGCTGGCCGGGTGGAACGGGCTGACGCCGGTGTTCGTGAAGCTGCGCGAGTACAGCGGGCGGGCGCTGCCGGGGCCGGAGGCGATGCTGGACTCGGTGGCCGGTCATCTGACGGGCGTCATGCCGAAGGCGTGGGTGGAGCGGCAGCTGGAGTCCGGGAAAGCGCTGCTTCTGATCGACGGGGTGGACGAGCTCCTCGACGGTGAACGGCGGGGCGTGCGGGAGTGGCTGCGCAAGCTGCTGGCGGCGTACGGGGACGTGCGGGTGGTGGTGACGTCCCGGCCCGCCGCCGCGGGGGCGGACTGGCTGCGCCGGGAGGAGTTCACCGCCCTGCACCTGGACCGGATGACGCCCCCGGACCTGGCCGCGTTCGTCCGGCAGTGGCACCAGGCGGTGCGGGAGCTGGGCGAGGAACTGCCGTGCGAGGTGGAGGAACTGCCGGGGTACGAGCAGTCGCTGCTGAACGCGCTGAAGGACCGGCCGCATCTGCAGTCCCTGGCGGGGACGCCGCTGCTGGCGTCCATGCTGTGCGCGATGCACCTCAACCGGGGCAGCCAGCTTCCCCGGGACCGGATGGAGCTGTACCGCAGCGCGCTGCACACGCTGGTCCACGAGCGGGACGCGCACCGGAACGTGCCGAGCGCGCTGGACGACGGGCTCGGCCTGAAGGACAAGCTCGTGCTGCTGCGGGACCTCGCCTGGCGGCTCTCCGACAACAACCGCAGTGAGATCTCGCTGGAGCAGGCCGGGGTGTTCGTCGGGCGGAAGCTGGCGGGGATGCGGCATCTGGACGAGCAGGACGGGGCGCGGGTGCTGGAGCGGTTGCGGCACCGCTCAGGGGTGCTGCGCTCCCCCGCCGTGGGGCGGGTGGACTTCGTGCACCGGACCTTCCAGGAGTACCTGGCCGCGGAGGAGGCGGCGGAGGAGGACCGCATCGGCAACCTGGTCGAGCGCGCCCACCTGGACCTGTGGCGCGAGACCATCATCATGGCCGCGGGCCACGCGAACCGGCCCCAGCGGGAGGAGCTGCTGGGCGGCATCCTCGACCGCGCGGCGGCCGAGCCCCGGCACGCGCGCAAGCTGCGGCTGCTGGCGGCGGCGTGTCAGGAGACGGTGCCGGCTGTCTCCGACGGATTGGCGGGGCGGCTGGACGAGGCGGTGGGGGCGTTGCTGCCGCCGCGGCGCGAGACGGATCCGCCGGCGCTGGCGGCTGTGGGGACGAGTCTGCTGCGCTCGCTGCCCCGGTCCTTGAGCGGGCTGACGGAGAAGGCCGCGGCGCAGACGGTGCGGACGGTGGCGCTCGTCGGGGGCGAGGAGGCGCTGGGGCTGCTGGAGGAGTACGCGCAGGATGCTCCCGCCCACGCGGTCCGCGCTTTCCTCAACGGCTGGAGGTACTTCGACGCGGACGCCTATGTGGACCGGGTTCTGTCGCGGTTGCCTCTGGAAGGCCGGCTGGTCGACCTGACCCACTCCGGCCAGTGGCGTCCCCTGCTGCGGCTGCGCTCGGTCACCAGCCTCTCGACCGACTACCCCCTCGCGGACTTCGCGGCCGTCGCCGAATTTCCCCCACTGCGCCAGCTGGTCTGCTTCAGGCTCCGCGGCGAAGTGGACCTGTCGGTCCTGCGGTCCCATACCGGCCTGGAGGTTCTCGCGCTGTCGGGCGGCCCCTCGATGGCGCTGACCGGTCTCGACACGCTGGGCGAGCTGCCGGAGCTGGAGTTCCTGCATCTCAGTCTCAACGACAGTTCCGACCTGGGCGGTCTGCGGCTCGGACCGAAGGTCGAACAGCTCTCGCTGGTGTCGGTGACCGAGAAGCCGTGTGTGCCGAGAGGACTCGACTCGGTAACGGCCACCCCGGGGCTGGCCCTCAGCCTGCACAGCGTGGACGTCGCCGCGTGGCTCAACTCACCCGGGTTCGTCGTCCCCAGGGTGAGGCGTCTGTCCATGTACGACTGCGTCCTGCCCGACGACCCCTGCGCCCTGGACTTTCCCGGCGTGGAGGTCGTCGTGCACTGAACACGCCCACGGCCCCGCCCTCCCTAAGGAGGGCGGGGCCGTGGGCACCGTCAGGACGCTCAGCGCCAGCTGTGCGGGGCGCGGAAGCCCGGCTCGCGTTCCAGGCGGCGCCAGCCCGCGCGGACGCGGCCGCCGTGGGACGGGGTGGTCTCGGCGGGGCGGGCGGCGGCGCGGGCCAGGAGGAGGGCCGTGAGGGCGGCGACCTCCTCGGGCTCGGCGTGGCCCTTCTCGACGCGGATGTCAGGCAGGGACATGCGACAGGCTCCTCAGGGTCACTGCGGGGGGTTGCCGTGCTTGCGGGAGGGCAGGTCGGCGTGCTTGGTGTGCAGCATCGCCAGGGACTTGATCAGCACCTCGCGGGTCTCGGACGGGTCGATGACGTCGTCGACCAGGCCGCGCTCGGCCGCGTAGTAGGGGTGCATCAGCTCGGACTTGTACTCCTTGACCATGCGGGCCCGCATGGCGTCGGGGTCGTCGGCCTCGGCGATCTGACGGCGGAAGATGACGTTGGCCGCGCCCTCCGCGCCCATCACGGCGATCTCGTTGGTCGGCCAGGCGTAGGTGAGGTCCGCGCCGATGGACTGGCTGTCCATGACGATGTAGGCGCCTCCGTACGCCTTGCGCAGGATCAGCGAGATCCGCGGCACGGTGGCGTTGCAGTAGGCGTACAGCAGCTTCGCGCCGTGCCGGATGATGCCGCCGTGTTCCTGGTCGACGCCCGGCAGGAAGCCGGGGACGTCGAGGAAGGTGATGATCGGGATGTTGAAGGCGTCGCACATCTGGACGAAGCGCGCGGCCTTCTCGGACGCCTCGATGTCCAGGACGCCTGCCAGGACCTGCGGCTGGTTGGCGATGATGCCGACCACCTGGCCGTCCAGGCGGGCCAGGGCGCAGATGATGTTGCGGGCCCAGCGCTCGTGCACTTCGAGGTACTCGCCGTCGTCGACGATCTCCTCGATGACCTTGGCCATGTCGTACGGCCGGTTGCCGTCGGCCGGGACCAGGTCCAGCAGGAGCTCGCTGCGGCGGTCCGCCGGGTCGGAGCACTCCACGCGGGGCGGGTTCTCGCGGTTGTTCTGCGGCAGCAGCGACAGGAGGTAGCGCACCTCGGCGATGCACGTCTCCTCGTCGTCGTAGGCGAAGTGGGCCACGCCGCTGGTCTCGGCGTGCACGTCCGCGCCGCCCAGGCCGTTCTGGGTGATCTCCTCGCCCGTGACCGCCTTGACCACGTCGGGGCCGGTGATGAACATCTGCGAGGTGTCGCGGACCATGAAGACGAAGTCCGTCAGGGCCGGGCTGTAGGCCGCGCCGCCCGCGCACGGGCCGAGCATCACGCTGATCTGCGGGATGACACCGGACGCCTTGGTGTTGCGCTGGAAGATGCCGCCGTAGCCGGCGAGGGCGGAGACGCCCTCCTGGATGCGGGCGCCGGCGCCGTCGTTGAGGGAGACCAGCGGCGCGCCCGCCGCGATGGCCATGTCCATGATTTTGTGGATCTTGGTGGCGTGGGCCTCGCCCAGCGCGCCGCCGAAGATCCGGAAGTCGTGGGCGTACACGAAGACCGTGCGGCCCTCGACCGTGCCCCAGCCGGTGATGACACCGTCGGTGTACGGCTTCTTCGCCTCCAGGCCGAATCCGGTCGCCCGGTGCCTGCGCAGCTGCTCGACCTCACGGAAGGACCCCGGGTCGAGCAGCAGGTCGATGCGCTCCCGGGCGGTCAGCTTGCCCTTGGCGTGCTGCGCCTCGGTCGCCTTCTCGCTCGGGCCCGCCAGTGCCTGCGCACGGATCTCGTGCAGCTCGGCCACCCGGCCGCGCGCGTCCGTCGGCTCACCCGTCGCCTCATCCAAAACGGTCATGTAGCGACCTTACGAAGGAGACCGGGGAAAGCGAGCCGTCGACTCCGTACAGTCTCCGGCTCGTTTTCCTGGTACTCCCTCACAGAACCGAGGCGCTGTGCAGGCTTTCCGACTGCTCAGGGGGTCCGGACCTTGTAGGGCTCCCACAAAGTCGTCATCCGAGTGCCACCTCACATTCATGTGTGGCGCATTCCGTCCCCGGAGTGACGCGCAGCCTCAGCCGGGCCCCCGCGGCGAGGACCTCCACTGTCTCATCCGCCCGGATCACCTCCCGCACCGGACGGTCCCAGACGATCTCCAAGGGGTCTCCGGTGCGGGGTGGTTCGCTCAGGTGGAGGCGGGCGGTACGGCCGTGCCGGCGCAGCAGTACGCTCGCCCCGGCCGACGCGGTCAGGGGGCCGGCCGTACCCGGCTGCCAGAAGATGGCGGCGGTCAGGCCGAGGGACGGCACGCGCACCGCCTGGCGCGCGGCGTCGTTGGCGAGCACCGTCAGCCAGCGGCGGTCGGCGGCGCGGGCGGCCACCGTACGGCGGGAGGCGCCCGGCATGAGGACGTACTGGTAGTGCGCGCCGGCCGGGTCCGTGCCGTGGTCGAGCCAGAGGGTCTGCCAGCGCCGGGTGCGCCGCTCGGACGTGCCGGCGGTGTTGATGTCGGACCAGGCTCCGGTGCGGTCCTCGCGCAGGGTGCGCAGCCCGCCGTGCGGGACGATCCAGCCGCCGTGGCCCTCCAGGTGGGCCCAGCCGGGGCCGCGGACGAAGGTGTGGGTGCCGTTCTCGCCGAGGTTGCGGTTGTCGACGACCGTCTCGACGGGGACGCCGTCCGCGCAGCGGATGCCGGCGCCGAGGCAGACGATCGCGTCGGCGAGGAAGAACCAGGACTTGCGGGCCTCCAGGGTGGAGCCGAGGCCCTTGAGGTGCTGGCCGACGGCCGCGAACTCGCCGTCGGTGGTGCCGCCGACCCAGCGGGCGTCGGGCCGGGGCTCGCCCCACTCGCCGCCGGCGCGGTCGGGCAGGCGCCTGGTGGAGACGGTGGTGCCGGGCAGGCGGTACCAGTCGACGGTGGGCCAGTACCAGTCCGTGTACTGATCGGACCGGCCGCCGAGGCCGGGCGCCCACCAGGAGAGCATCCCGGCGCCGGTGTGCCAGCCGCGCGGGTTCTCGCCGTTGCCGCACTCGTAGTGGGCGATGCGGTCGCTGGCCATGGCGAGGGCCGCGGTGAAGGCGGGGCGCCGGTGGACCGCGCGGTCCATGGCGGCAAAGAGGCGGTGGCCGACGGGTTCGGGGGCGGCGGGGACGGGTGCGGCGGCGACGGCGTGCAGCCGGGAGAGGTCGGCCACGTCGAACTGACGAGCCGTCAGGACGGGGCTGACGCGGTCGCGTTCGATCCAGCCCTTCACCGCGGCGTGCCAGCGGTCCCGCTCGGCGGGGCTCGCGCCGAGGGCGAGGAGCGCGATCGCGGCGATGATCCCCTGGCCGTGGAAGTGGTCGCTGCGCATCACCCGCCGTTCGTCGGCGGCGAGGTGGCCGCGGCTGATCGCCCGGCCGTTGACCATGTCCATCACCAAGCCGTCGTGGATGAGCGGGGCGTAGGCGCGCTCCACGCTGTCGAGGACGATCTGCCGGTTCGGGTCGGTGACCTCCCAGGGGGATCCGGCAAGCAGGGCGAAGAGGCGGCCGAGTCCGTCGAGCATCACCTGGCCGTAGGTGCCGGTGTAGGCGACGCGGGTGTGCTGGACGAACGACCCGTCGGCGTAGAGGCCGTCGCCGCGGGTGACGTAGGGGAAGACCGGCGAGAGGGCGTCGCGGGCGAGGGCCAGGCGGTCCGGGGCGCGGCCGAGGATGCCGCGCAGGGCGACGGAGCGGCACAGGTCCACGCGGTTGGCGCCGGTGGAGGTGCCGGAGTAGTCGGCGAACATCGCGTCGGGGACGAAGTGGTCGACGGCGGCGCAGGCGGCGGCGATCCGGCCGGCGCCGAGGTGGTCGTACAGGGCCGCCGTGATGTCGGTCAGGAGGCGGGGGCTGCCGATCTGCCATTCCCACCAGTTGCCCCAGCGGGTGGTGCCGGGGTGGTAGACGGTCGCGGCGAGGTGGTCGAGGCCGTGCAGGACGGCCGCGAGGAGGTCCGGGTCGCCGGTGGAGCCGGTGGCGGGCTGGACGTAGGCCTGCGTCATGGTCCACAGGCGGCCGTAGGCGCGGGTGATGCCGGCGGGCGGGTCGTACGGGGTGTCCGGCCACAGCGCGGTCGGCGGCGGGGCCTCGGGCAGGGCGGCACGGAAGCGGCGGGCGAGGTCGCCGGTCTCGGCGAGGCGGGCGGCGTAGGGGGCGGCGGCCGGGTCGTAGCCGGTGCCGAGGGCGAGGTCGAGCCAGCGGCGGCGCAGGGCGTCGTACGGGTCGGCGGCGGCGTGGGCGTACGGGCCGGTGGACGGGTCGGTGGACGGCTCGGCGGACGGGTCGGCTGCGGCATGGGCCGCGGACGGGGCGGGCGTGGTGGCGGTCACGGCGAGGGCGGTGGCGGTGGCGAGGAGGACGGCTCTGCGGCTGAGTGGGGCGCGTTCCGACGTCATGCTCATGCCCTCTAGCAGGAGAGCGGGTCGGGGGGAACCGGGCGGGACGCCGACGCCGCGCGGAAGACCCCGGTCGGCCGAACCGGCGTGCCAGCCGTCGGTGCCGGCCCGTAGGCCCGTACCGCGCGGGCAGGTCCTGGCCGGAAATCGCACCCCGGCCGCACACCCCGCCGCGACACTTCACCAAGGATGTTGAAACTTGAACGGAATAGGTCTACGGTGGATGTCGTTCACCTAGTTGAACATTCAACGTTCCGTCCCGAGGAGAACACCATGAGCCTGGACCTGGCCACCCTGACCGGTGACTACACCATCGACGCCGCCCACACGACCATCGGCTTCACCGCCCGCCACGCCATGGTCACCAACGTCAAGGGCAAGTTCCTCGACTTCAGCGGCTCGCTGCACCTCGACGCCACCGACCCGTCGAAGTCGACCGCGTCGATCGACGTGAAGATGGACAGCATCGACACCGGCAACGCCGACCGCGACGGTCACCTCAGGAGCGCGGACTTCTTCAAGACCGACGAGTTCCCGACCATGACCTTCCGCTCCACCAAGGCGGAGTCCCTGGGCGGCGACGACTACCGCGTCACCGGTGACCTCTCCATCCTCGGCGTCACCAAGCCGATCACCATCGACCTGGAGTTCAACGGCGCCGCGAAGGACCCGTTCGGCAACGAGCGCGTCGGCTTCGAGGGCAAGGCGACGATCCTGCGCTCCGAGTGGGGCCTGACCTGGAACGCGGCGCTGGAGACCGGCGGCTTCCTGGTGTCCGACAAGATCAAGCTGAACTTCGACATCTCGGCGATCAAGAACGCCTGAGCCGTCGCCGACGGCCCGCGTCGCACACCGCGAACCCGCCCGCCACTCCCCCACGGGAGGGCGGGCGCTCGCCGTCCCGCGGCGGTATGCCCCCGCTCCGCGGTCTGCGGCACGACCCCGCTCCGCGGTCTCATGTCCCTTCGCGGTCGCGCCCCTGTCGCAGCTTGCCGACCGCCGCCGCCAGCCGGGCCGCCCGCCGCTCGGGGGTCCGGGCGCGCAGCAGGTCGAGGATCACCAGGTACCGGTCCGTCCTGCCGAGCCCTTCGAAGGCCGCCTTCGCCGCGGGGTCGCGCTCCAGCGCCGCCGCGAGGTCGTCCGGGACGGTGGCGTCGCGCTGCGACGCGTACGCCGCCGCCCACCGCCCGTCCGCCCGCGCGGCCTCGACCTCGGCGAACCCCGCGGGGTGCATCCGCCCGACGGCGGTCAGCTCCGCCACCCGCCGCACGTTGACCTGGGACCAGAGGCTGCCGGGGCGGCGCGGAGTGATCCGCTGGAGGTAGTGCGAGGCGTCGAGGGCCTTGCGCTGCCCGGTGATCCAGCCGTGGCACAGCGCCGCGTCGTTCACCTCGGCGGCCGTCACGGAGGGCAGCCCCGAGCCCTTCCTGGCGACCTTCACCCACAGCCCCGGATGCGGTGCGGGATGCCGGGACAGCCAGGCGTCGAGCTCGGCGGCGGTCGCGAAGGACAGCGGCTCTCGCGGGGGAACCTGAGAGGTCATGCGACCACCGTAGGCGCCGTACAGGACAGCAACTGACCTAAAGGGCCGGGCGATCGGGGGTGTGCGGTCCATCATGGACGCATGACCGCGTACTCGCGCCTGGACGAGGCCCCCGACTGGGTCGTCCTCGACACGTACGAGACTGACGGCGGCCACCGCCGTCCCCTGGCCGCCGTCCACGCTTGACTGCGTGAGCGCGGCATCGACTGGATGCCGTTCCCGCCGGAGGACGTCCGCGTGAACCGGATGTGCGCGCCCGGAGCCGACGGGCACTGGCGGTCCTGGGTCAGCGTGGCCGTGCCGGCGCCGGTGCTGCGGCGGCTCGGCCTGCACCCCGGGCAGGCGACGGCCGCGGCGGGCGGGACGTCACCGCCCCGGTGGTGGCACGCCGCGGGCGAGCGGTACGCCGAGGGCGCCGGGCGCTGGACCGGAGACCGAGCGGCGAGAGGGGGCCCGGCAGGCGGTGGCGCCGGTTAAAGCCGGTGCGCGGGGCGGTGTGCGCGTGGTTGGCTCGCGCCCATGACCTGGCTGCCGCACGACTTCGTCCACCCCGTCCACGTCGAGCTGCCCGGCGGCGGGGGCCACCGGCTGCGCCCCATCAGCGGCGCCGACGCGCCGCTCGACTACCCCGCCGTGATGGGCTCCCGCGAGCGGCTGTGGTCGGTCTACGGGCCCGCCTGGGGATGGCCGCCCGCCACCATGACGTACGAGGCGAACCTCGCCGATCTGGAGCGGCACGCCGTGGAGATCGAGGCGCACCAGTCGTTCAACTACACCCTGGAGAGCCCGGACCGCACCGCCCTGCGCGGCTGCGTCTACATCGACCCGCCCGAGAAGCGGGGCGCCGACGCGGAGATCTCCTGGTGGGTGGTGGACGAGGAGGCCGGCGGGCCGCTGGAGCGGGCGCTGGACGCGTTCGTGCCGCGCTGGATCGCCGAGGCCTGGCCCTTCGAGCGGCCCCGGTTCATCGGCCGGGACCTCACCTGGGAGGAGTGGCTGCGGCTGCCGGACCACGCGTGAGCGGCCCGGCGGCGGCCGGCGGCCGGCTGAGGTCAGAAGCCGCCGGGTGAGGCCGGAGGCCGCCGGGTGAGGCCGGAGGCCCGGTGGATGAGGGCGGAGGGCCGGTGGATGAGGGCCGCCGGGTGGCGTCAGAAGCCGCCGCCGAAATCGCCACCGCCACCGAAGTCCCCGCCGCCGCCGAAGTCCCCGCCCCCGCCGAAACCGCCTCCGAAGTCGCCGGTGTCGAAGTCGGCGCCGGAGACCTCGCCGCCGTCGTAGCCGCCGGAGTCGCCGTAGCCGGCGCCGTAGTCGGCCGCGTAGGCGGGGGCGGCCATCATGCTGCCGAGCATGGTGCCGACGAGCAGGCCGGGCAGCAGGCCGCCGCCGAAGTAGCCGCCCGCCCAAGGACCGTAGGCCGGGCCCGCGTCCCAGTAGGGGCGGCGGCCGTAACCGGTGTCGACCTCGCGGATCATCGGATCGAGTCCGTCGGCGAGCCGGGCCTGGTCGGCCGCGCAGACCGGGACCTCGCGGGTCGCGCCGCCCTCCGGGGTCCAGGTGACGTCGGCGACGGACGGGCCGTGCCGGGGGTCGAAGAAGCACGGCGGCCGGCGTTCCGGCAGCGGCCGGCCCTCGCGCCGGGCGGCGAGCCGGGCGAGCGCGAACCGGCCGTCCTCCAGCGCCTCGGTCACCGGGCGCACGTCCTCCGGTTTTCGTGCCGCCGCCATCCGGGCCTTCGCCACGTCATAGGTGTCCAGGGCGTGGGCGTAGTCGGCGCGCATCGCGTCGTCGGCCGCCGGGTCCCCGGGCCGGAAGTCGAGGCGGTCCAGTTCCTCGCCGAACGCGGTGATGTCCTCGTCGACCACCACGCGCAGCTTCTCCAGGGCCGCCCGCTGCTCCGCCTCGTGGCGCAGCCGGTTGCGGCGGACCAGGGCGTACGCGCCCGCGCCGCCCGCCGCGAGCACCGCGCCGGTGGTGACGAGCGCGGTGGTGGAGACTCCGGTGTCGGCGGATCCCCAGGAGGTGGGGGCCGAGCCGCCGACGCCGCCGCGCAGGGCGTCGTCGACGAAGTCGTTCAGCTGGGCCTTGGCGTCACCCGCGTCCTGCGCGGCCGTGACCAGGTTGGACACACCCTGGCGGCTCAGCACACTGCTGTCGGCGCGCGCGTCGAAGCGGTCGCCGACCCGGACGCCGTACAGGCCGGTGACGCCGGTCTCGGTGCGCAGGTTGCGGAACAGGTTCTGCGTCGGCTGGTCGGCCGGGAGAACCGCGATGAACACGGGCTTGTCCGCGTCCTCGATCTTGTTCGCGAGCGCTTCGGCGTCCGCCTCGGACAGTACGTCGGCGGCGGCCGGATCGACGTAGACGGGACTCTCCCGGAGGGCCTGGGCGACCACGGAGAGGTCGGTGGCCGCATGCGCTCCCGGCGCACCGGCCGACAGCACCGCCAGCGCGGCGGTGACCGGCACGATCAGCAGGCGTACGAAGGTACGCCACAGTGCGGCCTTCATATGTTCGAAAGTACCCGAAAAGGGCGAATATTGACATCGGTCCCGGACGGCACCCGCGCAACGGCTCCCGGCACGGCCGGCCGCAGGTACGGCCGCAGGTACGGCCGCGGGGCCGACCGCACGGGTCGGCACCCGGACCTCGGCATCTGGAGGGTGCACCCGGACCTCGGTACCCGCCCCGGCGAGTTCCACGCGTCGCGGGAACCCGCCGGGGATCCGTGCCGGGCGCGCGGCTCACTCCGCGGGTTGTACCCCCGCCCGCAGCAGGCCGTAGGTGTAGGCGTCCTCCAGGGCCTGCCAGGAGGCGGCGATGACGTTCTCCGCGACGCCGACCGTCGACCACTCGCCGGTTCCGTCCGAGGTGGAGATCAGGACCCGGGTCGTGGACTGCGTGCCGTGCTTGCCCTCCAGGATGCGGACCTTGTAGTCGACCAGCTCCAGCTGGGCGAGCTGCGGGTAGATCTTCTCCAGGGCGACGCGCAGCGCCCGGTCGAGGGCGTTGACCGGGCCGTTGCCCTCGGCGGTGGCGACGATCCGCTCGCCCTTGGCCCACAGCTTGACGGTGGCCTCGTTGGCGTGGGTGCCGTCGGGGCGGTCCTCGACGATGGCCCGCCAGGACTCGACCTCGAAGTAGCGCAGCGGCTTGCCCTGGACCTCGGTGCGCAGCAGGAGTTCGAAGCTCGCGTCGGCGGCCTCGTAGGTGTAGCCCTGCAGCTCGCGTTCCTTGACGCGCTCGACGACCCGGCCGACCAGTTCGCGGTCGCCGCCGAGGTCGATGCCCAGCTCCTTGCCCTTCAGCTCGACGGACGCCCGGCCCGCCATGTCGGAGACCAGCATCCGCATGGTGTTGCCGACCTGCTCGGGGTCGATGTGCTGGTAGAGGTCCGGGTCGACCTTGATGGCGGAGGCGTGCAGGCCGGCCTTGTGCGCGAAGGCGGAGAGGCCGACGTACGGCTGGTGGGTGGAGGGGGTGAGGTTGACGACCTCGGCGATGGCGTGCGAGATCCGGGTCATCTCGCGCAGCCTGCCGTCGGGCAGGACCTTCTTGCCGTACTTCAGCTCCAGCGCGGCCACCACCGGGAACAGGTTGGCGTTGCCGACGCGCTCGCCGTAGCCGTTGGCGGTGCACTGCACGTGGGTGGCGCCCGCGTCGACGGCGGCGAGGGTGTTGGCGACCGCGCAGCCGGTGTCGTCCTGGGCGTGGATGCCGAGCCGGGCGCCGGTGTCGGCGAGGACGGTGGCGACGACGGCGTGGATCTGCGCCGGGAGCATGCCGCCGTTGGTGTCGCACAGGACGACCACGTCGGCGCCGGCCTCCGACGCCGTACGGACGACCGCCTTGGCGTACTCGGGGTTGGCGCGGTAGCCGTCGAAGAAGTGCTCGCAGTCGACGAAGACCCGGCGGCCCTGGGCCTTGAGGTGCGCGACGGTGTCGCGGACCATCTCCAGGTTCTCGTCGAGGGTGGTGCGCAGGGCCAGCTCGACATGGCGGTCATGGGACTTGGCGACCAGGGTGATCACCGGTGCGCCGGAGTCGAGGAGCGCCTTGACCTGCGGGTCGTCGGCGGCGGTGGTGCCGGCCCGGCGGGTGGAGCCGAAGGCGACGAGCCGGGCGTGGCGGAAGTCGATCTCCGCCTGGGCGCGGGCGAAGAACTCGGTGTCCCGCGGGTTGGCGCCGGGCCAGCCGCCCTCGATGAAGCCCACGCCGAAGTCGTCCAGGTGCCGTGCGATGGCGAGCTTGTCCGCGACCGTGAGGTTGATGCCCTCGCGCTGCGCGCCGTCGCGCAGGGTGGTGTCGAAGACGTGGAACGAATCGTCGAGCTCGCTGGATGCGGTCATGATCTGAAGGCTCCTGTAGGGGGATCTCGGTCTACCGGAATGACCGGCTCCACCGTCCTTCTGTGATCCCTCGCGCTCTCCTCCCGGCTGGGGGTGGGCCAGGAAAACGAAAAACCTCTCGCGGGTGCGAGAGGTCTGCGCGCGGGTCGAGGACGACGGTGTCCGCCCGTACCGGGTCGTACGAGGCGGTCACTGCGGACCGGCGCGCCTGCTGCCAATAATCGTGGCGAACGAGAGCACGGGGGCAGTCTGGCACAGACCGACCCTCCGTGACCGGCCTGTCTCAGTATGCGAGCCTCTGATCACTCGTCGCACCCGCCGGCCGGCGTCTTCTCACGCGTCCGCGAGGAGGGTCTGGTCCAGGAACTCCCGTACGTGACCGAGGATCTGCTCCCGGTCGGTGCCGCGCAGACCGATGGCGACGTGGATGGCGAAGCCGTCGAGCAGCGCCCGCAGCCGGGCGGCGAACCGGTCGGGGTCGACGGGGCGGAACTCGCCGCGCGAGACGCCCTCGGCGAGCAGCGCGACCAGGTCGCGGTGCCAGGCGCCCTCGATGGCGACCTGCCGGTCGCGGGCGTCGTCGTCGGCGTTCTGCGAGCGGTTCCAGACCTCCAGCCACAGCGTCCAGTGCGGGTCGCGGTGGCCGTCGGGGACGTACAGGTCGACGTAGGCGTCGAGGCGTTCACGGGCCGGCACGGGCCGGGCCAGCAGCCGCCCGCGCTCCGCGCCGAGACGGCCCTCGCTCCACTCCAGGGTCTGCAGCAGCAGCTCGTCCTTGGTGCGGAAGTAGTAGAGGAGGTGGCCGCTGCTCATGCCGACCTCACGGCCGAGCGCGGCCATGGTCAGCTTCTCCAGGCCGCGTTCGGCGATCATCTCCATCGCCGCGGCGAGGACGTCCTCGCGGGGCGGTGCGGGGGTACGGCGACGGGTGCTCACGGGGCGGCCTCCACCCGGACGGCGTCGGGCAGGAAATGGGTCTCGAACGGGCCGTAACACTCGCTGAACTGGGTGGCCACGACCGCGCCGCACCCCGCGCACAGCTGGTTGGGTCCGTCCTTGCCGCCCAAGCCACAGCAGCAGTGGTCCCCCGAGGCGGGGTTGTAGGTCACGCGGCCGTAGGTGTCCTCGGGGTTCACCACGAGGGTGTCGCGCGAACCGGCGGAGATCATCGGGAACCCGTTCTCCGCAGGGAGGTGGGTGTCGACGGAGTGGTCCCGCTCCGCCAGCGGATCGGGGTCCTCCACGTACGGCGCGCCCGACGGGCGCGGGTCCACCGCGTCCGTGCCCCGTGGCACGGTCGGCGGGGCGTGCCGCGACCCGTCGGGGTTGGGCAGGCCGTCGTACGCCGGGCGGCCGGGCAGCCCGGGCAGCAGCCGCACCGGCTCGGTGAGAGGGCGGCCGCATGCCGCGCAGACCAGGACGTTCACCCGTATGTTCTACCCGACGGTGCGACCCGCGCGGACCGTCGGCGGGTCTTCGGCTGACTGGTGGGTGATGCGGGTCCTCGTGCTGGGTGATGCAGGTCCTCGCCGTCCTCACGGCGATCGTGGCGTCCGGCGGCCCGGAGGGGCCGGGCCTCACCGAGACCGTGCGAGCCACGAGTCCCCCTCACCCCCCTCCCGGACGGGTGTCCGCGGTCAGCTGTGCTCGCCCATGGCTGCGCGCAGCCAGTCGAGCGGGGCCTGGGCCGGCAGTTGGTCGGCCAGCCGCTGCCCGGACTCCGTGACGATCCGGGCCCGGCAGTTGTCGACCCAGCGCTGGGCCGCCTCGTACCCCTGCGCTTTGTACTCCAGGCCCTGCAACATGCACTCCAGCTTGTCCGCGTCTCGGGCGCAGATGGCCTCGGGCGTCTCCCGCGCCTCGTACTCGGCGACGACCGCGCGGACAGCGGCACGCAGGACTTCAGGCAATCGGTTTCGTCACTGCCGGAGGTGGCCAGGGTGCGGGAGTCCCAGCGGGGCGCGGTGCGGCTGCACATCCTGCGTCACGCGGCCGAGGAGAAGATCCACGGCGCGTGGATGACCGAGGAGCTGGCCACGAGGCCGGGAAGAAGGCTCTGGCGGAGGACCGGAAGGTGCTGGCGGAGCTCGCCCGCGAGGTCTCGGGCGGCCAGGCGCCGTAGCGTCCTGGCCAGTCAACGGTCCGAGGTCAGGAGCCGCGCGGGGCTACCAGGCCGGATTCGTAGGCCAGGACGACGAGCTGGGCGCGGTCGCGCGCGTGCACCTTGCCCATGGCCCGGTTGATGTGGGTCTTGGCGGTCAACGGGCTGATGACCAAGCGGTCGGCGATCTCGTCGTTGGACAAGCCCTGGGCGGCCAGGGCGACTGCCTCGCGTTCGCGGCTGGTCAGCTCCTTGAGGCCGTTGCCAGTGCGGGCGGGGGGCTGGGCGACGTACCGGTCGATGAGCTTTCGGGTGATCGCGGGCGCGAGCAGGGCATCGCCGCGGGCGGCGACGCGTACGGCGTGCAGGAAGTCTTCCGGCACGATGTCCTTGACGAGGAAGCCGGCAGCGCCGGCGCGCAGCGCGTCGAAGACGTACTCGTCCATGCCGTAGTTGGTCAGCATGACGACGTGTACGCCCGCCAGGGCCGGGTCCGCGGCGATGTGCCGGGTTGCTTGGATGCCGTCCATCACGGGCATCTGGATGTCGATGAGCGCGACGTCGGGCAGGTGCTCCTTGACGAGCGCCAGGCCCTCTTGGCCGTTGGCGGCCTCGGCTACCACCTCGATGTCGTCTTCGAGGTCGAGCAGCACGCGAAAGCCGCTGCGGATGAGCGGCTGGTCATCGACCAGCAGGACACGGATCACGAGGCTCCGTTCGTGGGAAGTTCGGCCTGGACGGTGAAGCCGCCTGTGCTGCGCGGCTCGGTACGCAGCCGGCCGCCCAGGGCCGTGACGCGTTCGCGCATGCCGAGCAGACCGAGGCCGGGCGTCGGCGCGGGGTGCAAAGTGGCCTTTCCATTGTCGTCGACGCGGATGGCGAGGGCGCCTGGCCGGTAGTCGATGAGCACCGATGCGGCGGTGGCGGCGGCGTGCCGGGCGACGTTGGTGAGCGATTCCTGAACGATCCGGTATGCGGTACGGCCCACTGCTGCCGGCACGGCGTGCGGCTGTCCTTCTATCGTGAGCGTTGTCTCCAGGCCGGTCGTTCGGAACCGTTTCACGAGGTTCGGGATGTGGTCGAGTCCGGGCGGCGGGGCGGTGTCGTCGTCGCGCAGTGCCTCCAGGGTCGCGCGCAGCTCCCGGCTCGCCTCCCGGCCGGCTTCCTGGATCGCCAGCAGGGCCTCGGGCACCTGCTCGCCTCGCCTCCGGGCCACGTGAACGGCGACCTCGGACTGCACCTTGATGACCGAGATCTGGTGGGTGAGGGAGTCGTGCAGTTCCCGCGCGATGCGCAGCCGTTCCTCGTCGGCCCGGCGGCGCGCGGTCTCCTCGCGGGTGTGCTCGGCTTCGTCCGCCCGCCGTTCGGCCTGCCGCACCGCCTCCCCGGCGGCGAATGCGGCGATGAGCCAGGCGATCTCAAGGGTGTGCCGGGCCTGCGTCACGATTTCGCGCGTTGGCCCGTCGTGGGAGACGAGGGCGGTGAGGTGGAGCACCGCCAGCAGGCCCAAGGAGGCGGCCAGTGTGACGGTGCGATGCCCGGCGCGTACCGCGCCGTAGACCGCGACCAGATAGGAGACGGCGAGCACCTCGAACCCGGCCCCCAGGTAGCCCACTGCGGACAGCCCGGTGACGGCCAGGACCACGAGCGGTGCCCTGCGGCGCGCGGCCAGCGCCAGCCCGCCGACCGCCAGCAGCGCGGAGCCGAGCAACTCGCGCCCGCCGGCCGGGTGTGGCCCGGAGAGCCCGGTGCCCAGCAGCAGCGCCGCCACGCCCATGGCGATCGCCCAGTCAGTGACCCCGGCCGGGACAGCGAACCGCCATTTGTCCATGCGGGGCACCGTAGCCGCATGCGGCTACGGGCGAGTCCGGCTCACGGACGAGCGGTCGGCTACCGCATGTGCGGTACCAGCGCGCCGTCTGCGGCATCCGCAGTATTCGGATGCCGCAGCGGCGGCAGCGGAAAGTGCCTGCGCCTGTCGGACGACCGGCCGGAGGTCCGGCTCGCATGCTCAAGGCACATCAAACCTCGCAATCAGCGACGGAGAAGGAGGAGAGCGGTTATGAGTGCATCAGCAGCGCTGCTGGCGACCGCCGAGGGCGGAATCATCGGCGACGGGCGGACCGGCGCCAACCTGGCCCTCGGGGTAGGGGCACTCGGGCTGGCCATCGGCTGGCTGGCCCTGGCCCGCGCCGACGACCGGATCAGCACCGGCAACGCGCGCACCGGCGGGATGTCGGCCATCGCGGCAGGGCTGGCCGGCACGGTCCTCGCGCTGCTGCACCTGGCCACATCCAGCGGCGGCCCCGGCACCGGCAACGGGCTCGTCGGTGCCATCGCAGCCATCCCGCTGGGGCTGGGCGCCGTATTCCTCGGCCGCCGGGCGCTGACCCGCTCCCGCCACGCCGACCGGCCGACCGGCCGACCGGCCGGCCGGCCGGATGACCGTGCGACCGTCACCAGGTCACGGCATGCGTGCGGCCACCGCGCGCCGGACCCCGTACGCGGCGACGCCGACGGCGAGGACCGCGGCTCCCCAGATCACGGAGCGGAGGACACGGGCAGGGCGAAGGCCAGGACGAGGCAGCCAGCCAGCCCGACGACCGGAATGACGCGGGCCGGGCGGCCCTCGTCGGGGGTGAGGGTCCAGGCGGAGGCATTGGCCACGCCGTAGTAGACCAGAACGCCTAAGGAGGAGAAGCCGATCGCCCCGCGCAGGTCCCCGGTCGCGGCTGCACGGCCACGACGGCGCCGACGAGGAGCCTCGGCGCGGTGCGGGACCCGGAATTGGGGTGGACGGCGGCCAAGGCGTGGGGCAGGTGCCGGTCGCGGGCCATCGCCAGGGTGATGCGGGAGACGCCGAGGATGAGGGCGAGCAGGGAGCCGAGCGCGGCGACGGCCGCACCGACGTGGACGACGGGGGCGAGCCAGTCGGCTCCCGCGGCCCGTGCGGCGTCCGACAGCGGCGCTGTCGCCTCGGCCAGCCCGTCCGGGCCCAGCACCATCAGGACCGAGACCGCGACGAGGGCGTAGACGACGAAAGTGATGCCAGTGCGATCGGGATTGCCCGCGGGATGGTGTGGGTCGGGTCGCGGACCGAGAGATCTTGCTCATCCCAAGTCGACTGGAGCTGGCTCAAGCTAACTAACGCCAACAGCCCGTCGGCAAAAATCCCAGGTCACCTCACCGACCAGCAACCTTCGGCTGCTGCTGGGTGATGCAGTGGATGCCTCCGCCGCCCGCGAAGATCCGGCGGGCGTCGACGAGCGTGACGGTCCGGTCGGGGAACAGGCGGCGGAAGATGCCGGCGGCGACTTCGTCGTTCGGGTCGTCGAAGGCGCACAGGACGACGCCGCCGTTGCAGAGGTAGTGGTTGATGTAGGAGTAGTCGACCCAGTCGCCGTCCTCGTCCTTCAGGACCGTGGGCGCGGGGATCTCCACGACTTCCAGGGGGCGGCCCTTGGCGTCGGTCTGGTTGCGCAGGATGTCCAGGTACAGCCGGGAGCGGGCGTGGTCGGGGTGGGCGGGGTCGCGCTGGCTGTGCACGAGGACGGTGCCGGGCCGGGCGAAGGCGGCGACGATGTCGACGTGGCCCTGGGTGCCGTACATGCCGTAGTCGCCGGCCAGGCCGTGCGGGAGCCAGATCGCCTTGGTGGTGCCGAGCTTGGCGTGGATCTCCGCCTCGACCTGCTCGCGGGTCCAGCCGGGGTTGCGGCCGGAGCCGAGCTGGACGGTGTCGGTCAGCAGGACCGTGCCCTCGCCGTCGACGTGGATCGCGCCGCCCTCGTTGACGAGGGTGCTGCTCAGCACCGGGACTGCGGCGAGGTCGGCGACATGGCGGGCGATCTTGCAGTCGTGCTCCCAGCGGGCCCAGTCCTGGCCGCCCCAGCCGTTGAACACCCAGTCCACGGCGGCGAGCCGGCCCGCCTCGTCCACCACGAAGGTCGGCCCGATGTCACGCATCCACGCGTCGTCCAGCTCGCGCTCCACCAGGTCGACGTCCGGGCCGAGCAGTTCCCGCGCGGACTCTGCCTGGCCGGGGCCGTGCACCATCGTCACCGGTTCGAAGCGGCGCACCGCGCGGGCCACGGACGCCCAGGCGGCGCGGGCCTCGGCCAGCTCCTCGTCCGTGGTGAACGTCGGGTTGGGGCCGGGCCAGGCCATCCAGGTGCGCTCGTGCGGGGCCCACTCGGGGGGCATGCGGAAGGTCATGAAGAGGTCCCAGGGAGTCAGGGTGAGAGTCAGGGTCAGAGGAAGTAGAGGCGGTTGAGGGAGACGGAGTCGGCCGGTTCGGAGCGCAGGGGCTCGCCGTCCAGCGTCACGAGGCCCGTGCGCTGGTCGACGTCGACCGCTCCGATACGGGAGTTCAGGCGCAGGTCGGCCGGCCCGATGCCGCGGGTGCCGCGCACGGCGACCCGGCGGCGGCGGGTGGGCAGCGTGTCGCGGCCCTGGTCGAGGGCGGCCTGCGCGACGAAGGCGACGGAGATGTCGGCCGGGGTGGCCCCGTGCGCGCCGAACTGCGGGCCCAGCACGAGGGGTTCGCAGGTGTCGGTGGCCGCGTTGGGGTCGCCCACCACGCCGTACGCCGGGAAGCCCGCCTTGAGCACGAGCTGCGGCTTGGCGCCGAAGTACTCGGGGCGCCACAGCACGATGTCGGCGAGCTTGCCGGTCTCGATCGAGCCGACCTCGTGGGCGAGGCCGTGCGCGATGGCCGGGTTGATGGTGAGCTTGGCCATGTAGCGCAGGACGCGCTCGTTGTCGTGGCCGGTGTCCGGGCCGCCGAGTTCGGCCTTCATCTTCCCGGCCATGGCGAAGGTGCGGCGGACGGTCTCGCCCGCGCGGCCCATGCCCTGCGCGTCGGACGAGGTGATGCCGATGGCGCCCAGGTCGTGCAGCACGTCCTCTGCGCCCATGGTGCCGGCGCGGATGCGGTCGCGGGCCATGGCGGCGTCGCCGGGCAGGTCCGGCTTGAGGTCGTGGACGGAGACGATCATGCCGTAGTGCTCGGCGACCGCGTCCCGGCCGAAGGGCAGGGTGGGGTTGGTGGAGGAGCCGATGACGTTCGGCACGCCCGCCATCTTCAGCACGTTGGGCACGTGTCCGCCGCCGCAGCCCTCGATGTGGAAGGCGTGGATCGTACGGCCCTCCAGGACGCGCAGGGTGTCCTCGACCGACAGGCACTCGTTCAGGCCGTCGCTGTGCAGGGCGACCTGGACGTCGTGGTCCTCGGCGACGCGCAGCGCGGTGTCCAGGGCGCGGGTGTGGGCGCCCATGTCCTCGTGCACCTTGAACCCGGACGCGCCGCCCTCGGCGAGTGCCTCGATCAGCGGGGCCTCGTGGGAGGACGAACCGCGGCCGAGGAAGCCGATGTTGACGGGCCAGGCGTCGAACGCGTTGAACGCGTGCTTGAGGGCCCAGGGCGAGTTGACGCCGACGCCCCACACCGGGCCGAACTCCTGGCCGATGACCGTGGTGACGCCGGAGGCGAGCGAGGCCTCCATGATGCGCGGCGACAGCAGGTGGACGTGGGTGTCGACGGCGCCGGCGGTGGCGATCAGGCCCTCGCCGGAGACGATCGAGGTGCCGGTGCCGACGACGACGTCGACCCCGTCGAGGGTGTCGGGGTTGCCGGCCCGGCCGATGGAGCAGATCCGGCCCTCGCGGATGCCGATGGACACCTTGCGGATGCCCTGCACGGCGTCGATCACGACGACGTTGCTGATGACGACGTCACAGGTCTCGCGGACGGCGGCGGCCTTCAGGTGCAGTCCGTCGCGGGCGGTCTTGCCGAATCCGGCGAGGAACTCGTCGCCGTAGCGCTGCGCGTCGGACTCGACCTCGATCGTCAGGCCGGAGTCGCCGAGGCGGATGCGGTCGCCGGCGCGGGGACCGTGGGTGGCGGCGTACTCGTACGGGGTGAGGCGGCGGGCTTCGGCGGGGTGCCCTCCGGGGCGGCTCATCGGTTTCCCTCCTCGCTGGGAACTCCCAGGTATCCGCAGGCGGCGGCCCGGCGCAGGGCCTCTTCCTTCGCGCCCGGCGCGTCCAGCGGCCCGTCGACCAGTCCGGCGAAGCCGATCGCGATCCGGTCGCCGCCGATCGGCACCAGGCCGACCTCGTCGCTCTCGCCCGGCCCGAAGCGCACGGACGATCCGGCGGGGACGGCGAGCCGCATGCCGTAGGCCGCGGCGCGGTCGAAGTCGAGCCGCGGGTTGGCCTCGAAGAAGTGGAAGTGCGAGGTGACGGAGACCGGTACGCCCGCGGTGTTGGTGACCCGCAGCCGCACCACGGGCTCCGGATCACAGTGGGCCGGTCCCGGCAGCAGCGCGCCCGGACCCCGCTCGCCGAGGCCCGCGCCGAGCGGGTCGGAGACGACGGCGAGCCGGGAGCCGTCGTCGAAGACGGCCTCGACCATGACCTCCGTGACCACGTCGGCGACGCCGGGCAGGACGTCGTCGGGGCCGAGCACGGACCGGGCCGCCTCGACGGCCTCGGCGAGCCGCTTCCCGTCGCGGGCGGCCTCGCAGACGGTGTCCGCGATGAGCGCCGTGGCCTCCGGCACGTTGAGCCTCAGGCCGCGGGCGCGGCGGGCGCGGGCCAGCTCGGCGGCTCCGAAGAGCAGCAGCCGGTCACGTTCCGTGGGGGTCAGTCTCATGACGCGGGCACCTCCTTGCCTTCCCCAAGATTAGAGCATCACTCTAAAACAAGATTCTCGCAGTTGAAGCATTGACGGGCCACCTTGAGCCACGCCACATTGAGCGCCGTTCAAAACTGTCAGGCGGCGTCGAAGGAGACCAGCCCATGCCGATGGAACAGCGCGGAGTCGACACCATCCCCGAGGAGGAACGCACCAGCACGCCCCGTGACCTGGTGTCGATCCTGCTCGGCTCCAATCTCTGCCTCGGAGTGATCGTCTTCGGCTGGCTGCCGCCGTCCTTCGGGCTGGACTGGTGGGCGTCGGTCAGCTCGATCGTCGTGGGCACCCTGGCCGGCATCGCCTTCACCGCCCCGCTGGCGCTGATCTCGCTGCGCACCGCGACCAACCTGTCCACCTCCTCCGGCGCCCAGTTCGGGGTGCGCGGCCGGCTCGTCGGCTCGGTCGTCGGCCTGCTGCTCGCCCTCGGCTACACCGCGCTGACGGTGTGGATCGGCGGCGACGTCACGGTGCGGGTGCTGGGCCGGCTGGTCGGCCTGCCCGCGGACGACCTGGCGTACGTCCTGGTCTACGGCCTGCTGGCGGCGGCGACCGTCGCGGGAGCCGTCTACGGCTACCGGGTGCTGCTCGCGATGTCCCGCCTGCTCGCGATCGGCATGACGGCCCTGCTGGTCCTCGGCGTGATCGCCTACGCCCCGGACTTCACCACGGCCGCGCTCCCGGAGACCGGCGGCTATCTGCTCGGCGGGTTCTGGCAGACGTGGGTGCTGGCGGCGGTGGCCGCGGGCCTGTCCGGGCCGGTCGCCTTCATCACCCTGCTCGGCGACTACACCCGCTACATCTCCCCCGCCCGCCACACCCCGCGCAAGGTCCTGCACGCGACCTGGGTGGGCCTGCTGCTCGGCCTGCTGGTGCCGCAGCTGTTCGGCACCTTCACGTCGTTCGCCGCCCGCGCCGCCCTCGACTACGCGGGGCCGCTCGCCGAGGCCGCCCCCGCCTGGTACCTGCTGCCGCTGCTGCTCGCCGCCTCGGCCGGTTCGGTGGGCAACGCGGGTCTGATGCTCTACTCGATGGGCCTCGACCTGGACGCGATCCTGCCGCGGCTGTCCCGGGCGCGGGCCACCTGTACGGTCGCCGTGCTCGCCACGGCCTGCGTCTTCGCCGGGCACTTCGCCATCGAGGCGCAGACCGCGATGACGTCCTTCGTGCTGCTGCTCACCGCGATCGGCACGCCGTGGGCCGTCGTCACCCTCATCGGCTTCGTCCGCTGCGGCGGGGTCTACGACGCGGACGCGCTCCAGGTGTTCAACCGCCGGGCGCGGGGCGGCGCGTACTGGTTCACGGCCGGCTGGAACATCCCGGCCACCGTCTCCTGGGCGCTGGGCGCGGCCGTCGGCGTGCCGGCGGTCGCCCTGCCGTCGTACGAGGGGCCGCTGCTGGCCCTCACCGGCGGGATCGACGTCAGCTTCCTGCTGTCGGGTGCGGTGGGCGGTGCGGCGTACCTGGCGCTGACCAGCCGTACAGGTCGTACGGGCCGTACGGGCCGTAACGGCCAGGGCAAGGAAAGGGCCGCCGCGGAACCCGAGTCCGCGACGGCCACCACCACGGCCGCCGAGGCCTAACCCAGCTTGTGCATCCAGCCGTGCTTGTCCTCGGCCGTGCCCCGCTGGATGTCCAGGAGGGCCTGGCGAAGGCGCAGCGTGACCTCGCCGGGCTCTCCGCCGCTCTGCTGCCACTCCCCGCCGGCCCGCTTGACCGTGCCGACCGGGGTGATCACCGCGGCCGTGCCGCAGGCGAAGACCTCGGTGAGGGTGCCGTTCCCGGAGTCGCGCTGCCACTGGTCGACGGAGACCCGGCCCTCCTCGGCCTCGTAGCCGAGGTCGCGGGCGACGGTGAGGAGGGAGTCGCGGGTGACGCCCTCCAGGATGGAGCCGGTGAGGGTCGGGGTGACGATCTTGTCGCCGTAGACGAAGTACAGGTTCATGCCGCCCAGTTCCTCGACCCACCGGTGCTCGACGGCGTCGAGGTAGCAGACCTGGTCGCAGCCCTTGGCGGCGGCCTCGGCCTGGGCGAGCAGGGAGGCCGCGTAGTTGCCGCCGGTCTTGGCGTCGCCCATGCCGCCGGGGACGGCGCGGACGCGGTCCTCGGAGACCCAGATGGAGACGGGCTTCACGCCGCCGGGGAAGTAGGCGCCGGCCGGGGAGGCGATGACGAGGAACAGGTACTCGTTGGCGGGCTTCACGCCCAGCCCCACCTCGGTGGCGATCATGAACGGGCGCAGGTAGAGGGACTCCTCGCCGCCGTGCGCGGGCACCCACGCCTTGTCCTGCTGGACCAGCGCGTCACAGGCCTCGATGAAGGTCTCGACCGGCAGCTCCGGCATGGCGAGCCGGCGCGCGGAGCGCTGGAAGCGCAGCGCGTTCTGGTCCGGCCGGAAGGTGGCGACCGAGCCGTCGGGCTGACGGTAGGCCTTCAGGCCCTCGAAGATCTCCTGCGCGTAGTGCAGGACCGTGGTGGCCGGGTCGAGGGGGATCGGCGCGTACGGCACGAGCTGTCCGTCGTGCCAGCCGCGGCCTTCCGTCCACTTGATCGTCACCATGTGGTCGGTGAAGTGGCGGCCGAATCCCGGGCTGGCGAGGATCGCCTCCCGCTCCGCGTCGGAGAGCGGGTTGGCCGAGGGCTTCAGCTCGATCGTGGGCGTCGTCATGAGTGGTTGTCCTTCACCGGTTGTAGTGACGGGCCGCCGATCCGCTGATCCGCCCGCACCGGCCGCTTCCGGCCGGTGGTTGGACGTCCGAGCTCTCCCTCATTCCGCGGCTCCGCGTTCGATTATCTCGCGCGGCGCACGGCGGAAGGAACGGGGTGGAGGCGGCCCAGGGGTCGATGGTGGCACCCGGTGGGGGACACGCGAAAGCCGCCGGGTGCCTGGAAAGGGACCCGACGGCTGCTGCGAGGAGGTGCGCGCCGGGCCTCAGCCGGCTACGCGTACGGCGAGCGCGTCGCCGATCTCGGAGGTCGAGCGGGCGGGCTTGCCGGCGCGCTCGGTGAGGTCGGCGGCGACCGCCGCGTCGATCCGGTCGGCCTCGGCGTCGTAGCCGAGGTGGCGCAGCAGGAGCGCGACGGACAGGACCGTGGCGGTGGGGTCGGCCTTGCCCTGGCCGGCGATGTCGGGGGCCGAGCCGTGCACGGGCTCGAACATGGACGGGAACTCGCCGCTGGGGTTGATGTTGCCGCTGGCGGCGACGCCGATGCCGCCGGAGACGGCCGCGGCGAGGTCGGTGATGATGTCGCCGAACAGGTTGTCGGTGACGATCACGTCGAACCGCTCGGGCTGGGTGACCAGGTAGATGGTCGCCGCGTCCACGTGCATGTACTCGGTGGTGACCTCCGGGTACTCCGCGGCCACCTTATTGAAAATGTTCGTCCACAGGTGACCCGCGAAGGTCAGCACGTTGTTCTTGTGGATCAGTGCGAGCTTCTTGCGGGGGCGGGCCTGGGCGCGGGCGAAGGCGTCGCGGACCACGCGCTCGACGCCGAAGGCCGTGTTGACGGAGACCTCGGTGGCGACCTCGTGCGCGGTGCCCTTGCGGATGGTGCCGCCGTTGCCGGTGTACGGGCCCTCGGTGCCCTCGCGGACCACGACGAAGTCGATCTCCGGCTGGCCCTTCAGCGGCGTCTCCACGCCCGGCAGCAGCTTGGACGGCCGCAGGTTGACGTGGTGGTCGAAGGCGAAGCGCAGCTTGAGCAGGAAGCCGCGCTCCAGGACGCCGGAGGGGACGCTCGGGTCGCCGATCGCGCCCAGCAGGATGGCGTCGTGCCGCTTCAGGGCGTCGAGGTCGGCGTCGGTGAGGGTCTCACCGGTGGCGTGGTAGCGCTTGGCGCCGAAGTCGTACTCCTTGGTCTCCAGCTTCACATCCTGCGGAAGGACGGCGGAGAGGACCTTCAGGCCTTCGGCCACGACCTCCTGGCCGATGCCGTCACCCGGGATCACTGCGAGATCGATGCTGCGAGACATGCGGGCACCCTACTCCTCGTCCCATGTGATGACACGCGCTGTCCGCGATGCGGACAGGCCGTGCGGGTCGCCATCCACGGTTCACCCGTATGACGCGCGGCTGTCGGCCCACGCTGGGAAGTTCACCGGCATGGAGATCCCCGACTTCGGTGTCCCGGCCCGGCTCGCGGCCCGGATGAGCATGGCAGAGCAGCATGAGTATCTGCGCGCGACCCTCACCCGGCGCCGCGCCCTGGTGACGGCCGGGGCCGTCGCGGGCGGACTGCTGACCGGCTGCGGACCGGACCGGCCCCCGGCCCACGCCGACTCCCGGCCGCCCGGTTCCTCCGTCGTCCCCTTCGGCCGCCACCTCGCCTTCGGCCCCGACCCGCGCACCGGGATGCGGATCTCCTGGCAGGTGCCCGCGCGGGTGCGCCGCCCGTTCGTGCGCATCGGCACCCGTCCCGACGACCTGGGCGGCCGGATCGAGGCGGAGGTGCGGGCCCTGCGCACACCCGAGCTGCCGGGGGTGCGCGCGGCGGTCGAGCAGTACTACGTGCACGCCGCCCTGGACGGCCTGCTGCCCGGCACGACGTATCACTACGGCGTCGGACACGACGGCCACGACCCCGCGGCGCCGGAGCACCGCGCCGCCCTCGGCACCTTCCGCACCGCGCCGGCGAAGGCGGACCGGTTCGTGTTCACCGCCTTCGGCGACCAGGGCGTCGGCGAGGCCGCCGCCGCCAACAACGCGCTGCTGCTGCGCCAGAACCCGGCCTTCCACCTGCACGCCGGGGACATCTGCTACGCCGACCCGACCGGCAAGGGCCTGACCTCGGACGCTTACGACGCGACCCACTGGGACCACTACCTGCGGCAGACCGAGCCGGTGGCGCGCTCGGTGCCGTGGATGGTGACGACCGGCAACCACGACATGGAGGCCTGGTACTCGCCCGACGGCTACGGCGGCCAGTGGGCCCGCTGGTCCCTGCCGGACAGCGGCTTCGACCCGCGCCGGGCGCCGGGCGTGTACGCGTTCACCTACGGCAACGTCGGCGTCATCGCGCTGGACGCCAACGACGTGTCCTACGAGATCCCCGCCAACCTCGGTCACAGCGAGGGCCGGCAGACGGCCTGGCTGGACAAGAAGCTGCGCGAGCTGCGCGCCGACCGGGGTGTCGACTTCGTCGTGGTCTTCTTCCACCACTGCGCCTACTCAACCTCCTCGCACGCCTCCGACGGCGGGGTGCGCGCGGAGTGGGTGCCGCTGTTCGCCGAGCACCGGGTGGACCTGGTGATCAACGGGCACAACCACGTCTACGAGCGCACCGACGCGATCCGCGGCGGCGAGGTGGGCAGGCCGGTGCCGGTGGGCGGCTCCACCGATCCGGCGCGCGACGGAACGGTGTACGTCACCGCGGGCGGCGGCGGCAAGGACCTGTACGGCTTCCCGGCGGGGGTGCCGGAGAGCTACGAGGGGAAGGTCGCCGACCGGGAGGCCGTGCCGACGTTCCACTGGACGAAGTCGCGCAAGGCGCAGCCGGAGACCGTGGAGTGGTCACGGGTGCGCTACCGCGGCTTCTCGTTCCTCAAGGTGGAGGCGGAGGGCGGCGCGGCCCCCCGGCTCACGGTGTCGGCGCTCGCCGGGAACGGGGAGCGGATCGACCACTTCGAGGTGCGCAGGGGCGGCTGACCGCCGGGCCGCGGCTCTCAGTGGCCGGTCGAGCCGCCGTTGTCCCGGCGGTCGAGGGCGCGCTGGAGGGCCGCGGCGGCGTTCTTGCGGTCGGACTCGCTGATGCGGGAGGCGTGGCGGACTCGGCGGCGGACGGTCGTCTCGGCCATGGGGAATCGACTCCTTCGACGGACGGGAGCTCGGAAAGGGGTTCACGAGACGCCGGATGGGCGCGGAGCTGCGGTGCCGCAGGGGTTGCCTGCACGGGCCCGGCTCACGAGCGCCAGTCGCTGGGTCGAGCGAGACGTTCGGCTCCTACAAAAGTAGGTGAGGACGGAGCGTCTGTCTCCACAATTACTCGGACTTCCTACTATCTGAGACGGCCCAGGTCGGAGCAGTGTCACAGCACGTCTCCGTCCCGCCAGTCGAAGACAAGCTCGGCGAGCGGGTCCGAGGCCGCGGCCGGCACGGGCCACACATAGGTGCTGCCCTCCTCCTCGGGCAGCCGGACGATCCCGCCGGGCCCGAGCGCGCAGATCCGTCCGCTCCACGCGCACCAGCCGCGGGCGGTGTAGAGCAGGGCGCCGTCGTCGCTCGCGGAGAGGGCCCCGAGGTCGTAGGCGCGGGTGATGACCCCCTCCAGAGCGGCCATCACCCGGCCGCCGAGCCCTCGGCGCCGCGCGTCCCGCCGTACGGCGACGCCCTCCACGTACCCGGTGCGCAGCCACCGCCCCTGGAAGCGCACCCGCCGCATGACGACCGCCCCGTGCGCGGCGAGCCCCCGCTCGTCGTGCACGAGCGCGTGCATCCCGCCCAGGGTGTGGTCCCAGTCCTCGTCCGCGAAGTCGCCGTCGAAGGCGTCGTGCAACAGGGAGCGGACGGCGGTGAGTTCGGCGGGGGTGAGGTCGGCGGTGTGGGCGGTGCGCACGGTGGTCGTGGTGGTCATGGGCTCAGTATCGCGAGGCGCGCCAGGCGGTTTCCGCCGGTTTATTTCGGTCGCCGGGCATGATCCACGCGGCCTACGGTGCCCCGATGACGGAACTGCGCACCGCACGCCTGCTGCTCCGCTCCTGGCGGGACGACGACCTGGCCCCGTGGGCCGCGCTCAACACCGACCCGGAGGTGCGCCGGTATCTGCCCGGCGTGCCCAGCCGGGAGCGGACCGACGCCGGCGTCGCCCGCTTCCAGGCCGGCCTGGACGCGCGCGGCTGGGGATTCTGGGCGGTCGAAGTGCGCGGCACGGGCGAGTTCATCGGCTTCACCGGCCTCGACCCGGTCGAGGAGGGCCAGCCGTTCACCGGCGTCGAGGCGGGCTGGCGGCTCGCCCGCTCCGCCTGGGGCCACGGCTACGCCACGGAGGCCGCCCGCGCGGCGCTCGCGTACGGCTTCGCCGAGCTGGGCCTGCCGGAGATCCTCGCCGTGACCACGCACGACAACCTGCGCTCACGGGCCGTGATGCGCCGCCTGGGCATGACGTACGACCCGGCCGACGACTTCGACGACCCGGCCGTGCCCGAGGGGCCGCTGCGCCGCTGTGTGCTGTACCGCCTGGGCGCTCCCGGCGGCGGGGACGCCGAACGGGCCGGGTCCGTGTGAGGACCCGGCCCGTTTCACCCGTTTCCGGGGTGTGTCAGCCCATGTGCGGGTAGGTGTAGTCGGTCGGCGGGACCAGGGTTTCCTTGATGGCGCGGGTCAGGGTCCAGCGCTGCAGGTTCTGCGGGGCGCCGGCCTTGTCGTTGGTGCCGGAGGCGCGGCCGCCGCCGAAGGGCTGCTGGCCGACGACGGCGCCGGTCGACTTGTCGTTGATGTAGAAGTTGCCCGCGGCGTAGCGCAGCTTCTCCATGGTGTACGCCGCCGCCGCGCGGTCGTTGGCGATGACGGAGCCGGTGAGGGCGTAGTCGGAGACGGACTCCATCTGGGTCAGCATCTCGTCGTACTTGTCGTCCTCGTAGACGTACACGGCGAGGATCGGGCCGAAGTACTCGGTGGTGAAGACCTCGTTCTCGGGGTCGGTGCACTCGATGACGGTCGGGCGGACGAAATAGCCCACCGAGTCGTCGTAGGAGCCGCCCGCGACGATCGTGCAGGTGGGGTCGTTCTTGGCGCGGTCGATGGCGGCCTTGTTCTTGGCGAAGGCGCGCTCGTCGATGACGGCGCCGATGAAGTTCGACAGGTCGGTGACGTCACCCATGGTGAGGTAGTCGACCTCGGCGGCGAACTCCTCCTTGAAGCCGTCGTTCCAGATGGACGCCGGGATGTAGGCGCGGGAGGTCGCCGAGCACTTCTGGCCCTGGTACTCGAAGGCGCCGCGGGTCAGGGCGGTCTTCAGGACCGCGCGGTCGGCCGACGGGTGGGCGACGAGGAAGTCCTTGCCGCCGGTCTCGCCGACGAGGCGCGGGTAGGAGCGGTACTTCTCGATGTTCTGGCCGACCGTCTTCCACAGGTACTGGAAGGTCTTGGTGGAGCCGGTGAAGTGGATGCCGGCCAGGTCGCGGTGGTTCAGGGCGACCTCGGAGACCTCCAGGCCGTCGCCGGTGACCAGGTTGATCACGCCCTTGGGCAGACCGGCCTCCTCCAGCAGCTGCATCAGCAGCACGGCGGCGTGGGTCTGCGTCGGGGACGGCTTCCACACGACGACGTTGCCCATGAGGGCCGGGGCGGTGGGCAGGTTGCCCGCGATGGCCGTGAAGTTGAACGGCGTGATCGCGTAGACGAAGCCCTCCAGCGGGCGGTGGTCCAGGCGGTTCCACACGCCCGGGGAGTTCGCCGGGGGCTGCTCGGCGAGGATCTGGCGGGCGTAGTGGACGTTGAAGCGCCAGAAGTCGACCAGCTCGCAGGGGGTGTCGATCTCGGCCTGCTGGGCGGTCTTGGACTGGCCCAGCATGGTGGAGGCGGCCATGGTCTCGCGCCACGGGCCGGCCAGCAGCTCGGCGGCGCGCAGGAGGATCGCCGCGCGGTCGTCGAAGGACATCGCGCGCCAGGCCGGGGCCGCGGCGAGGGCCGCGTCGATGGCGTCCTGGGCGTCCTGCCTGGTGGCGTTGCGGTAGGTGCCGAGGACGGCCTTGTGATTGTGCGGCTGGACGACCTGGAAGGCCTCGCCGCCGCCCATCCGCTTGACGCCGCCGATCGTGCAGGGCAGGTCGATCGGGTTCTCGGCCAGCTCCTTGAGCTTGACCTCCAGGCGGGCGCGCTCGGGCGAGCCGGGGGCGTAGCCGTGCACCGGCTCGTTGACGGGGGTGGGGACCTGGGTCACAGCGTCCATGAGATCCGTAACTCCTTGTACGTGAGCGGGTGTTCGGGTTAGCCCTTGCTGACCATCGAGCGGAGGAAGAAGCGCAGGTTGGCGGGCTTCTCCGCGAGGCGGCGCATGAAGTAGCCGTACCAGTCGGTGCCGTAGGCGGTGTAGACGCGCATCCGGTGGCCCTCGGCGGCCAGGCGCAGGTGCTCGTCGCCGCGGATGCCGTAGAGCATCTGGAACTCGTACTCGTCGAGCTTGCGGCCGGCCTGGTGGGCCAGCTCCTGGGCGATGGCGATCAGCCGCGGGTCGTGGGACCCGATCATCGGGTAGCCCTCGCCCTCCATCAGGATCTTCAGGATGCGGACGTACGCCTTGTCGATCTCGTGCTTGTCCTGGTACGCGACGGACGCGGGCTCCTTGTAGGCGCCCTTCACGATCCGCACCCTGCTGCCGTTCGCGGCGAGGCGGCGGGCGTCGGCCTCGGTGCGGAAGAGGTAGGCCTGGATGACGCAGCCGGTCTGCGGGAAGTCCTTCCGCAGCTCCTCGTGGATGGCGAACATCGAGTCGAGGGTGGTGTGGTCCTCGGCGTCGAGCGTGACGGTGGTCCCGATGGCGGCGGCGGCCTCGACGACCGGGCGGACGTTGGCGAGCGCCAGCTCGTGGCCGCCCTCCAGCGCCTGGCCGAACATGGACAGCTTCACGGACATCTCGACGCGCTCGCCCAGCTCCAGCGGCTTGATCCGCTCGATCAGCTCCAGGTAGGCGTCGCGGGCGGCGGTGGCCTGCTCCGGGGTGGTGATGTCCTCGCCGACGACGTCCATCGTCAGCTCCAGGCCCTTGGCCGTGAGGTCCTCGATGATCGGGACGATGTCGTCGACGGTCTCGCCGGGGATGAAGCGGTCGACGACCTGCTTGGTCACCGGCGCCGCCGAGATCAGGCGTCGCATCCGGTCGCTGCGCGACGCGGCGAGAATCACGGGACCCAGCACGGGGCACCTCCACATACTGCCAACCATCGTCCGTTACCCGACGATTCGGGTACGGCACGGAGAACCACCGTGAAACCTAAGGATCCCTCCGATCGTCGGCCATCGACAGCTGTCACGCATCCGTGCCGGAGATCTCAGACACATGTATGAGGGCGACGCGGATATGCGGCAGAATGCCCGGGTGACGTCGGATTACAAGGGTGACTACCAGGAGCTGGTCGACGAGATCTCCGAGCTGCTGGGCGCGCCGGCGACGCTGGAGAACCGCGACTTCGAGCTGATCGCCTTCGGGGCCTACGACAGCGAGGGCGAGCTGGACCCCTCCGCGCTGGACCCGGTCCGCACCCGCTCGATCCTCACCCGGCGCTCCACGGCGGCGGTCCGCACCTGGTTCGAGGGCTTCGGCATCACCCGCGCGACCGGCCCGGTCCGCATCCCGGCGAGCCCGGAGGCCGGGGTCTACCGGGGGCGGATCTGCCTCCCGGTACGCCATCGGGGTGTCGTCCTCGGCTACGTCTGGCTGCTGGAGGACGAGCCCGGCCCGACCGAGCGGCAGCTCGCGGCGGCCATGGAGGTGACCGGGCGGATCGGCGCGCTGCTCGCCGACGAGGCGCAGCACGGCGCCGACCTGACCCGGGAGCTGCGGGCGGTGCTGACCGCGGAGCGGGGCTGGCAGCGGGACATGGCGGTGGCGGCGCTGCGCACCGCGCTGGGGCCGCGCGGCGACTCCCCGCACGCGGTGGTGTGCGTGGCGCCCTGGCCGTCCCCGGACCCGGACGACGCGCCCTCCGCGCGGACGGTCCCGCACACCACCGCCCTGTGCACGGTGCCCTGGGGCACCACCGGGCAGAGCCTCGCGGCGCTGGTCCGGCTGCGCTCGACGGACGTCACCGCGCCCGCGCTGACCACGGCGTCCCGGCTGCTGCGGGAGGGCGCCCGCGCGGCCGGGGTGAGCGAGCCGCGCGCCGGGCTGGCCGAGCTGGGCACCTCCTGGCAGGAGGCCTCGGCCGCCGCCCGCGCCGCCCTCGCGGAGCCCCGGCTCGGCCCGGTCGCCGAGTGGGCGCGCGTCGGCCCGTACCGCCTGCTCACCGCGCTCCCCCCGGAGGCCGTCCACGATCCCGTCGTCGCCCCCCTCCTCTCCCCCGCCCACCGCGAACTGGCCCGTACCGCCGAGACCTACCTCGACCGCGCGGGCCAGGCCGGCCGCACCGCCGCCGAGCTGGGCATCCACCGCCAGACCCTCTACTACCGGCTGTCCCGCGTGGAACAGCTGACGGGCCTGGACCTGGACGACGGGGAGGACCGGCTGCTGCTGCACATGGCGCTGAAGGCGGCGCGGCTGTAGGGGGCGGTCCGCAGGGACAGCGCCCCGGCGGACCGCAGGGACAGCGCCCCGGCGGACCGTTTCCGGGGTCAGGCCGCCGGCACCAGGTCCGCCGTGACGGGCACCTCCGGTGTGCGCGTGTTGGTGACGATCTCCAGGCGCGGGCCCTGGGGGCCGGAGTGCCACTGGCCGCCCGCCAGGGGGAGCAGGGCGATGTTCGGGGTGGGGCCCGCGGTCCAGTCGAGGGGGCCCGCGATGGTGGTGAGGCGGGTGCGGGACAGGGTGGTGGCGACGGCGGCGCGGTCGGTGGGGTCGGGGGCCGCGGTCAGGGCGTGGTGGGCGGTCTCGACGAGGGCGTGGGCCAGGCCGAGGGGCTGGAGCCAGGGGCGGCCGGTCGTCTCCTGGTAGGCGCCGGCCAGTTCGGCGCAGGTGGTGCCGTCGAGGCCGGAGCGGTGCGGGTGACCGGGTGACCAGTAGACGAGCGTGGCGACGCGCGCGCCGGCCAGTTCGTCGTGGACGCGCCGGTCGGCGGCGGTGGCGGTGTGCGGGTAGGTCAGCCAGCGCGAGCAGGTGATCAGCCGGGGCCGGGCGCCGGCCTCGCGGGCCTGGCGGTGGTAGTGGGCGAGGTCGGCGGCGGTGGCGGCGCTGGTGACGATGGGGGCGCCGGCCTCGCGCAGCCGGGTGACCCACGCGGTCAGGTCCCCGGCCGGCTCCGGGTACGGGCCGGGGTCGATCAGCCGGTGCCCGCGGGCGCGGGCGGCGGGGACGAAGCCGAACCCCTGGTCGCGCAGCAGCCGTCCCTGCAGGTCGTCGTTCCACAGGCAGCCGACGGTCCGCTCCGTCCCCTCGGTGCCGGGCAGCCGTTCCCACAGGTCGGCGAAGACGCCCGCGATGTCGTCCAGGCCCCAGGCGAAGTGGTACGTCCACCGGAAGGCGCGCCGCGGATCGCCGCCGCGGGCGTAGCCGTACGCCTGCCAGGGGAAGGTCGTCGACACGCAGGGCACGCCCAGCTCCTCGCAGGCGTCGGTGACGGCGGGCAGGACCTGGGTGCCGGCCATGGTGAGCACGATGTTCGCCCGTTCCCGCTCGGCGAGTTCGCGCACGGCGCCGCGGGCCGTCGCCGCGTCGGAGCGGCTGTCGCGGACGGCGATGCGCAGCGGGTGGTCGCGGCCCCGCGCGCGCAGCCGGGTCAGCCGGGGCGCCAGCCGCTCCAGCACGTACGACAGCGGCTCGCCCAGTGGTGCCAGCCGCCCGGTGCGCGGCACCACCACGCCGATGCACAGTCCCGTCATGTCGGTCCGCCTCTCGCCCTCGTCGACTCGGTCGCCGTGGGAACGATCGAGCGGGTGCGCGGGGCACGCGAGGCACCGGGCCATGGCGCGCAAGGCACCGGCCAGCGCGCGAGAGGCACCGGCCCGCGGTCGCGATTATTGGAAATGATTGTCATCATGCTACGGTCGTCCGGCGTTCAACCTTTGACCACGCCATTACCCGGAGTGACCTGTGCGCGTCCCCGTCCGCCTGCTCCCCCTCACCGCGGCCATAGCGGCCCCCGCCCTGCTCACCGGCTGCTTCGCCGCGCCCGACGCCACCGGCGCGGCCACCGAGGGCAAGCGCGTCCGCGTCGCGATGATGCAGCCCCCGCGCTCGGGCCTGTCCCCGCTCTCCGACGACGCGTTCAAGCTCTCGCGCTGGTCGACCGCCGAGACCCTGGTGACCCTCGACGAGGACGGCGACGCCGAACCCGCGCTGGCCACCGAGTGGAAGCAGAACGGCCGCAGCTGGACCTTCACGATCCGCGACGGCGTCACCTTCCACGACGGCACCGAACTGACCGCGCGGGCCGTCGTCAACTCCCTCACCCGCGCCGCCGAAGCCGCCCCCAAGCCCCGCATCCTCGACGGCGTCGACCTGACCGCGAAGGCCGACGGGGACAAGGTCGTCGTCACCACCGCCACCGAGGACCCCCTGCTCCCGCAGCGGCTCAGCTCCCCGCAGCTGTCGATCCTCGCGGCGAAGGCGTACCGCGGGAAGACCGTGAACCCGGTCGGCGCCGGCACCGGCCCCTTCGAGCTGACCGAGGTGAACGGCACCTCCTCCGCCTCCCTCGACCGCTACGAGGACTACTGGGGCGGCAAGGCCAAGGCCCCCGGCATCGACGTGAAGTTCGTGCCCGACGGCACCGCCCGCGCCGCCGCCCTGCGCAGCGGCGAGGCCGACATCGTCGAGGCGGTACCGGTCTCCCAGGCCGCGCTGCTCGACCCGGACCTGGTCACCGAGGTCCCCATGCCGCGCACCAACACCCTCTACCTCAACACCGCCGAGGGCGTCTTCAAGGACCCCGCGATGCGCGCCGCCGCCCGCGAGGCCATCGACGCCGAGTCGATCGTCAAGGGCGTCTACGAGGGCCGCGCCGACCTCGCGCGGGGTCTGCTCGGGCCCGCCCTCCCGTGGGCGGCCGGCCTGCGCGAGCCCGTCCGGCGCACCGAGGCCGGCGACCCGGACGGCGCGAGCATCACCATCGGCACCTTCACCGACCGCGCCGAACTGCCCGAGGTCGCCGCGACGCTGCAGCAGCAGCTCCAGAAGGCCGGGTTCCGGGTGAAGCTGGACGTACGCGAGTACGCCCACATCGAATCCGACGCGCTCGCCGGCGAGTTCGACGCGTTCGTCCTCTCCCGCGCCACCGTCCTCGACTCCGGCGACCCGGCCGCCTACCTCTACAGCGACTTCGCCTCCGACGGCTCCTTCAACATCGCCCAGCTCGCCGACCCGGCCGTCGACAAGGCCCTCGCCGAGGCCGCCGCGACCGCGACCGGCGAGGCCCGCCGCAAGGCCGTCGTCGCCGCCGAGGCCGCCGTGCTGCGCACCGACGCCGCCGTGCCCATGCTCCACGAACGGGTCATCCAGGGCGACGCCGCGGGAGTGGTGGACGCCGCCCACGACCCGCGCGAGCGGGAGCTGGTCACCGCCGACACCTACGTCAAGTGAGGCGTGCCGCAGGGCGGTCGGCAGGCCCCGCCGGAGCGACCCGCCTGGTCTGCCTGGCCGCCGTCGTCGCCGCCGTCGGCCTGCTGCCCTGGCTCTCCGGCCGCGACCCGGCGCTGACCGTGCTGCGGGCCCGCTCCGCCGAGCAGGAACCGACGCGGGAGGCCCTGGACGCCGTACGCCGCGACCTCGGGCTGGACGCCGGGCCGCTCGCCCTGCTCGGCGACTGGGCCGGCGGGCTGCTCCGCGGCGACCTCGGCACCTCCTGGGTCTCGGGCACCGAGGTGCTGCCCGCCGTGACGGCCGGCCTCCAGGTGTCGCTGGGCCTGATGGGCGCCGCCCTCGCCGTCGCGCTCCTGCTGGCCGCCGCACTGGCCGCGCCGGTTCTGGTGCGCGGCCGGGGCTCGGCGGGCGGCCTGGCCGCGGTGCCGGCCGCCCTGCCCGAGTTCCTGCTGGCCACCGTCGCCCTGCTGGTGGGCGGCGTGTGGCTGGGCGCGCTGCCGACCTCGGGCTGGCAGGGACCGCGGTACATGATCCTTCCCGCGCTCGCGCTCGGCGTCCCCGCGGGCGGACTGCTCGGCCGCCTGGTCGCGGACGCCCTGCCCGCCGTGCTGGACGAACGCTGGGTGGAGCTGTGGCGCGGCGCGGGGGTCGGCCGTGCCCGGATCGCCGCGGCGGCCCTGCGGCGCGTCCTGCCGCCGCTCGTCCCGCAGTTCGGGATGGCGGCGGTCGGCCTGACCGGCGGCGCGGTCGCGGTGGAGACGGTGTTCGCGGTGCCCGGCATCGGCCGTACGGCGCTGGGCGCGGCCAAGTCGCAGGACCTGCCGCTACTCCAGGGCGCCGTGCTGGCGCTGCTGCTGCTCGGGCTGCTCACCGGCGCGCTCGCCGCCCTGCTCCGGCGCCGGCTGCTGGGACCCGCGTTGCGCGACGCCGGACTCGCCCTGCCCCCGGCCCGCCCGGTCCGCGTCCACCCCGCCGTGCCGCTCGCGCTGTTCACGGTGCTCGCCGCGGCCATCGGCTGGGGCCTGTTGCGCGACCCGTACGCCGTGCACACCACCGCCCGCCTGGCCGCGCCGTCCTGGGCGCACCCGCTGGGCACCGACGGCCTCGGCCGGGACGTGCTCGCCCGGCTCGGGCACGGCGCCGCCCCGACGGTCGGCACCGCGGCGGCCGTCGGCCTGCTGAGCCTGGTGGCCGGGCTGGCGCTCGGCTTCCTGCCCCGCGTCGCCGCGGGCGCGGCGGACATCGCCAACGCGCTGCCCCCGGTCATCGTCGGCATCCTGGTCGCCGCGGCGGCCGGGCCCGGCACCGGCGGCGCGGCCCTCGCGGTCGCGCTGATCTCCTGGCCGCCCCTGGCCGCGCACGCGGCGGCGCTGACGCAGGAGGTGCGGGCGTCCGCGTTCCTCACGGCCCAGCGGGCGATCGGCGCGTCCCCCTGGTGGATCCTCACCCGGCACGTCCTGCCGTCGGTGGCCGCCCCGGTCGCCCGGCACGCCCTGCTGCGGCTGCCCGGCATCGCCCTCGCGCTGGCCTCGCTCGGCTTCCTCGGCCTGGGCGCCCAGCCGCCCGCCCCGGAGTGGGGCCTGCTGCTCGACGAGTCGCGCGCCTACGTGGAGCGCGCCCCCTGGGCCGCGCTCGCCCCGGCGGTCGCGCTGGCGCTGCTGGCGGCGCTGGCGGTCTCCGGCGCGGCGTACGCGCGAGGAACCCGGATCCCCCGGGGGAAGGAGGCACCCGCCGGTGTCCGCTGAAGTCCTGCTCTCGGTCCACGACCTGCGGATCTCCTTCGCCGGGGTGGAGGTCGTGCGCGGCCTCACCTTCGACGTGCGCGCGGGCGAGGTGCTCGCCGTGGTCGGCGAGTCCGGCGCCGGGAAGTCGCTGACCGCGCGGGCGCTGCTCGGCATGCTGCCCCGCGAGGCGGCCACGGCCGGGACGGTCGGCCCCGACCTGTCGTCCGCGCGCGGCCGCCGCATCGCCCTGATCCCGCAGGACGCGCTCTCCGCGCTCTCCCCCGTGCACCCGGTCGGCGACCAGCTCGCCGCCGCCGTCCGGTCGGTGCACCGGGTCTCCCGCGCCGAGGCCCGCGCCCGCGCGGTGGCCGCGCTCGACCGGGTGGGCATCCCGGACGCCGCCCGCCGCGCCCGCGCCTACCCGCACGAGTACTCCGGCGGTATGCGGCAGCGCGCGGTGATCGCGATGGCCACGGTCAACGAGCCGGACATCGTCGTCGCCGACGAGCCCACCACCGCCCTCGACCCCGGCCGCCGGGAACAGGTGCTGCGCGTCCTGGCCGGGCGGCGCGAGGCGGTCGGCGCGGCCCTCGTCCTCGTCACCCACGACCTGGACGCCGTACGCCGGCACGCGGACCGGGTCCTCGTCCTGTACGCGGGCCGGGCCGCCGAGTACGGCCCCGCCGGCGAGGTACTGGCCCGCCCGCGCGCCCCCTACACCGCGGGCCTGCTCGCCTCGCTCCCCCCGGACGACGGCCCCCGGCGCCGCCGCCTCCCCGCGCTGCCCGGCACCCCGCCCACACCGGGCGCCCTCCCCGCGGGCTGCGCCTTCGCCCCGCGCTGCCCGCTGGCCGCGGAGGTCTGCCGTACGTCCGAACCCGCACCACGCCCCCTGGACGGACGCCTGGTCGCCTGCCACCGCGCGGAGGAAGTCCCGCACCCGGCCGCCGTGCTGTTTGAGACGGGGGAGAGCGCATGAGCCACCCCCTGCTGGACGTCCGCGGCCTCGTCGTCCGCTACGGCGCGGTCACGGCCGTCGACGGCGTCTCCTTCACCCTCGCGGCGGGTGAGACCCTGGCCCTCAACGGCCCCTCGGGCTGCGGCAAGTCGTCCACCGCGACGGCCGTGCTCCAGCTGCGCCGGCCCGACGCGGGCGAGGTCCGCTTCGAGGGCCGAGACCTGACCACGCTGACGGACCGCGAACTGCGTCCCCTGCGCCCGCGCATGCAGCCCGTCTTCCAGGACCCCTACGGCTCGCTGAGCCCCCGCCACCGCATCCGCGACGCGGTCGCCGAACCCCTGAAGGTCCAGGGGCGCTGGAGCACCGCCGAGGGCCCCGCCCGCGTCGCCGAACTGCTCGACCGCGTCGGCCTCGACCCGTCCTGCGGTGACCGCCGCCCGCACGAACTCTCCGGCGGCCAGTGCCAGCGCGCCGGCATCGCCCGCGCCCTCGCCTCCGACCCCCGCCTCCTCGTCCTCGACGAGCCGGTCTCCGCCCTCGACCCGTCCGTGCGGGCCGGCGTCCTGAACCTCCTCGCGGACCTCCAGGACGACCTCGGCCTCGGCTACCTCTTCATCTGCCACGACCAGGCCGTCGTACGGCACTTCGCGGACCGGGTGCTGAAGATGCGGGACGGGCGGATCAGCGCGTCGTAGCCGCCTCGATCACCCGCCGCAACCCCTCCGTCAGCCGGTCCGCGTCGGGTGCGCTCTTCGGGTCGAAGGTCCACTGGGCGATGAGGCCCGTCATCAGGGTGGTCAGGAAGAGCCCGACGGTGTCCGCGACCTCGTCGGTGACGTCGTCCTCGGTGCCGCCCATCAGCAGCGGGACGAGCCCGCGTCCGGCTTCGCGCTGCGCCCGGGCCAAGTGGTCGCGGACTTCGGGGAGTTGGTCGCCCATCACGACGATCTCCATGCTCAGGTGCCAGATCGAGCCGGGGTCCCGCATGGTCGAGATGATGTTGGACCAGACCTCCCGGAAGCGTTCCAGGGAGCCCGGCTCGCCGCGCAGTCCGCCACCGCCGTCGAAGGTGTCGCCCATCGCCTCGACCAGGGCGATATAGGCCTGCGCGAGCAGCGCGTCCTTCGAGCCGTAGTGGTATCCGATGGACGCCAGGTTCGTCCCCGACTCCTTGACGATGTCCCGTGCCGTCGTGCGCGCGAACCCCTTGGTGAGCAGGCAGCGCTTGGCGCCTTCGAGCAGATCTTCGCGGTGTCCCATGCGGTCAGGCTAGCGCCGCCCTAGACAGGCGTCCCAGACGAGCGATTTATACATCTGATCCATACGCTCGTACTAGACGCTAGTCTAATACGCTCGTATAGTCACCGGCATGACGACGACACCCCACCCCTCCCCGCCCCGCGCCGGCCGCCGCGCATGGACGGCGTTCGGCGTGCTGATGCTTCCGCTGCTGCTCGTGTCGATGGACGTCTCCGTCCTCTACTTCGCCATCCCGGCGATCAGCGCGGATCTCGCCCCGACCGCCACCCAGCAGCTGTGGATCTTCGACATCTACGCGTTCGTGCTGGCCGGTCTGCTGATGACGATGGGCTCGCTCGGTGACCGGATCGGCCGGCGCAGGCTGCTGCTGATCGGCGCCGCCGCGTTCGGTGCCGCCTCGCTCGTGGCGGCGTACGCCACCAGCGCCGGGATGCTGATCGCGGCCCGCGCGGTGCTCGGCGTCGGCGGAGCGACCCTGATGCCGTCGACGCTGGGCCTGACCCGCGCGCTGTTCCCCGACTCGCGGCAGCGGGCGAAGGCGATCGCGCTGTGGTCGGGCGTGATGACGGCCGGCATCGCCCTCGGCTCGGTACTCAGCGGTGTGCTGGTGGAGTTCTTCTGGTGGGGCTCGGTCTTCCTGGTCAACCTGCCCGCGATGGCGCTGCTGCTGGTGCTCGGCCCGATCCTGCTGCCGGAGGCGCGCGACCCCGCTCCCGGACGGTACGACTGGCCGAGCGTGCCGCTGTCGCTGGCCGCCGTCCTTCCCGTGGTCTACGGCCTGAAGGAGATTCCCTCCCAGGGAGGGAACGTCCGGTACGTGGTCGCGATCACCGTCGGACTGCTCTTCGCGGTCCTGTTCGTGCACCGCCAGCGCACCGCCGCGCACCCGATGATCCCGCCGGCGCTGTTCCGCGGCGGGGGCTTCGCCCCCGCGGTCGTGCTCAACCTGCTCGCCGCGTTCGGGACGATGGGCTCGGCGTTCTTCACCACGCAGTACCTGCAGTCGGTGCTCGGCAAGAGCGCGATGGAGGCCGCCCTGTGGGCGCTGCTGCCCACCGTGCCGATCGGCCTGGCCGCACCGGCCGCGACGGCGCTCGTCCAGCGCGGTGTGCCCCGTGGCCGGGTGGTCGCCGCGGGCTTCGCGGTCGCGGCGAGCGGCTACGCGCTGCTGACCCTCGCCGGCACCGACTCGCTCGCGCTGGTGCTGACCGCGAGCGGCGTGCTGGCCTGCGGGATGGTCATGGTGATGTCCCAGCTGACGGACCTGGCCATCACAGCCGCCCCGGCCGAACGCGCCGGCTCCGCCTCCTCGCTGCTGGAGACCGGCGCGGAGTTCGGCGGCGCCCTGGGCATGGCGGTCCTCGGTGCCATCGGTACGGCCGTGTACCAGCGCGGCATCCCGTCGTCCGCCCCGGACGCGGCCCACGAGACGCTGGGCGGCGCGCTCGCCGCCGCGGGGCAGTTGCCGGGGCGCGCGGGAGACGCCCTGGCGACGGTGGCGCGGGAGGCCTTCACCGACGGTATGCGGGCGGCGGCGGTCGCGGGCACGGTGCTGCTCGCGGGCGCGGCGGCGCTCGCGGCGGTGACCCTGCGGCGGGTCCGGCCGCGGAAGGACGCCGAGCCGGCCGAGCCGTTCAGCCCGTCCGCGGTGTGAGGACGAGGCCGATCAGGGACGAGGCCGATCAGGGACGACGCAGGGGCCGAAGCCAGGGTCGGCAGGGGGCCGGAACGGCGAGACGCCGGACGAGCCGATCGCGTCGGCTCGTCCGGCGTCCGGGGACGAGGCCCGTTCCAGGGCCCGAGCGGGGGTCCGGGAGCGGTCGCCCCCGGGAGGACGGTCGGCTCAGACGAGGTTGACCGACCGGGCCGACGTCGCGCCGGTCTCCGCGGCCAGCTCCGCCAGCACGTTCGGGGCCACCGTGTCGTCGACGGTGAGCACGGCGAGCGCCTCGCCGCCGACCGCCGCACGCGCGACCTGCATGCCGCCGATGTTGATGCCCGCCTCGCCGAGGATGCGGCCCACGGTGCCGACGACACCCGGGCGGTCCTCGTACTTCAGCACGACCATGTGGTCGGCGAGCGCGAGGTCCACGTCGTACTCGCCGACCGCGACGATCTTCTGCAGGTGCTTGGGGCCGGCCAGCGTGCCGGAGACCGACACCTCCTCGCCGTCCGCGAGGGTGCCGCGCACCGTCACCACGTTGCGGTGGTCGGGCGACTCGGAGCTGGTGGTCAGGCGCACCTCGACACCGCGCTCCTGGGCGAACAGGGGGGCGTTGACGTACGACACCGTCTCGTCGACGACGTCCTCGAAGACGCCCTTGAGCGCGGACAGCTCCAGCACCTTCACATCGTGCTGGGTGATCTCGCCGTACACCTCGACGTCGAGGCGGACCGCGACCTCGCCCGCGAGGGCGGTGAAGATCCGGCCGAGGCGCTCGGCGAGCGGCAGGCCCGGCTTGACGTCCTCGGCGATGACGCCGCCCTGGACGTTCACCGCGTCCGGCACCAGCTCGCCCGCGAGGGCCAGCCGCACCGACTTGGCGACGGCGATACCGGCCTTCTCCTGGGCCTCGTCCGTGGAGGCGCCCAGGTGCGGGGTGGCGACGACCTGGTCGAACTCGAACAGCGGGGAGTCCGTGCAGGGCTCCTTCGCGTACACGTCGAGACCGGCGCCGGCGACCCGGCCCTCCTTGAGGGCGGAGTACAGCGCCTCCTCGTCGACGATCCCGCCGCGCGCGGCGTTGACGATCCGCACGCTCGGCTTGACCTTGCGCAGCGCCTCGTCGCCGATCAGACCGACCGTCTCGGGGGTCTTGGGCAGGTGGACGGTGATGAAGTCGGAGACCTCCAGCAGCTCGTCCAGCGACAGCACCTTCACGCCCATCTGCGCGGCGCGCGCGGGCTGCACGTACGGGTCGTAGGCGACGACCTTCATGCCGAAGGCGGACATCCGCTGGGCGACCAGCGCGCCGATGCGGCCGAGGCCGACGACGCCGAGGGTCTTCTCGGCCAGCTCGACGCCCGTGTACTTGCTGCGCTTCCACTCGCCGTTCTTCAGCGCGGCGTTGGCCTGCGGGATGTTGCGGGCGGTGGCCAGAATCAGACCGCAGGCCAGCTCGGCGGCGGTCACGATGTTGGAGGTGGGGGCGTTGACGACCATCACGCCGGCCTTGGTGGCGGCGGAGACGTCCACGTTGTCCAGGCCGACGCCGGCTCGTGCGACGACCTTCAGCTTGTTCGCGGCGGCGATGGCCTCGGCGTCCACCTTGGTGGCGGAGCGGATCAGGATCGCGTCCACGTCGGCGATGGCCGGGAGCAGCTCCGCCCGGTCGGCGCCGTTGCAGTGGCGGATCTCGAAGTCGGGGCCCAGCGCGTCGACGGTGGCGGGCGACAGCTCTTCAGCGATGAGTACGACGGGTTTCGAGCTCACGTGAGTCCTCACATGTCCAATGCGGACGGCCGTCCCGACGGCCGCAGGCGGTGAAGAAGTGCTAGCCGCGTGGAAGACGCACGACGCTGTGGGCCTGACGCGTTTGTTGAACTGCAGTCTAGTGGCGCGGCGGAGGTCGTCTTGCGCCTCTGCGGAAGGATCACCCGTCCGTGGCTGGACGGGATGGACAACGCCTCTCGTCGGCGTCGCCCCGGGTTCGCCGAAAGGGCTGTCGCCGTGTGGCGACAGCCCTTCGGGTGAGGCTTACGCCTCCTCGTTCACCCAGCTCATGAGCTTGCGCAGCTCCTTGCCGGTGGTCTCCAGCAGGTGCTCGGAGTCCTGCTGCTTGTACTCGTTGTACTTCTTCAGACCGCCGTGGTACTCGTCCATCCACTGCTGGGCGAAGGTGCCGTCCTGGATCTCGGCGAGGACCTTCTTCATCTCGGCCTTGGTGGCGTCGGTGATGATCCGCGGGCCGGTGACGTAGTCGCCCCACTCGGCGGTCTCGGAGATCGACCAGCGCATCTTCTCCAGGCCGCCCTCGTACATGAGGTCGACGATCAGCTTCAGCTCGTGCAGGCACTCGAAGTAGGCGATCTCCGGCTGGTAGCCCGCCTCGGTCAGCGTCTCGAAGCCGGCCTTGACCAGGGCGGCGGTGCCACCGCAGAGCACGGCCTGCTCGCCGAACAGGTCGGTCTCGGTCTCCTCGGTGAAGGTGGTCTTGATGACGCCGGCGCGGGTGCCGCCGATGCCCTTGGCGTACGACAGGGCCAGCGCGAAGGCGTTGCCGGTGGCGTCCTGCTCGACGGCCGCGATGCAGGGAACGCCGCGGCCCTCCTCGTACTGACGGCGCACCAGGTGGCCCGGGCCCTTCGGGGCGACCATGCAGACGTCGACGCCGGCCGGGGGCTTGATGAAGCCGAAGCGGATGTTGAAGCCGTGGCCGAAGAACAGCGCGTCGCCGTCCTTCAGGTGGGGCGCGATGTGCTCCTCGTAGACCTGCGCCTGGATCGGGTCCGGAACGAGGATCATGATGACGTCGGCCTCGGCGGCGGCCTCGGACGGGGTCACCACGCGCAGGCCCTGCTCCTCGGCCTTCGCCTTGGACTTGGAGCCCTCGTGCAGACCGACGCGGACGTCGACACCCGAGTCACGCAGCGACAGGGCGTGCGCGTGGCCCTGGCTGCCGTAACCGATGACCGCGACCTTGCGGCCCTGGATGATGGACAGGTCGGCGTCGGCGTCGTAGAACAGCTCGGCCACTTTGGGTTCTCTCCTTGAGTGCAGGTGTTGCGTCCCACCGTATGACGGTGGCGGGAAGGGAAGTCCGGGGGTCTCGGTATACGGGCGGCGTCCTCGGCCGAATGCCGCCCGTACGAGGGATCGGCCGTACGAGGGCCGGGCCGGGGGACGGATCAGGCGCTGCGGTCGAGGGCGCGCAGCGAGCGGTCCGTGATGGACCGGGCTCCGCGTCCGATCGCGATCGTGCCGGACTGGACCAGCTCCTTGATGCCGTACGGCTCCAGCATCTTGAGCATGGCGGACAGCTTGTCGCCGGAGCCGGTGGCCTCGATGGTGACGGCCTCCGGGGAGACGTCGACGGTCTTGGCGCGGAACAGCTGGACGATCTCGACGATCTGGGAGCGGGTCTCGTTGTCGGCGCGCACCTTCACCAGGACCAGTTCGCGCTGGACGGCCTGGGACGGCTCCAGCTCGACGATCTTCAGCACGTTGACCAGCTTGTTGAGCTGCTTGGTCACCTGCTCCAGCGGCAGGTCCTCGACGTTCACCACGATGGTGATGCGGGAGATGTCGGGGTGCTCGGTGACGCCGACGGCGAGCGAGTCGATGTTGAAGCCGCGGCGGGAGAACAGGGCGGCGATCCGGGCGAGGATGCCGGGCGTGTTCTCCACCAGGACGGAGAGCGTGTGCTTGGACATGTTCTCTTCGGTCTCTCTCGCTCAGTCGTCTTCGTTGTCGCCGAAGTCGGGGCGGACGTCCCGGGCGGCCATGATCTCGTCGTTGGAGGTGCCGGCGGCCACCATCGGCCACACCATCGCGTCCTCGTGGACGATGAAGTCGATGACGACCGGACGGTCGTTGATCGAGTTCGCCTCCTCGATGACCTTGTCGAGATCGGCGGGGTCCTCGCAGCGGATCGCGTAGCAACCCATGGCCTCCGACAGCTTCACGAAGTCGGGGATCCGGGTGCCCTGGCCGGGCGCCTTGCCGTCGTGCTCCGGGCCGGAGTGCAGGACGGTGTTGGAGTACCGCTGGTTGTAGAAGAGGGTCTGCCACTGGCGGACCATGCCGAGGGCGCCGTTGTTGATGATGGCGACCTTGATCGGGATGCCGTTCAGGGCGCAGGTGGTCAGCTCCTGGTTGGTCATCTGGAAGCAGCCGTCGCCGTCGATCGCCCAGACCGTCTTGTCGGGCGCGCCGGCCTTGGCGCCCATGGCGGCCGGGACGGCGTAGCCCATGGTTCCGGCGCCGCCGGAGTTCAGCCAGGTCGCGGGCGTCTCGTAGCTGATGAAGTGGGCGGCCCACATCTGGTGCTGGCCGACGCCCGCGGCGAAGATCGTGCCCTCGGGGGCGAGCTGCCCGATCCGCTCGATGACCTGCTGCGGGGAGAGCGAGCCGTCGTCGGGCTGGTCGTAGCCGAGCGGGTAGGTCTCGCGCCAGCGGTTCAGGTCGTGCCACCAGGCGGTGTAGTCGCCCTTGTGGCCCTCGCTGTGCTCCTTCTGGACGGCCTGGATCAGGTCGGCGATGACCTCGCGGGCGTCACCGACGATCGGCACGTCCGCGGCGCGGTTCTTGCCGATCTCGGCCGGGTCGATGTCCGCGTGGACGATCTTGGCGTGCGGGGCGAAGCTGTCCAGCTTGCCGGTGACGCGGTCGTCGAAGCGGGCGCCGAGGGCGACGATCAGGTCGGCCTTCTGCAGCGCGGTGACGGCGGTGACCGCACCGTGCATGCCCGGCATTCCCACGTGCAGCGGGTGGCTGTCGGGGAACGCGCCGAGCGCCATCAGGGTGGTGGTGACGGGCGCTCCGGTGAGCTCGGCGAGGACCTTCAGCTCGGCGGTGGCCCGGGCCTTCAGGACGCCGCCGCCGACGTAGAGGACGGGCCGCCTGGCGGCGGTGATCAGCTTGGCGGCCTCGCGGATCTGCTTGGCGTGCGGCTTGGTCACCGGGCGGTAGCCGGGCAGGTCCATGGCGGGCGGCCAGGAGAAGGTGGTCCGGGCCTGGAGGGCGTCCTTGGAGATGTCGACCAGGACCGGGCCGGGGCGGCCGGTGGAGGCGATGTGGAAGGCCTCCGCGATCACCCGCGGGATGTCCTCGGCCTTGGTGACGAGGAAGTTGTGCTTGGTGATCGGCATGGTGATGCCGACGATGTCCGCCTCCTGGAAGGCGTCCGTGCCGATCGCCTTGGAGGACACCTGGCCGGTGATCGCGACCAGGGGCACCGAGTCCATGTGGGCGTCCGCGATCGGCGTGACCAGGTTGGTGGCGCCGGGGCCGGAGGTGGCCATGCAGACGCCGACCTTGCCGGTGGCCTGCGCGTAGCCGGTGGCCGCGTGGCCGGCGCCCTGCTCGTGGCGGACCAGGACGTGGCGCACCCTGGTGGAGTCCATCAGCGGGTCGTAGGCCGGGAGGATGGCCCCACCGGGAATGCCGAATACCGTGTCGGCGCCGACCTCCTCGAGAGAGCGGATGAGGGACTGCGCACCCGTGACGTGCTCGACGGGCGTCGGCTGCTGTCCTCCGGAACGGGGCCGCGGCTGCGGATGATGGGCCCCGGTGGCCTGCTCGGTCATCGGCATTCTCTTCTCGATGCTGAGGGTTTTTGCGAGTTTTGTGCGGTGTCGTACCGCGGTTCGGCAGGTGCCTGTGCAACAAAAAACCCCTCGTGCCGAAAGGCAAGCGAGGGGAGCGCGCCGGTGAGGTCGCTGGGGGTTCCGGATCGTCCTCCGGTGGGCCCCAGCTCAGCCGACGCGCTGTCCAAGTACGAGAATTCGGGTGCGCATGGCACTGACCCTCCCCCCGGCACGCACCCACTGTCAAGTGGGTGGGACGGGAGTCTCAGAATGTGAGCGAAGGGCCGTCCCGCCTCCGAAGACGGCGGTCACACCACTCGTGTACACCCCCGCGGCGCCGCGCGCCAGAGCCGGCTCGGCCGGTGCGTGCGGCACCGGATAGTGGCCGGATCCGAGCGCCCGGCGCAGCCGGTACTCGTCCAGGGGCCCGGAGAACGCCATGCCCTGGCCGTGGGTGCAGCCCATCGCGCGCAGCGCGGCGACCTGCTCCGGCAGGTCCACGCCCTCGGCCACGGACTGCATCCCGAGGTCGCCGGCGATCCGCAGCAGCCCACTGGTGATCTTGTGCAGCCGCGCGGACTCGACGACGCCCTCGACCAGGCCGCGGTCGAGCTTCAGCACGTCCAGCGGGAGCCGGCGCAGCGCCGTGATGGCCGGACAGCCGGTGCCGAACCCGTCCAGCGCGACGCGGACGCCGAGCCGCCTGAGATGGCTGAGGCGGCGCTCCAGCTCGTCCAGCGGGACGCGCGGATCGATGTCGGTCAGTTCGATGATCAGCGACCCCGACGGCAGTCCGTGCCGGGTCAGCAGGGCCTCGACCGAGCCGACGGGCATCGAGCGGTCCAGCAGGCGGCGGGCGGTCGTCCGGACGGCCACGGGCACCACGAGCCCGCTCGCGGCACGTTCGGCGGCCTGCTCGACGGCCTCCTGGATCATCCAGCGGCCCAGCTCGGCGGCCTTGTCGCTGTCCTCGGCCACCCGCAGGAACTCGGCGGGCGTGAACAGCACCCCTTGTGAGGACCGCCAGCGCGCCTGCGCGGTGACCGACGTGATCCGGCCGTCCGCGAGCCGCACCACGGGCTGGTGCAGCAGCGTGAACTCCCCGTCGTGCAGGGCGGCGCGCAGCCGGGTGGCCAGCTCCGCCTTGCGGACGACGTCCTGCTGCATCTGCGGCTTGTACAGCACCACGCGGCCCTTGCCGGCCGACTTCGCCCGGTACATCGCGAGGTCGGCGTTGCGCAGCAGCTCGCCCGCGCCGAGGCCGGGTTCGGCGAAGGCGACGCCGATGGAGGCGGCGACCCGGACATCGTTGCCGTCGATGACGTACGGCTGCGACAGCTTCACCCTGAGGCGGTCGGCGAGCTCCAGGATGTTGCGTTCGCGGGCCGCCCGGTCCCGGGTGGTGCCGTCGCCGACGATCAGGGCCGCGAACTCGTCGCCGCCCAGCCGGGCCGCGGTGTCGCCCTGGCGGACCGCCTCCTGGAGCCGGCGGGCGGCCTGCACGAGGAGTTCGTCCCCGGCCTGGTGCCCGATGGTGTCGTTGACGGCCTTGAAGCCGTCCAGGTCGATGAAGAGCACCGCGGTGCCCCGCAGGGCGGCGCCCCGGTCGGAGGCGCGGCGGCCCGAGAGGGCGTGCTGGACGCGCTTGGTGAACAGCGCCCGGTTGGGCAGGTCGGTGAGCGGGTCGTGCTCGGCGTTGTGCTGGAGCTGCGCCTGGAGGCGCACGCGTTCGGTGACGTCCCGGCTGTTGAAGATCAGCCCGCCGTGGTGGCGGTTGACGGTCGACTCGACGTTCAGCCAGCCGCCGTCGCCGGAGCGGAACCGGCACTCGATGCGCGTGGTGGGCTCCTCCAGGGGGCTGGCGGCGAGGAAGCGGCGCACCTCGTGCACCACACAGCCCAGGTCCTCGGGGTGGATGAGATCGGCCAGTTCGGAGCCCACCAGTTCCTCGGCGGGGCGTCCGTAGACCCCGGCCGCGGCCGGTGAGACGTACCGCAGGATGCCGTTGGGCGCGGCGATCATGATGACGTCGCTGGAGCCCTGCACCAGGGAGCGGAAGTGGTTCTCCTTCTGCGCCAGCTCCTGGGTGAGGGTGATGTTGTCGAGCAGCATGATCCCCTGGCGCATCACCAGCGCGAGCACCACGGTGCCGCCGGTGAGCAGCACCACGCGGTCGACGCTGCGGCCGTTGAGCACGTTGTAGAGGATCCCCAGCGTGCAGACGGCGGCGGCCAGGTACGGCGTGAGGGCGGCCAGCGAACCGGTGAGCGGGCGGGTGGCCGGGTAGCGGCTGTGCTCGCCCGGCGGCAACGGACCGTGCGGCGGGTGGCCGGCGGGACGCTGGCCGGGCACGTGCTCGTGCACCACGCGGGTGTGCTGTTCCTCGGGCTGCCGGGGCGCCACCCACGGGGCGTACGCCAGCAGCAGCGAACCGGCGAACCAGCCCGCGTCGAGCAGCTGGCCCGAGCGGTAGCTGTGGTGCAGCAGCGGCGAGGTGAACAGGGCGTCGCACATGACGGTCAGGGCCAGGGCGCCGATCGCCGTGTTGACGGCCGAACGGTGCGCGCCCGAACGCCGGAAGTGCAGCGCCAGCACCATGCTGACCAGGGCGATGTCGAGCAGCGGGTAGGCGAGCGAGAGCGCGGCGTGCGCCACGCCCTGGTCGCCGCCCTTGGCGGCCTGCGCGAGCGCGAGGCTCCACGACAGGGTGAGCAGCGAGCCGCCGATCAGCCAGGCGTCGAGGGCCAGGCAGATCCAGCCCGCCTTCGTCACCGGCCGCTTGGCGAGCACGAGCAGGCCCACGATGGCGGGCGGCGCGAAGCACAGGAAGAACAGGTCGGCGTAGGAGGGGCTGGGCACGGGGCGGCCCAGGACCACCTCGTACCAGCCCCAGACCAGGTTGCCCAGGGCCGCCATCGTGGAGGACAGGGCGAACAGCAGCCAGGCGGGCCGGAACCGGGCCTGGCGGCCGCGCGCGTACAGGAGGCAGGAGACCGCGGCGGCCGCGGCCGCCGCGCTGAGTCCGAAGTCCCCCATGATCAGTGCCAGTTGCTCCGAGCCCCAGCCGACGGCGGAACCGACGGCGTAGGCGGCGCACACCAGGGCCAGCAGCAGCTGGTGGACCGCGGTCGGTCCGCGGCGCGCGACGGGCGGGCGGGGACGCAGCGCGCCGGTGGCGCGCTGGGTCCGCAGACGGGCGTCGAGGGTGGGCGTCGGCGCGTTCACCGGTCCCTCCCGCTCCGCGGCGCCGCGCCCGCGTCCCGCGGGACCCGCTGTGCCGGGTGCCCGTGCCGCCTGCGGCTGCCGTGCCGGCGGTGGTGACTGAGGTTGTGGCTGCCGTGGTGGCCGCCGTGACCGGCGTGGTGGCCACGCCTGCGCGTGGCCGTGCGCCAGGGTCGCCGCCGGCGGCCCCGCCGAGTCGGATCGTTGGTCCATAGGCCGTGCATCGCCCGTCGCCCCCCTCGCAGTCTGAAATGTCCATCCCCGGCGCCGAACGGTGCGCGGCGCAGCCCCTGTCGGGACGATACACCAGTCTCGTCACTCAGGGACATAGCTTCTCTACGCTCCGTGACCACCTGCGGGAAGCGAGTACCCCCCGCGTCCGAGAGGTTGCGGAGGGTGCCCGAATCGGATTACACGCCCGCTGCGCCCGGAGCGCCAGACCTGTCGGCGCCCGTCGTAAGGATCACGTTGCGCAAGGGCTCCCGGTTCACGAAACGGCTCAACTGGTCCACCAGGAGCCGCTTGGCGCGCGGCAGGAACGCGGAGGTGGGTCCGCCGACATGGGGGCTGATCAGTACCCCCGGCGCACGCCACAGGGGGTGAGCGGGGGGCAGCGGCTCGGGATCGGTGACGTCCAGGGCCGCCGTGATCCGGCGGCGCCCCAGCTCGGCGAGCAGCGCCTCGGTGTCGACGACGGGCCCGCGGGCCACGTTGACCAGCAGCGCTCCGTCCTTCATCCGGGCCAGGAACTGGGCGTTCACCAGACCACGGGTGTCCTCGGTGAGCGGGGTGGAGATCACCACGACGTCCGCTTCCGGCAGCAGCGCGGGCAGGTCGGTGAGCGGGTGCACGGGACCGCGCGCCGTGGTGCGCCTGGAGCGCGCGACGCGCGCCACCCGCGCGAGCTCGAAGGGTTCGAGCCGGTCCTCGATCGCTGATCCGATCGAACCGTAGCCCACGATGAGGACGGTCTTGTCGGCCAGCGCGGGACGGAACCCGCCGAGCCACTCGCCCCGGTCCTGGGCGCGCACGTAGTCGGGGACGCCCCGCAGCGAGGCGAGGATCAGCGTGAGCGTCAACTCTGCCGTGCTCGCCTCGTGCACACCGCGCGCGTTGCACAGCCGCACCCCCGCGCGGACCCGGTCCAGCACCGGCAGCACGTGGTCGACCCCCGCCGACAGCGTCTGCACCACCTCCAGGGACGTCATCTCCGGCAGGGGACGCTGCCCCAGCGGGGCGGGCTTCATGTAGGGGACGACGTAGAAGGCGCAGTCGGCAGGGTCCGAGGGAAAGGTTTCCGCACCGTCCCAGAAACGGTACGCCGGCCCCTCCGGAAGCCCCTCGATCTCCTCCGGCGGGATGGGCAGCCACACGTCAGCAGTCATGGTCCGGAGGCTATGTCAGGGGCGCGTGAGCGCAGAGGTTAGGTTGGGGTGCCTGGAGAGGGAGGGTCACGACCACGTGGAGCGCAGGACGATCGGCGCGGCGGCACTCGCGGTGGGGGCCGTCGGACTCGGGTGCATGCCGATGAGCTGGGGGTACAGCACGTCCAGGCAGCGCGGCGACGAGTCGCTGCGAGCGGTGCACCGGGCTCTGGACCTGGGCTCGACGCTGCTGGACACCGCCGACATGTACGGTCCCTTCACCAACGAGCTGCTGCTGGGCCGGGTGCTGAAGGAGCGGCGGTCCGACGCGTTCGTCTCGACCAAGGTGGGGCTGCTGGTGGGCGAGCAGCACATCGTGGCCAACGGGCGTCCCGGCTATGTGAGGCGCGCCTGCGACGCGTCCCTGCGGCGGCTCCAGACGGACGTCATCGACCTGTACCAGCTGCACCGCGCGGACCCCGAGGTCCCGGTCGAGGAGACGTGGGGCGCGATGGCGGAGCTGGTGCGGGCCGGGAAGGTACGGGCGCTGGGCCTGTGCGCGGTGGGCGCGCGCGGCGGCCGGCGCGGCGGGAGCCGCCTCTACGACGCGACGATCCGACAGCTCCAGCGCCTGCAGCAGGTGTTCCCGGTGAGCGCGGTGGAGGCGGAGCTGTCGGTGTGGTCCCCGGAGGCCCTGGACACCCTGCTGCCCTGGTGCGAGTCGCGCGGCATCGGCTTCCTGGCGGCGATGCCGCTCGGCAACGGCTTCCTCACCGGCACGCTGACCCCCGGTGAGGGCTTCGAGCCCGACGACATGCGCGCCCGCCACCCCCGCTTCACCGCCGAGATGATGGCCGCGAACCAGCCCATAGTGGTGGGCCTGCGCCGCATAGCCGCCCGCCACGGCGACCACGTCACCCCAGCCCAGGTCGCCCTCGCCTGGATACTCGCCCAGGGCCGCCACGTCGTCCCCGTCCCCGGCACCAAGCAGGAGCGCTGGGTCACCCAGAACGCGGCGGCGGCGAACCTGCGCCTGACCCCGCAGGACCTGGCCGAGGTGGCGGGGCTGCCGGGGGCGCAGGGGTCCTGGGAGTAGGCCCCGGACGGCGGCGCGGGGCGGAGTGCCTGTCGGCACGGGGCAGAGTGCCTGTCGGCGCGGGGCGGAGTACCTGTCGGCGCGAGCCGGGTGCCTGTGGCGTGGGGCGGGTGCCTGCGGCGTAGGGCGGATGCCCGGGGCGTAGGGCGGCTTTCGGGCGGCGCGAGCCGGACCTCGGACGGCGTGGGGCGGGGACCCTGGCGGCGCGAGCCCCGACGCTTGTCCGCGTCGGCTTGTCCGCGTCGACTTGTCCGCGTTGGCCGGGGAGACGGTGCCGGTGTGCGTTCCCGGCAACCTCGTCGGCCTGGATGCGGTGCGGGGTGGAAGGGATGGGGAACTTGTGGGGCGCGAGCGGTGTATGACAAGTGGAAGCTGGGCTGGAGACCGCCGCGTCGAAGGGACCAAGATCGTGCAACGTCGAGCTGTGTCGGCCGTGCTGGCCGCGGCCGCGCTCGTGCTGACCGCCGCGTGCTCCTCCGGGGACGACGGAGGGCCGCCGGGCGGCGCCGCGAGCGCCACCCCGAGCCGTACGGCGACGGAGCGGGCCCCGTCCGCGGGCGGCGGCGCGGCCGAGAAGGCCCCGCCCGCGACCGGCACCGTCAAGGTGGTGCGCACCGTCGCCGAGGGCCTGGACAGCCCGTGGGGCCTCGCCCCGCTGCCGGACGGCGACCTGCTCGTCTCCTCGCGCGACGAGGGCACGATCGTGCGCGTCGACGGCGAGACGGGCGAGAAGACGGAGCTGGGCGAGGTCCCCGGAGTCTCCGCGGCCGGTGAGGGCGGCCTGCTCGGCATCGCCCTGTCCCCGGAATACGCCTCGGACCACATGGTCTACGCGTACTTCACCTCCGCCTCGGACAACCGCATCGTCCGCATGCTCTACGAGGAGAAGAAGCCCGCCGGCGAACAGCTCGGCGCCCCGGACACGATCTTCAAGGGCATCCCGAAGGGCTTCGTCCACAACGGCGGCCGGATCGCCTTCGGCCCCGACAGGATGCTCTACGCCGGCACGGGCGAGAGCGGCGAGGAGGGCCTGTCCCAGGACAAGAAGTCTTTGGGCGGCAAGATCCTGCGCCTCACCCCGGAAGGCGAGCCGGCCCCGGGCAACCCGTTCCCGGACTCCGCGGTGTACTCGTACGGGCACCGCAATGTGCAGGGCCTCGCCTGGGACACGAAACAGCGCCTGTTCGCCGCCGAGTTCGGCCAGGACACCTGGGACGAGCTGAACGCGATCGAGCCGGGCGGCAACTACGGCTGGCCGGAGGCCGAGGGCAGATCGGGCGAGGCCGGCTTCCGGGACCCGATAGCCCAGTGGTCCACCGACGAGGCCTCCCCCAGCGGCATCGCCTACGCCGAGGGCTCGATCTGGATGGCGGGCCTGCGCGGCGAGCGTCTGTGGCGCGTTCCGCTGAAGGGCACGAAGGCCTCGGCCGACCCGCAGTCCTTCCTGGAGGGCGACCACGGCCGGCTGCGCACGGTCGTCCCCGCGGGCGGCGACCGGCTGTGGCTGGTCACCAGCGAGACGGACGGCCGTGGCTCCCCCGGTAAGGGCGACGACCGCATCCTGGAGCTCCAGGTGAGCTGACCCGCGGCACCGGGGGCGCGTGCTCAGTCCTCGTCCGGTTCCTCGTCCCCCGGATCCGCCCGGCCCCCCGGGTCCGCCGGTTCCGCCGGGTCGGCGTCGGGCCGTCGTATGACGACCTTCCCGGAGGTGAGGTCTATCGGGCCGCGGCCGGGGTCCCCGTCGCCGACGTCCTCACGGGTCAGCTCCAGGCGGTTCTGTTCGTCCTGGGTGTGCTTGCGGCCCGGGGCGAACAGTTCCTCGAAGAAGTTGAACACGGAACCTCCCTGGGCCGGCGTCCCTCCAGCGTAGACCTCACCCGGCGGGACCGGCCGGGCCGGAGGGTCCGGACAAGCCGGCCGTGAGCGGCTCCGCGGCGAACAGCCCGAGCCGGTGGGCCACCGCCGCCGCCTCGCCCCGGCCGGAGACGCCCAGCTTGGCGAGGATGTTCGACACGTGGACGCTGGCCGTCTTCGGGGAGATGAACAGCTCCTCCGCTATCTGGCGGTTGGTGCGCCCGGCGGAGACCAGCCGCAGCACGTCCCGCTCCCGGCTGGTCAGGCCCAGCGCCTCGGCCGGGTCGGCCGGGGTGAGGGCCGGCCGCGGGGCGCCGGTCAGGGAGAGGCGGGCGCGCTGGGCGAGCTGGGTGACGGCGTCGGCGAGCGGGCGGGCGCCGAGGTGGCCGGCGACGGCGTGGGCGAGGCGCAGCAGCTCGGCGGCGCGGTCGCGGTCGTCCTCGCCGCCGCACGTGAGCAGGGCCTCGGCGAGGCGGTGGCGGACGCGGGCGAGGTCGTAGGGGCGTTCCAGCCCTTCGAAGGCGGTGACGACGTCGGACCAGGTGTCCACGCCGGCGGTGTCCTCGGCGCGGGCCAGCTCGGCGCGGACCCACGTGTCGTGGGCGAGCCAGACGGGCGCGTTGGTGGTGAGCCGCTTGGCGGCGTCGCGGATGCGGTCGACGGCCTCGGCGCGGCCCGGCCGGGCGGTGGGCAGGGCGCGGGCGTCGGCCTCGGCGGTGGCGGCGGCGAGGAGCAGGGGCCAGCCGTAGCGGTGGGTGCCGGGCGGGAAGCCGGCCTCCACGGTGGCGTGGAGTTCGGCGCGCAGGTCGAGGAGGCGGCCCTCGGCGGCGGCGACGCCGACGCTGATGTCGACGAGCGGGAGGGACTGCTGGGGCATGGGGTCGTGAGTGCCGAAGTAGTCGCGGGCGGCGGCGAGCCGGCGGGCCGCCTCGGCCACGTCGCCGCGGCCCAGGGCGACGCGGGCGAGGCACATGGTGCCCGCTCCCTGCGGCTTGGCGTTCTGGCCGCGCCGCCGGGCGTTCTCGGCGGCCTGGGCGGCCTCGTCCCAGCGCCCCAGGGAGTACAGCGAGTCGGACAGGTTGGCCCACACCCACGCCTCGGTGTTGAGCAGGCCGTAGGCGCGGCTGTGCGCGACGCCCTGTTCGAGCAGCGGGACGGCTTCGCGGGAACGGCCGACGGCCTCCAGCTCGGAGGGCAGGTTCACGTAGGCGCGGCCCGCGACGTACGACATGCCCTCGGCGACGGTGCGGTCCCTGACCTCGTACATCACCGCGAGCCCGGCCTCGGTGTCGCCGGAGTCGACCATGAGGCCGCCGAGGGTGAGGCGGGCGTTCAGCTCGGTCTCGCGGGCGCCGACCATCCGGGCGTACTCCACCGCGCGTTCGGCGGCGGAGAAGGCCTGCGGGCCGGGGGCGCGCAGCATGAGCCAGCCGGCGACGGCGGCGAGCACGTCGGCGTGCACCCGGGACGGCGGCAGACCGCGCACGAGGTCCTGGGCGGTGGCCAGTTCACGCCAGCCGTCGCCGCGGGCCTGGCTCTGCACGAGCTGGGCGCGCTGGACCCAGAACCAGGCGGCGCGCAGCGGGTCGGGGTCGTCCTCCAGCAGGCCGAGGGCCCGCTTGGTGATCTTCAGGGCGCGTTCGCGTTCGCCGCAGAGCCGGCCGGCGACGGCGGCCTCGGCCATGAGGTCGAGGTAGCGCAGGGGGGCGGTGCGCGGGTCGCCGCCGCAGGGCGGATAGACCTCGGTGTGGTCGACGGGGCGCAGGGTGGCGCGAGTTTCCTCGGGGGCGGAGTCCCACAGTTCCATCGCGCGTTCCAGGAGCCGGAGCTGTTCGGCGTAGGCGTGGCGGCGGCGGGCGGCGGAGGCGGCGTCGAGGACGGCGGGGAGGGCCTTGGCGGCGTCGTGGGCGTGGTACCAGTAGCTGGCCAGCCGGGTGACGCGCTGGTCGGCGGGGACGAGGGCCGGGTCGGCCTCCAGGGCCTCGGCGTAGCGGCGATTGAGGCGGGTGCGCTCGCCGGGCAGCAGGTCGTCGCTGACGGCCTCGCGGACCAGGGAGTGGCGGAAGCGGTAGCCGTCGCCGGCCGGGGTGGGGAGCAGGAGGTGGGCGTTGACGGCGGCCCGCAGCGCCTCGTCGAGCTCGTCCTCGCCGAGGCCGGCGACGGCGGCGAGCAGCGGGTGTTCGACGGTGGAGCCGCCTTCGGCGACGATCCGGGCGATCCGCTGGGCACTCTCGGGCAGCGCCTCGACGCGGACGAGGAGGAGGTCGCGCAGGGAGTCGGTGAGGCCCGTGTGGCAGCCCTCGTGGGCGGCGACGGCGAGTTCCTCGACGAAGAAGGCGTTGCCGTCGGAGCGTTCGAAGATGTCGTCGACGTCGGCGGGGTCGGGTTCGGCGGCGAGGATGCCGGCGATCTGGCGGCCGACCTCGTCGCGGGTGAAGCGGGCGAGTTCGATACGGCGCACGGTGCGCAGCCGGTCGAGTTCGGCGAGCAGGGGGCGCATCGGGTGGCGGCGGTGGATGTCGTCGGAGCGGTAGGTGGCGAGGACGACGAGGCGGCCGGTGCGCAGGGTGCGCAGCAGGTAGGAGAGCAGGTGGCGGGTGGAGGCGTCGGCCCAGTGCAGGTCCTCCAGGGCGAGGACGACCGTGCGGTCGGCGGCGACGCGTTCCAGGAGGCGGGCGGTGAGTTCGAAGAGGCGGGCCACGCCCTCCTCGTCGTCGTGCCGGCCGGCGCCGACCTCGCCCAGTTCGGGCAGCAGCCGGGCCAGTTCCTCCTCCTGGCCGGCGACCGCGGCGGCCACGGCGTCCGGGAGGGCGCGGCGCAGGGTGCGCAGGGCGGTGGAGAACGGGGCGAAGGGCAGTCCGTCGGCGCCGATCTCGACGCAGCCGCCGAGCGCGACGACGGCGCCCGCGCGGGCGGCGACGGCGGCGAACTCCTCGATGAGCCGGGTCTTGCCGACACCGGCCTCGCCGCCGACGAGCAGCGCCTGCGGCTCGCCCGCGGCGGCACGGGCGAGCGCGTCGCCCAGCGTCCCCAACTCCTCGACGCGGCCGACGAACACGGGACTGACGGAACTGGTCTGCACGGGCCAGAGCATCGCACGTGCGTCCGACGACGTGTCACCGGTTTTCCGGCGGCCGGGGCGGGCGGACCGGCGGCCCGGGAGGGCGGGACCTTGGCCGGAGAGGGGGGATCCCGGGCTGGGGAGGGCGGAATCTCGGCTGGGGAGGGCGGAATCTCGGCTGGAAAGGGCGGAAGTTGGGCTGCGCCCGGCGGGATCCAGCAGGGCGACACCGCCCGAAAGGGCGGGACCTTGGCCGGAGAGGGCGGCTCTTGGGCCGGGGACGGCGGAATCTGAGCCGGCTAGGGCGGATTCCGGGCCGGAGAGGGCGGCACCTGAGAGGGCGGCACCTGAGCCGGAGAGAGCGGGACCTTGGCCGGAGGGGGCGGATTCCCGGCCGGAGAGGGTGGACCCTTGGCCGGAGAGGGCGGAATCCGGGCCGGAGGGGGCGGACGGGGTGTGACGTGAGAGCGGCCCGGCGCCCGTGGAAGGGGCGCCGGGCCGGCCGGACGCGTCGGTGGCGGGCCGTTCGCCGGGGCGAGCCGGTCCGGGCCGGGCCGCCGCGGTCACGCGGTGCGCGGTGGACGGAGCCGGCCCAGCCGGCCGAGCCGGCTATGGGACTCGCTCTCGGCGGTGCGTGCGGCGGCTTCCCGGCGGGCGGCGCGGTTGCTCCGGGCCACCTCGCGGGCCAGGCGCTCCTGCTCGGCGTGGCGGAGCAGTTCTGCGGAGCGCAACTGCTGGAGTTCGGGCGCGTACATGGTCTCTCCCCAGGGGGTTCGAAAGGTTCGGTCATCGCTCGCTGCGATGCCTCGACTTTCGTCGCCCAGGGGGGTCGGGCACATCGGGAGAGTGCCGCATCTTCGGTGCGGGGTGGTGCCTTAGACGGGCGCGCGGGGGCTTAGCGGCCGCGGGAGCCGGGAGCCCACCGCCGTAAGGCCCCCAGGGAGAGGACCCCTGGGGGAGGCACTGCCAGGGGAAGGACCCTTAGGCCGACGGCAGTCCCAGCAGTACGTCGGTGTACTTCAGGACGGCCAGCAGCAGGCCGAGGACACCGAGCGAGACGCCTCCCCAGGCCACGGACTTGATCCAGGGGGCCTGCGGCCTGCCGGGCACGCCGAACGCGGGCCGGACCAGGACCACGGCGCCGACGATCAGCGCGGCCAGCGCGAAGACTCCCGCCCACAGGGCACTGGCCCGCCAGGCGTCGCCGTAGCCCGCCTGGACCATGTCCGCCACGCTGGAGGACGCCGACGTCTCCAGCTGGCCGATCAGCGACTCCCGCGCGGAGGCCACCGTGCCGACCCAGCCGCCGGTCAGCGAGACGACACCGAGGGCGGCGGAGACGACGGCCCCGGCACCCTGCCCGACCCCGGAGGGGCCTTCCGGCGCCGCCGCCTCCCCGGAGGCCTCGGCGGCTCCCTCCCCGGCTTCCGCGGCGGCGGCCTCCGCCTCCGTCACCTCGTCGCTCGTCGCGTCCCCGGCGATCGCCGCGTCCCCGGCGGTCGCCGCGTCCCCGGCGGTCGGCGCGTCACCGGCAGCGGTCGCATCCCCGGCAGCCGTCGCATCCCCGGCGGTCGTCGCGTCACCGGCAGCCGCCGCGTCCCCCGCGGTCGTCGGCTCGGTCTCGTCCACAGTCCTGGTACCCATGCCCAGCACCGTACGGACGGAGTCTGAGAGCCGTCTTAACGAGCGCCGCGGGCCGCGCGCCACTCGGGAGCGAGCACCGACCAGATCTCCATGTCGTGCCGTACGCCGTGATGGAGGTAGCTCTCGCGCTGGACGCCGTCGCGGGTCATCCCCAGCCGCCGGGCCACGTTCAGGCTGGCCTCGTTGCCCGCGGCGGCGACCCACTCCACGCGGTGCACGCCGCGCTCCTCGACCGCCCAGTCGATCAGCACCCGCATCGCGCGGGTGACCAGCCCGCGCCCGGTGCCGGCGGGTTCCAGCCAGCAGCCGACCTCGCAGGTGCCCTGGGCGGCGTCGAAGTTGAGGCAGAGGACGCCGCCGACGAGCGTGCCGTCGAGCCAGATGCCGTGCAGGGAGCGGTGGTCGGCGGCGCGCCCGTCGGCGTACCGCTGCAGCAGCTCGCGCGCCCCGGCCACGTCGGTGGCCTGCTCCCCGAAGGGCACGAAGCGGTTGATGAACTCCCTGCCGCGGTCCAGGTGGTGCAGGAACTCCTCGGCGTGCCAGGGCTCCAGGGGGCGCAGTTCGGCTCCGTCGTCACCCAGGGATATCGCGTACATCGGGCTGCCGCTCCTCGTGCAGTACGTCATCGACGTCCGTGAGCCTTTCACGTCCGGCGCCGGCGTCCGCGGGCTTTTCCCGCCCGGTGCGGTCCTCGGGCGGCTCGATGCTGATCCGCGGCAGGCGCCGGTCCAGCCAGCGCGGCAGCCACCAGTTGGCGCCGCCGAGCAGATGCATCAGCGCGGGCACCAGCAGCGTGCGCAGGACGAAGGCGTCCAGGGCGACGGCGGCGGCGAGCGCGATGCCGAACATGGCGATCACCCGGTCGCCGCTGAGCACGAACGCGAGGAAGACCGAGATCATGATCACGGCGGCCGAGTTGATCACCCGGCTGGTCTCCGCGAGCCCGATCCGCACCGCGCGCCGGTTGTCACCGGTCTCCAGCCACTCCTCGTACATCCGGCTGACCAGGAATACCTGGTAGTCCATGGAGAGCCCGAAGAGCACCGACACCATGATCACCGGCAGGAACGGCTCGATGGGGCCCGCGCGGCCGAGGCCGAGCAGTTCGCTGCCCCAGCCCCACTGGAAGATCACCACGACGACGCCGAACGCGCCCGCGACGGCGGCGACGTTCATCGCGGCGGCCTTCAGCGGGATGCCGATCGAGCGGAAGGCGAGCAGGAGCAGCAGGCAGCCCAGGCCGATGACGACGCCGACGAACAGCGGCAGCTTGCCGACGATCACCTCGGCGAAGTCGTCGTAGCCGGCCGTGACGCCACCCACGTGCAGGTCGAGCGAGGTGCCCGCCTCCGCGCGGGGCAGCACCTCGGTGCGCAGCCGGTCCACCAGCTCGCTGGTCCGCTCGGACTGCGGGGAGGACTCGGGGACGACGGTGAGGTACGCGGTGTCGCCGCCGGCGTCGAAGGTCACGGGGGTCGCGGAGGCGACGCCCTCGGTGGCGCGCAGGGTGGCGTCGAGGTTGTCGAGGGCGAGCCGGTCCTCGGCGCCGCGCACCTCGGTGACGAGGGTGAGGGGGCCGTTCACGCCGGGGCCGAAGCCGTCGGCGAGGAGGTCGTAGGCCTGCCGCGTGGTGGCCGTCGCGGGGCCGTTGCCCTGGTCGGAGGTGCCCAGGTGGAGGGAGAGGGTGGGCAGGGCGAGCAGGGTGATCGCGGCGAGCGCGAGCGCGCCGAGCTTCCTGGGGTGCCGTTCGACGAAGGCGGACCAGCGGGCGGCGAACCCGGTGGGCAGCTCGGGCTCGGGGCCGTGCTCGGCGAGCCTGCGGCGTTCGCGGCGGCTGAGGGCCCGCATGCCGATCAGGGACAGCAGGGCGGGCAGCAGGGTCACGGAGGCCGCGACGGTGAGGACGACGGTCAGCGAGGCGGCGATGGCGACGCCGTTGAGGAAGCCGAGCCGCAGGATCAGCATGCCCAGCAGGGCGATGCACACGGTGGCCCCGGCGAAGACGACCGCGCGGCCGGTGGTCGCGACGGCGCCGGTGACCGCCTCGGTCACGCTCAGCCCGCGTTTCAGGCCGCGCCGGTGGCGGGTGACGATGAACAGCGCGTAGTCGATGCCGACGCCCAGGCCGATCAGCACGCCCAGCATGGGCGCGAAGTCGGCGACCGTCATGACATGGCCGAGCAGCACGATCCCGGCGTACGCGGTGCCGACACTGACCAGCGCCGTGGCGATGGGCAGCAGGGACGCGGCGAGCGAGCCGAAGGCGAGGAACAGCACGACGGCGGCGACGACCACGCCGACCACCTCGGCCAGGTGCCCGCCGGGGGACTCGGTGAGCGCGACCGCGCTGCCGCCCAGTTCCACGCGCAGCCCGTCGCCCTCGGCGGCCCTGGCCGTGTCCACGACGGCCTTCGCCTCGGCGGCGTCGATGTCCTTGGCCTGGTCGCGGAAGGTGACGGTGGCGTACGCGGTGCGGCCGTCCTCGCTGATCCGGCCGGCGCCGTGGCCGTCGTAGGGGCCGGTCACCGAGGCGACGCCCGGCAGGTCGGCGATCCGGCCGAGCGTCCGGGTCATGGTCTGCTCGACGTCCGCCGCGCGGACGGTGCCCTCGTCGGTGTGCCAGACGACCGTGTCGCTGTCACCGCCGAGGTCCGGGAACCCCGCGGCCAGCAGTTCCCCGGCGCGGCCGGACTCGGTGCCGGGGACCTTGTAGTCGTTCGAGTACGCCGTGCCCGCGACGAACGCTCCCGCGCCCACCCCGGCCAGGGCGAGGACCCAGAGCAGAACAGCGACGAGGCGGTGCCGGACACACCAGCGTGCAAGGGCTGCCACGAACGTGCTCCCAGGTGGTGACGTGTGGATCTTTGGTCGGGAACAGTCGTTCATGAGGTGAACGGCCCGCAAAGAACGTATGAGCTATGCGGGGTCACTCTTACAGGCACAAATGATCGTTTGGCCGATTCGTGCGCTTATTCACACGTCGGTCACCTCACACGGTGCACCTCAGTCGAAGTGGTCCCCCACCGCCATCACCATCACGCCGGCGACCAGCAGCCACAGCGCGCGACGGGTGCGGCCCCGGGAGCCCAGGACGGCGGCGAGGGCGCACACGGCGGCGCCCAGGCCGTAGGCGGCGGGGACGAGGGCCGGGGCGGAGGCGGTCGCGCGCAGTGCGGACGCGGAGAGCCCCGCGAGGGTCAGCAGGGCCCCGGCCCCGGAGGCCGTCCAGCGGGCCCGCCGCGCCTCGCTCAGCCCCTCGGCCGGCGCCTCCGGCGACTCCGCCGCAGGCTCCTCAGGCCACCGCTCGGCCGGCCCCTCGGCCGGATCCTCCGGCCACCGCTCGGCCGGCTCCGCGGCCGGATCCCGGGCTATCTCGGAGGGCGTGTCGGAATCAGGGCGTCCACTCATGGCGCGGCAGCGTAGCGCGTACGTCCGTGCCCGCGCCGAGGGGGATGCGCAGTAGCCGGCACATCCCCCTCGGGCGGTGAGAAACGGGCTCAGCCCTCGCTGACGTCCAGCTTCTGCAGGATCAGCTCCTTGACCCGCGCCGCGTCGGCCTGGCCGCGGGTGGCCTTCATGACCGCGCCGACCAGGGCGCCGACCGCCGCCACCTTGCCGCCGCGGATCTTGTCCGCGACGGCCGGGTTCCCGGCGATCGCCTCGTCGACGGCGGCGGTCAGCGCGCCCTCGTCCGAGACGACCTTCAGACCGCGCTTGTCGACGACCTCGTCCGGGGTGCCCTCGCCCGCGAGGACGCCCTCGATGACCTGGCGGGCCAGCTTGTCGTTCAGGTCGCCCTTCGCGACCAGCTCGGCGACCCGGGCGACCTGCGCCGGGGTGATCGCCAGCTCGTCGAGCGCCGTGCCGGACTCGTTGGCGCTGCGCGCGAGCTCGCCCATCCACCACTTGCGGGCGGCGGCGGCGTCGGCACCGGCCTCGATCGTCGCGACGATCAGATCGAGCGCGCCGGCGTTGAGGATCGCCTGCATGTCGGTGCCGGAGATCCCCCACTCCTCGCGCAGCCGGTTGCGGCGGACCAGCGGCAGCTCGGGCAGCGCGGCGCGCAGCTCCTCGACCCACTCACGGGACGGGGCGACCGGCACCAGGTCGGGCTCCGGGAAGTACCGGTAGTCCTCCGCCTCCTCCTTCACGCGGCCCGAGGTGGTGGAGCCGGTGTCCTCGTGGAAGTGGCGGGTCTCCTGCACGATCGTGCCGCCGGAGGACAGCACGGCCGCGTGACGCTGGATCTCGTAGCGGGCCGCGCGCTCCACGGACCGCAGCGAGTTCACGTTCTTCGTCTCGGAGCGGGTGCCGAACGTCTCGCTGCCCTTCGGCATCAGCGAGAGGTTCACGTCGCAGCGCATCTGGCCCATCTCCATGCGCGCCTCGGAGACCCCGAGGGCGCGGATGACCTCGCGCAGCTCACGGACGTACGCCTTGGCGACCTCCGGAGCGCGCTCGCCCGCGCCGGTGATCGGCTTGGTGACGATCTCGATGAGCGGGATGCCCGCGCGGTTGTAGTCGAGCAGGGAGTGGGACGCGCCGTGGATGCGGCCGGTGGCGCCGCCGACGTGGGTCGACTTGCCGGTGTCCTCCTCCATGTGGGCGCGCTCGATCTCCACGCGGAAGGTCTCGCCGTCCTCCAGCTGCACGTCGAGGTAGCCGTTGAAGGCGATCGGCTCGTCGTACTGGGAGGTCTGGAAGTTCTTCGGCATGTCCGGATAGAAGTAGTTCTTCCGGGCGAAGCGGCACCACTCGGCGATCTCGCAGTTCAGCGCGAGGCCGATCTTGATGGCGGACTCGACGCCGGTCGCGTTGACGACCGGGAGCGCGCCGGGCAGGCCGAGGCAGACCGGGCAGGTCTGGGTGTTCGGGTCGGCGCCGAGCGCGGTCGAACAGCCGCAGAACATCTTGGTCTCGGTGCCGAGTTCGACATGGACCTCGAGGCCCATGACGGGGTCGTACGACGCCAGCGCGTCCTCGTACGACACCAGGTCGGTCGTGGTGGTCACGGTGAAACTTCCCTCTCAGCCCAGCAGGACGTCGTCGTCGCCCAGCCGCTTCAGCTCGCGGTAGAGGATGGCGAGGCCGGTGACGATGGCGGCGGCGGACACGGCGGCGTCGACCAGGCGGAGCGTGTCGCTCTCGGCGCGGGCGAGCTTCGCCTGCTTCGCGACGCTGAGCGCGCCGAACGCGGTGGTGGCCATGGACAGGTACAGGCCGTTCTTGGACTTCTTGAAGCCCTTGGCCTTCGACAGCTTGCTCACAGCGACGGAGCCTCCTCGAGAAGCGGGTGGCCCCACTTTTCCACGAAGGCGGCCTCGACGGCGGCGCCGACCTTGTACAGCCGGTCGTCCTTCATCGCCGGGGCGATGATCTGCAGGCCCACCGGCAGGTTGTCCTCGGGGGCGAGGCCGCAGGGCAGCGACATGGCCGCGTTGCCCGCCAGGTTGGTCGGGATGGTGCACAGGTCGGCGAGGTACATCGCCATCGGGTCGTCGGCGCGCTCGCCGATCGGGAAGGCGGTGGTCGGGGTCGTCGGGGAGACGATCACGTCGACCTGCTCGAACGCCTTTTCGAAGTCCCGCGTGATGAGGGTGCGGACCTTCTGCGCGCTGCCGTAGTACGCGTCGTAGTAGCCGGAGCTGAGCGCGTAGGTGCCGAGCATGATGCGGCGCTTGACCTCGGGGCCGAAGCCCGCCTCACGGGTGAGGGAGGTGACCTCCTCGGCGGAGTGCGTGCCGTCGTCACCGGTCCGCAGGCCGTAGCGCAGGCCGTCGAAGCGGGCGAGGTTGGAGGAGCACTCGGAGGGGGCGATCAGGTAGTACGCCGACAGGGCGAGGTCGAAGGACGGGCAGTCCAGCTCGACGATCTCGGCACCCAGCTCCTTCAGCAGCGCGACGGACTCGTCGAACCGCTGGATGACGCCGGCCTGGTAGCCCTCGCCGCGGAACTGCTTGACCACGCCGACGCGCATGCCGGCGACCGAGCCGTTGCGGGCGGCCTCGACGACCGGCGGGACGGGCGCGTCGATGGAGGTGGAGTCCATCGGGTCGTGCCCGGCGATGACCTCGTGCAGCAGCGCCGCGTCCAGGACCGTACGGGCGCAGGGGCCGCCCTGGTCGAGGGAGGACGAGAAGGCGACCATGCCGTAGCGGGACACCGCGCCGTACGTCGGCTTCACGCCGACCGTGCCGGTGACGGCGGCGGGCTGGCGGATGGAGCCGCCGGTGTCGGTGCCGATCGCGAGCGGCGCCTCGAAGGCGGCGAGCGCGGCGGAGGAGCCGCCGCCGGAGCCGCCGGGGATCCTGGTGAGGTCCCAGGGGTTGCCGGTCGGGCCGTAGGCGCTGTTCTCCGTCGACGACCCCATGGCGAACTCGTCCATGTTGGTCTTGCCGAGGATGACGACGTCGGCGTCCTTCAGCTTCTTCGTGACCGTCGCGTCGTACGGCGGGATCCAGCCCTCGAGCATCTTCGAACCGACCGTCGTCGGGATGCCGACGGTGGTGAAGATGTCCTTGAGGGCGAGGGGGACGCCGGCCAGCGGGCCGAGCTTCTCGCCGCGCTCGCGCTTGGCGTCGACGGCGCGGGCCTGGGCGAGGGCGCCCTCACGGTCGACGTGCAGGAAGGCGTGCACCTTCTCGTCGACGGCCTCGATCCGGGCCAGGTGCGCCTCGGTGACCTCGACGGCGGTCAGCTCGCCGGACGCGATCTTCGCGGCGGTCTCGGCCGCGGTCAGCTTGATGATGTCCGTCATGGCGGATTACTCCTCCCCCAGGATCTGCGGCACCTTGAAACGCTGCTGCTCCTGGGCCGGGGCGCCGGAGAGCGCCTGCTCGGGGGTGAGCGAGGGGCGGACCTCGTCCGGGCGCATGACGTTCGTCAGCGGGAGCGGGTGCGAGGTCGGCGGTACGTCTTGGTCGGCGACCTCGCTGACGCGGGCGACCGCGCCGATGATGTCGTCCAGCTGTCCCGCGAAGTGGTCGAGCTCTTCGGGCTTCAGCTCCAGACGCGCCAGCCGGGCGAGGTGGGCGACCTCCTCGCGCGTGATGCCAGGCATGCAGCGATCCTCTGGGGTGAGTGTGAGTGTTTTGGCCCAATCCTATGGGGCGCCGCCCCATGCCCGTGAAACGGTTTCCCCAGGGTGCCGGACGAGGGACGGCACGCGGTCCCACCCAGGGACGCGGAGACGGCGGCACAGACCGAGGGACGGCACGCGGTCCCACCTCAGAAGCGCGGGGACGGCGGCGCGGACCGAGGGACGGCACGTGGTCCCACCCAAGGGGCGCGGGGAACTGCGCGACCGGCCACACCGAACCCGCACCCGCCCGCCGGCCGAACCCGGCACTCCCCTGCCCGGTCTACTCCTCCGCCGCCGCAGGCAACACCGCGGGCAACGCCGCCGCCGGCCGCTGCCACCCGCGCGACCCCCGGGCCCGCAGCCAGGCCGTGGTCTCCTCGGGCGGCATCGCCGCGGCGACCAGCCACCCCTGCACCGCGTCGCACCCGAGATCCCGCAGCCGCTCCCAGGTCTCGTCGTCCTCGACGCCCTCGGCGACGACCAGCAGTCCCAGGGAGTGGGCGAGATCGACCGTGCACCGCACGATCTCCGCGTCCTCGGTGTCGACGGCCAGACGCGCGACGAACGACCGGTCGATCTTCAGCTCGCTGACCGGGAGGCGGCGCAGGTGGACGAGGGAGGAGTAGCCGGTGCCGAAGTCGTCGAGGGACATCTTCACGCCGTGGCCGGTGAGCCCGGCGAGGGTGTCGGCGGCGCGCTGCGGGTCCTCCAGGAGGACGTGTTCGGTGATCTCCAGCTGGAGCGCCCCGGCCGGGACCCCGTGGCGGGCCAGGCGGGCGGCGACGGAGCCGGCGAAGCCGGGGGTGTGGACGTCGCGCGGGGAGACGTTGACGGCGACCGGGACGAACAGGCCCTGGGAGCGCCACCGGGCGACCTGGCCGAGCGCCGTCTCCAGCACGTACTCGGTGAGGTGGGGCATCAGCCCGGAGGACTCGGCGATCGCTATGAACTCGTCCGGCGGCACCTTGCCCCGCTCGGGGTGCACCCAGCGGACCAGTGCCTCCAGGCCGGCCACTTGGCCGTCGAAGCGGACCTTGGGCTGGTAGTGCAGCTCGACCTCGTGGGCGTCCAGCGCCCGGCGCAGGTCGGCGAGGAGGCCGAGCCGGTCGGGGGTGTTGGAGTCGCGCTTGGACTCGTAGACCTCGACGCCGGTGCGGTCCCGCTTCGCCTGGTACATGGCGACGTCCGCGCGGCGCAGCAGGCCTTCCGCGTCGAGCGCGTGGTCGGGGAAGACGGCGACGCCGGCGCTGGCCTCCAGGACGAGGGTGAGTCCGTCGAGGTCGAGCGGGGAGCCGAGGGCGGCCACCAGGCCGCGGGCGATGCGGGTGGCCGAGGTGGTGGAGTCGGCCACCGGAAGTAAGACGGCGAACTCGTCCCCGCCCAGCCGGGCGGCCTCCGCGCCGCGGGGCAGGGCCAGCCGCAGCCGGTCGGCGGTCTGCAGCAGCAGCCGGTCACCGGCCGGATGACCGAGGGTGTCGTTGACCGACCGGAAACGGTCGAGGTCGATCAGCACGAGGGCGGCACGGGCGCCGATGCGCTCGGCGTCGTCGAGGGCGGTCCAGATGCGTTCCAGCAGCCACTGCCGGTTGGGCAGCCCGGTGAGCGGGTCGCGCAGCTGCTCCTCGGCGCGGGCCCGGGCGATCCACAAGGTGGAGTCGAGCGCGATGAGCGGGATGGAGAACAGCGGCAGCAGGATCGGCTTGGACACGGCGACCACGCACACCAGCGGGGCGATGCCGAGCAGCGCCACCGCGAGCAGACCCTGGCGGACCAGCGCGGTGCGGGCGACGGTGGGCAGGCCGCCGGCGCGGGGCGCGTTCAGGTACCACAGCAGGATTCGGGTGACCAGCAGATACGCGGCCGCGACCACCACCACCTCGGGAGCGGTGTAGAGGTCCCAGGTGTCCGGGTTCCAGGGGTTGCCGACGGACGGCACCCGGCCGAAGGCGGCGAGGACGAGGGCGCCGGCGCCGATGCCGAGGATGTCCACCGCGCCGTGCAGGACGCCCTGCCGCCAGCGGTGGCGCCGGGCTATGCCGACCAGGACGACGACGGTGAGGCTGACCATGCCGGCCGGCAACCAGCCGTACAGCAGCAGCACGGCGAGGGTGAGGGCGGCGCCGGAGCCGGTGCCGCCCCACCAGCGGGCGCGGCCGAGCATGACCAGGTGGCCGACGATGATGCCGGTCAGCACGGCCAGCGACCAGCCGGCCGCGCCGGACGGGAAGAGCGCGTCGTGACCGGTGAAGGCCCGCAGGAAGCCGGCGCCGAGCGCGAACCCGGCGGCGGCGACGACGCCGGCCGGCAGCGCGGGCCAGGACAGGTGCCGCTCCCCGTCGGTCCCGGGGTCGCCTCCCGGCAGGCCGGTGGCGCGCCCGCCGGTCAGGGGTGCGGCGCCGGGGCCGTCCGCGGCCGCGGCGGCCTTGACGGCACGCTCCTGGGTGCCCGCGCCCCGGTCCGGCCGGCGGCTCCCTCGCCAGACGCCGGCCAACCGGCGCAGCCATGCATCCGGGGCGGCGCTCTCGGTCGGTTCCATTCCCGTCCCTCTCACAGCCGGCGGTGCCCACGCCACGCGGCCCGATGCCCGACAACCTTCAGCGGCGCCGCTGCGGAAACCGTCCCCGCGCCCTTGGAGAGGTGCTCCTCAAGAGCGGGGGATGCCCCGACCGCAGCTGGGCACGGCAGGCGCACATCTCAACAGTAGGCCGCGGAAGCCTTCCACGGGCAGCGGTCGTCGACGGTTGCCCGAATGCGCCCCGGCCGCCCGTATGCATCTGATATGCGCCGATCGGGTGGCCTTCAACCGCTACTCCTCGACCGGAAGTGCGGCCTCCGACGCCGCCTCAGGCCCCTGTTCCAGCAGGACTTTGAAGCCGTCCTCGTTCAGGACCGGCACCTTCAGCTGCATCGCCTTGTCATATTTCGAGCCGGGGCTGTCACCCACAACGACGAACGAGGTCTTCTTCGACACCGAACCGGTCACCTTGGCGCCCCTGTTCTGCAGGGCGTCCTTGGCGCCGTCGCGGGTGAAGTCCTGCAGGGTGCCGGTGACGACCACGGTCAGTCCTTCCAGCGGGCGCGGTCCCTCGTCCTCGCCGGTGCGCTCGTCCTCCATCCGGACGCCGGCCGCCCGCCACTTGCGGATGATCTCCTGGTGCCACTCCTCGGCGAACCACTCCTTGAGGGACGCGGCGATGGTCGGCCCGACCCCCTCGGTGCCCGCCAGCTCCTCCTCGGTCGCCTGTTCGATGCGTTCGATGGAGCGGAACTCGCGGGCCAGGGCCTCGGCGGCGACCGGGCCGACATGGCGGATCGACAGACCGGTCAGGATCCGCGCCAGCGGGCGCTCCTTGGCGGCGGCGATGTTCTCCAGCATCGCGAGGGCGTTCTTCTTGGGCTCGCCCTGCTGGTTGGCGAAGACGGTGGCGACCTTCTCCTCGCCCGTCTTCGGGTCCCGCTTGGGCAGACCGCTGTCCTGGTCGAGGACGTACGCCTTGATGGGCAGCAGGTCCTCGACGGTGAGGTCGAACAGGTCGCCCTCGTCCTTCAGCGGCGGCTCCTCGGGCTCCAACGGCTTGGTGAGCGCGGCGGCCGCGACATAGCCGAAGTGCTCGATGTCCAGCGCCTTGCGGCCCGCGAGATAGAACAGGCGCTCGCGCAACTGCGCGGGGCACGTACGGGAGTTCGGGCAGCGCAGGTCGACGTCGCCCTCCTTCATCGGCCGCAGCGGCGTCCCGCACTCGGGGCACTCGGCCGGCATCACGAACTCGCGCTCGGTGCCGTCCCGCAGGTCGACGACCGGGCCGAGGATCTCCGGGATGACGTCACCGGCCTTGCGCAGCACCACCGTGTCCCCGATGAGCACGCCCTTGGCCTTGACCACGTCCTGGTTGTGCAGGGTGGCGAACTCCACCTCCGAGCCCGCGACCGTCACCGGCTCCACCTGGGCGTACGGCGTGACGCGGCCGGTGCGGCCCACGCCCACGCGGATGTTGACGAGCTTGGTGTTGACCTCCTCCGGCGCGTACTTGTAGGCGATCGCCCAGCGGGGCGCGCGGGAGGTGGAGCCCAGCCGGCCCTGGAGCGGGATCTCGTCGAGCTTGACGACCACGCCGTCGATCTCGTGCTCCACGGAGTGGCGGTTCTCGCCGTAGTAGGCGATGAACTCCCGTACGCCGTCGAGGTCGTCGACCACCTTGTTGTGCCGGGATGTGGGCAGGCCCCACTGCCTCAGCAGGTCGTACGCCTCGGAGAGCCGGGTGAGGCCCGCGTAGCCCTCCAGGGCGCCGATGCCGTGCACCACCATGTGCAGCGGGCGGGTGGCGGTGACGCGGGGGTCCTTCTGGCGCAGTGAACCCGCGGCGGCGTTGCGGGGGTTGGCGAAGGGCTTGTCGCCGGCCGCGATCAGGCGGGCGTTCAGCCCTTCGAACTTCTCCATCGGGAAGTACACCTCGCCCCGGATCTCCACCAGGTCCGGGACGCGGTCGCCCGTCAGACGGTCGGGGATCTCCGCGATCGTCCGCACGTTCGGCGTGATGTCCTCGCCGGTGCGGCCGTCGCCGCGGGTGGCGGCGCGGGTCAGACGGCCGTGCTCGTAGGTGAGGTTGACGGCCAGGCCGTCGACCTTCAGCTCGCACAGGAAGTGGTGCGGGGCGCTGCCGACGTCCTTGTGGACGCGCTCGGCCCAGGCGGCCAGCTCCGCGTCGTCGAACGCGTTGTCCAGCGACAGCATGCGCTGACGGTGCTCGACGGAGGTGAACTCCGTCTCGTACGCCCCCGCGACCTTCTGGGTCGGCGAGTCCGGTGTGCGCAGTTCCGGATACTCCTCCTCCAGGGCCTCCAGCGAGCGCAGGAGCCGGTCGAACTCCGCGTCGCTGATGACGGGAGCGTCCTTCACGTAGTACCGGAAGCGGTGCTCCTCGATCTGCTCAGCGAGCTGCGCGTGCTTGTCCCGTGCCTCGGCGGGCACCGTGCTCTCCGCTTGCTTGTCGCCGGCCACCGTGTTGTCCTCCCGTTACTCAGGGTTGTCCGCGAGGGATCTCGCCGCCCGGACGCAGTGGGCGAGGGCCCGGCGCGCGTACTCAGGGGAAGCACCCGCGAGTCCGCACGTCGGCGTGATCGTGACCGCCTCCGCGAGAAGCGCTGGTGACAGCCCCAGTCTGCGCCACAGCGTCCTGACACCCATGACGCTACCGGCAGGGTCTGACAATCGGCCGTCCGTGCTCGGGACGACACCGGCGAAGAGCCGGGTGCCGCCCTCCACCGCCTCGCCGATCGCCTCGTCGTCACGCTCGGTGAGCAGTGAGAAGTCGAACGAGACGGCCGCCGCGCCGGCCCGGCGCAGCAGGGCGAACGGCACGTCCGGGGCGCAGGAGTGGACGACGACCGGGCCGCCGTCGTGCACGCCGGTCACCTCGCGCAGGGTGGCCTCGACGAGCTGGCGGTCCACGGCGCGGTGGGTGCGGTAGCCGCTGGCGGTCCTCACCCGGCCGCGCAGGACGGCGGTGAGGGACGGCTCGTCGAGCTGGAGGACGAGGCGGGCGCCGGGGACGCGGCGGCGGACCTCGGCCAGGTGCAGGCGCAGGCCCTCGGCGAGCGAGGCGGCGAGGTCGCGGCAGGCGCCGAGGTCGGAGAGGGCGGCCTCGCCGTTCCTCAGCTCCAGCGCGGCGGCGAGCGTCCAGGGGCCGACGGCCTGCACCTTCAGCGGGCCCTCGTACCCCTGGGTGAACTCCTCCAGGGCGTCCAGGTCCTCGACGAGCCAGGAGCGGGCCCGCCGGGTGTCCCGTCCGGGCCGGTCGCCGATCCGCCAGCCGCTGGGCTCCACGCGCGCGTACAGCTCGACGAGCATCCCGGCGGTGCGGCCGATCATGTCCGCGCCGGGGCCGCGGGCGGGCAGTTCGGCCAGGAAGGGGAAGTCCTCGAAGGACCCGGTGACGGTTTTGGCGGCCTCCCGGGCGTCGCCGCCGGGCAGGGACCCGACGCCGGTGGCGGCACCGAAGCTGAACTGGCTGTTTTCGCTCACCGCAGCAGCCTACGGAACCGCCCGGCGCGGTCAGCGTCCCGGTCGCACCGTGAGGTCGTTGACCTCGGCGTCCCTCGGCAGGTCGAGGCACATCAGGAGGGTCGTGGCGACCGACTCGGGGTCGATCCAGCGCGCCGGGTCGTACTCCTTGCCCTCCTGCTGGTGCACCTTGGCCTGCATGGGGCTGGCGGTGCGGCCCGGGTAGACGGTGGTGACCCGCACGCCGTTCGCGTGCTCCTCGTGGCGCAGGGAGTCCGCGAGGGCCTTCAGGCCGTGCTTGGAGGCGGCGTACGCGGACCACTCGGCGTGGGCGTTCAGGCCGGCGCCGGAGTTGACGAAGACGACATGGCCGCGCGCGGCCCGCAGCTGGGGCAGGAAGTGGCGGGTCAGCTCGGCCGGGGCGATGAGGTTGACGTTGAGCTGGTGGCGCCAGGACTTCACGCTCAGGTCGCCGACCCGGCCCAGGTCGACGACGCCCGCGATGTGCAGCAGCGAGTCCACCCGGTCCGGGAGCGACTGGTGGGAGAAGGCCCAGCTCAGCCTGTCGGGGTCGGAGAGGTCGCCGACCAGGGTGCGCGCGCCGGGGAACTCGGCGGCCAGCTCCTTGGCGCGGGCGGCGTCCCGCGCGTGCAGGACCAGCTCGTCCCCGCGCGCGTGCAGACGGCGGGCGACGGCCGCGCCGATGCCGGAACCCGCTCCGGTGATCACATGTGTAGCCATGCCCGCCATGCTCGCATCACCGCGCGGTCAGGCCACGCCCTGGCTCTCCTCCAGGTACGCCAGCGCACCGACCGGCTCCTCGGCGAAGAACACCAGGTCGGTCAGCGGGCGGGGCAGGAACCCCTCGTCCTCCATCCGCCGGAACTGCTCCTTCAGGCCGTCGTAGAAGCCCGCGGTGTTCAGCAGCACGACCGGCTTGTCGGTCCTGCCGTGCTTCTTCAGCTCCAGGATCTCGGTGGCCTCGTCCAGCGTGCCGGTGCCGCCCACCATGATCACCACGGCGTCCGACCTCTCCAGCAGCAGCCGCTTGCGCTCGGCGAGATCCCGCGCGATCACCATCTCGTCGGTGCCAGGGCGCGCCTTCGCGGCCAGGAAGTCGACGGAGACCCCGACGAGCCGGCCGCCCGCCTCCTGCACGCCGTCCGCGACAACCTTCATCAGGCCGACGTCGGAGCCGCCCCAGACGAGCGTGTGCCCGCCCTTGCCGAGCAGCTTCGCGAACTCCCGCGCGGGGCGCGTGTAGCGGTCGTCGAGGTCGGCTGCGGAGAGGAAGACGCAGATGTTCATGGCGTCCACCGTACGCGGGAACATCCGCCGTCCCGCGGGCGCTGTCCGGGTATGGCCCATGGACACACGATCACCGTCGAGCAGGGCACCCAGCACGTCCGCGTGGTCCACGGCGGGCAGGTGCTGGCCGAGAGCGAGCGGCCCCTGGTGCTGCGCGAGACCGGCTGCCCGGTGCGCTACTACCTCCCCGCCGAGGACGTCCGGCTCGACCTGCTGACCCCGTCCGACACCCGCACCCGCTGCCCCTTCAAGGGCACGGCGTCCTACTGGTCGCTGCCGGACGCGCCGGACCTCGTCTGGTCCTACCCGGACCCCAAGCCGGACGTCGCCGCGATCAAGGGGCATCTGTGTTTCTACGACGTCGAAGTGTTGTGACCCGATGAGTCCGGTACGCCGTGGCAGTCTCCATGGGCATGGACAAGGAGACCATCTCGCGCGACGGCACGCCCCTCGCGTACCAGCGCACCGGTGAGGGCCCCGCGCTCGTCCTGATCAGCGGGGCGATGTCGACGGGGCACACGATGGCGCCGCTGGCCGCCGTCCTCGGCGAGCGCTTCGACGTCGTCGTGTACGACCGCCGGGGCCGCGGCGCGAGCGGCGACACGGCGCCGTACGCGGTGGCCCGCGAGGTCGAGGACCTGGCGGCGCTGATCGAGACGGTGGGCGGCGAGGCGTCGCTGTACGGCATGTCGTCGGGCGGCGCGCTGGCCCTGGAGGCGGCGGCGAGCGGCCTGCCGGTGGAGCGGGTCGCGGTGTACGAGCCGCCGTACGCGGACTTCGCCGCCGGCGGGGCGCGGGACCGGGCCCGCTACACCGAGCGGCTGACCCGCGCGCTGGCGGAGGGGCGGCGCGGGGACGCCGTCGAGCTGTTCCTGCGCCTGACCGGCATGGCCCCGGAGATGATCGCGGGCGCGCGGCGCTCCCCCATGTGGGCCGAGATGGAGGCGATCGCCCCCAGCCTCGCCCACGACGACGCCGTGATGGGCGACGGGCTCGTCCCCCGGAGACGGCTCGCCGCCCTGTCGGTGCCCGTCCTCGCCGTGGCGGGCGCGGAGAGCCCCGCCTGGGCACGCGAAGCGACCCGCTCGGTCGCGGAGGCGGCACTCCAGGGCGCGTATCGCGTGCTGGAGGGTCAGACCCACATGGTGGACCCGCAGGTGCTCGCTCCGGTGCTGGCGGAGTTCTTCACGGCCGGGTGACCGGGCACCGCGCGGAGGACGCCCGGCACCCGAGGGCGCCGGGCGGGACGCAGCCGCGCGCGTGCCGTGCGGGCCGGCTCAGGCCACTCCGGCCGCCGTCGTCGCCCGTACCGTCGACGCGATCGTCGCCGAGCCCACCACGCGGGTGCCGTCGTACAGGACGATCGCCTGGCCGGGGGCGACGCCGCGGACCGGCTCGGTGAACTCGACGCGCAGTTCACCGTCGACGAGTTCCGCGGTGACCGGCGTCTCGCCGCCGTGGGCGCGCAGCTGGGCGGTGTAGGTGCCGGGGCCGGCGGGGGCGGCGCCGCACCAGCGGGGCTTGATCGCGGTGAGGGCGGTGACGTCCAGGGCCTCCGCGGGGCCGACCGTGACGGTGTTGTTCACGGGCGAGATGTCGAGGACGTAGCGCGGCTTGCCGTCGGGGGCGGGCGTGCCGATCCGCAGGCCCTTGCGCTGGCCGATGGTGAAGCCGTACGCGCCCTCGTGGGTGCCCAGCTTGTTGCCGGCCTCGTCGACGATGTCGCCCTCGGCCCTGCCCAGCCGCTTCGCCAGGAACCCCTGGGTGTCGCCGTCGGCGATGAAGCAGATGTCGTGCGAGTCGGGCTTCTTGGCGACCGCCAGCCCGCGCCGCTCGGCCTCCGCGCGGATCTCCTCCTTCGTGGTGACCGTGTCGCCCAGCGGGAACATCGCGTGCGCGAGCTGCCTGTCGTCGAGGACGCCGAGGACGTACGACTGGTCCTTGGCCATGTCGGAGGCGCGGTGCAGCTCGCGGGTGCCGTCCTCGCGGACGATCACCTTGGCGTAGTGGCCGGTGCAGACCGCGTCGAAGCCGAGGGCGAGCGCCTTGTCGAGGAGCGCGGCGAACTTGATCTTCTCGTTGCAGCGCAGGCACGGGTTGGGGGTGCGGCCGGCCTCGTACTCGGCGACGAAGTCCTCGACGACGTCCTCGCGGAAGCGGTCGGCGAGGTCCCAGACGTAGAACGGGATGCCGATGACGTCCGCCGCGCGGCGGGCGTCCCGGGAGTCCTCGATGGTGCAACAGCCCCGCGCGCCGGTACGGAACGACTGCGGGTTCGCGGAGAGCGCCAGGTGGACGCCGGTCACGTCGTGGCCGGCCTCGGCCGCGCGGGCGGCGGCGACGGCGGAGTCGACACCGCCGGACATGGCGGCGAGGACGCGGAGCGGGCGGGAGCGCTGCGGGGTGTCAGTCATAACCCCTCCAGGGTACGGGGGCGCGGGAACCGCGGCCCGCGAGTATCCGTTCTGGCTGACATGGAGCAGACGAGGGACGGCTCACGCCGGCGGATCGGGCGCCGTTCACTGATCGTGGGCGGCGCGGCGGCCGTGCTCGGCACCGGGGCGGTGCTGGCGCGCGACGAGCTGTCGCGGCTGTGGTGGCAGGTGCCGGGCGTGCGCAAGCCCCGCGAGGAGGGCGCGGTCGACTACCGGGGCGCGCGCTGGGTGGCGGCCTCCTCGGCCAACTTCCGGTGGGCGGACCGGCCCGACGACTACGCGATAGACATGGTGATCGTCCATGTCACCCAGGGCAGCTTCGACAGCGCGGTGAAGGTCTTCCAGGACCCCGGTCACGGCGCCGCGTCGCACTACATCGTGGGGCAGGACGGCCGGATCGCGCAGATGATCCGCGAGCTGGACGTGGCGTACCACGCGGGCAACCGGGAGTACAACGAGCGCAGCATCGGCATCGAGCACGCGGGCTTCGTCGACCGCCCGCAGGACCTCACGGACGCGATGTACGCCGCGTCGGCCCGGCTGACGGCGGGCATCTGCCGGCGGTACGGCATCCCGGTGGACCGGGAGCACATCATCGGGCACGTGGAGGTGCCGGGCACGGACCACACCGATCCGGGGCCGCACTGGGACTGGGAGCGGTATCTGAGGCTGGTGCGGCAGACGGTGTCCGCGGCGGCGTCACCCGGACCGGCCTAGCCGAAAAAAACAGCATTCGACCGGTTACATCCCTGCCTGGGCGTCTTATCCTGGGAACAGGCCTACGGGACGAGTGAGGGAGTCCGGACCGGAGTCGCCGACTGTGGCGAGACGCTGACGCCTCCGCCATTGCCGACGTCGACGGACGGGCTGAGAGGCCGGAAGGTCGCAAGACCGGAAGGCGACCCCCAGCCACCTGATCCGGGCAATACCGGCGAAGGGAACCCGTCTCGTAGGTCCTTTTGCGCGCCCCGACAACCCCGGCGTGCCACGTCAGCCCCGGCGCGCTACGTCAGCCCCGCCGCGCTACGTCAGCCCCGCCGCGCGCGCCCGCTCCACCGCCGGCCCGATCGCCTTCGCGACCGCCTCCACGTCCGCCGCGGTGGACGTGTGGCCGAGCGAGAAGCGCAGGGTGCCGCGGGCCAGGTCCGGGTCGGTGCCGGTGGCGAGCAGGACATGGCTGGGCTGGGCGACGCCGGCGGTGCAGGCGGAGCCGGTGGAGCACTCGATGCCCTGCGCGTCGAGGAGCAGCAGCAGGGAGTCTCCCTCGCAGCCGGGGAAGGTGAAGTGGGCGTTGGCCGGGAGGCGGTTGACGGGGTCGCCGCCGAGGATCGCGTCCGGGACGGCCGTACGGACCGCCGTGACCAGGTCGTCGCGCAGGGCGCCGATCTCGCGGGCGAAGCGCTCGCGGTGCTCGGCGGCGTGCCGGGCGGCGACGGCGAAGGAGGCGATGGCGGGGACGTCGAGGGTGCCGGAGCGCACGTGCCGCTCCTGGCCGCCGCCGTGCAGCACCGGCACGGGGCTGTGCTCGCGGCCCAGCAGCAGCGCGCCGATGCCGTACGGGCCGCCGATCTTGTGGCCGGACACGGTCATCGCGGCGAGGCCCGAGGTGCCGAAGTCGACCGGGAGCTGGCCGACCGCCTGGACCGCGTCGGCGTGCAGCGGGACGCCGAACTCGGCGGCGACGGCGGCGAGTTCGCGCACCGGCAGGACGGTGCCGATCTCGTTGTTGGCCCACATCACGGTGGCGAGGGCGACGTCGTCCGGGTCGCGGGCGATGGCCTCGCGCAGCGCGTCGGGGTGGACCCGGCCGTAGGCGTCGACGGGCAGGTACTCGACCACGGCGCCCTCGTGCTCGCCGAGCCAGTGGACCGCGTCGAGGACCGCGTGGTGCTCGACGGGGCTGGCGAGGACGCGGGTGCGGCGGTCGTCGGCGGCGCGCCGGGACCAGTACAGGCCCTTGACGGCGAGGTTGTCCGCCTCGGTGCCGCCGGAGGTGAAGACGACCTCGCTGGGGCGGGCGCCCAGGGCCTCGGCGAGGGTCTCGCGGGCTTCCTCGACGGCGCGGCGGGCCCGTCTGCCGGACGCGTGCAGGGAGGAGGCGTTGCCCGTGACGCCCAGGTGGGCGGTCAGTGCCTCTGCCGCCTCCGGGAGCATCGGGGTGGTCGCGGCGTGGTCGAGGTATGCCATGGTGAGCCCGATTCTACGGCGCGCTCCCCCGCGCCCCTCGGCGCCGGTCGGCCGGGCGGGCCCGCGAGCCCGCCCGGCCGTTCCCTCGGCGGCTCGCTCAGAAGCTCCAGGAGACGGTGTTGTCGGCCTGCACGAAGGCGAGCAGCACCACCAGGTCGGCGACGCCGAGCCCCAGGCCGAGCAGGGCGCGGCCGCGGCGCCGCGTGCCGCGCCACAGAGCAATGCTCGCCAGGGTGATGGCGACGGGCCCCAGGAAGATGTTGAAGACGAGCAGTCCGAGCAGTCCGAGGACGAAGGACGCGACGGCCATGCCGTCGGTGTCGCGGATGCCGGTGCGACGGGTTGCCGGTGCGGTGAGATGCATGTCGGTCAGCTCCCGACGGTCGGTTGATCCGGTCAGTGGGACGGTGTGCCCCGGCGGCGGGCGTGGCGCTCGCGGACGGCGAAGACGCCGAGCCAGACGGCGATGACCGCGCCCATCGCGACGGAGAAGGTGAGCGGCGCGTGGGCGACGGTGCCCAGGACCACGCCCAGCAGGAGCAGGGCCGCGACGAGGAAGAGCATGAGGGTTCCCCCCTCTCTCGGTGAACGATCGCGAGTACATCTGTTCACTGACTACCCAGTCTAACGCGCCTTATCTCTTCCCCCTTATAGAGAACAGTTGTTAACTGCATGGCATGAGTCACACCCTCGGTATCCGGCAGGCCCAGAAGCAGAAGACCCGGCAGGCGCTCCTGGACGCGGCGTTGCGGCTGCTGGAGGAGCAGAGCCTGAGCAGCCTGGGCCTGCGTGAGGTCACCCGCGCCGTCGGTGTCGCCCCGACCGCCTTCTACCGGCACTTCCGCTCCACGGCGGATCTCGGCGTGGCCCTGGTCGAGGAGGCGCTGGGCAGCCTGCACCCGATGATCCGGACGACGGTGTCCGCGGTGGACGACCACGACGAACGCGCCACGCACGCCGTCGAACTGATCACCCGTCATGTGGACGCGTACCCCGCGCACGTGAGGTTCATCGCCCGCGAGCGCCACGGCGGGGTGCAGCCCGTGCGCGAGGCCATCCGGGAGCAACTGGCCCGGTTCACCGAGGAGGTGAGGACCGAGCTGGCCAAGGACCGGGAGTCGGAGGGCTGGAGCGACGACGACCTGCTGATGCTCGCCGGTCTCTACGTCGACCAGATGCTCGTCACCGCCTCGCAGTTCCTGGAGACCCTGGACGCCCCGGAGGAGGAGCGCCGGCGCGTCACCCGGCTCGCCATCCGCCGGCTCCGGCTGATCGGCCTCGGCCGCGCGCACTGGCGGGACGGAACCACCCCGTGACGGCCGCCGGTTCAGTCCGCGTACAGCGCGGTCACGGCCGCCGCCGCCCGCGCGAGCTCCGCGCGCACCTCGGGCGGTGACACGACCTCCACCCGGTCGGCGAACTGGAGCAGCACGCGGGTCTCGCCGAGGACGCCGAACGCCAGCCGTACGGTGACCCAGTCGCCGTCCTCGGATCGCCCCTGGTTCTCGGGGTCCTCGGGTCGCTCGACGAGCCAGGGCGCGGTGATGCGCAGGAAGAGGCCGAGGCGGTCGCGGCGGACCCGGGCGGTGACCTCCAGGCCGCCCGGCCGCTCCTCGACCCGCCGGCGCAACTCCTCCCACAGGTCGGCCAGTTCGACGCCCGCGCGGCGCCGGACCGGGTCGTCGAGAACACGCGCGGACCGCACCCGGTCGGCGCGGAACAGCCGCGGCTGTCCCCGCCGGTCGGCGACGAGGTACCAGACGCCCGCCTTGGCGACCAGGCCGTACGGGTCGACGGTGTAGGTGCGCGGCGTACCGGTGCCGCCGTGCCGGTAGCGCAGCCGCAGCCGGCGGTCGGCGAAGACCGCGTCCCGCAGCACGTCGAGGCCGGCGGCGGGGCCCGGGCCGCCCTTCCAGCGGGTGGCGTCGACGAGGACGCGGCGGGAGATGACGTCGGCGGCCGGGCGGTGCGGGGCGGGCAGGGCGGCCATCACCTTGCGCAGGGCGGAGCCGAGGGCGGCGTCCAGGCCGAGGGCGGCGTGGGCGCCCTGTGCGGCGAGGACGAACAGGGCGCGGGACTCGTCCGCGGTGAGTCCGGTGACGTCGGTGCGGAAGCCGGCGAGCAGTCCGATGCCGCCGTGGCGGCCGCGTTCGGCGTAGACCGGGACGCCGGCGGCGGACAGGGACTCGATGTCCCGGTAGATGGTGCGGACGGAGACTTCGAGCCGTTCGGCGAGTTCGGTGGCGGTGACGCGGCCGCGGGTCTGCAGCAGGAGGAGGATGGAGAGGAGGCGGTCCGACTTCACGGGGTCAGGTTAGGGGTGGGTCCGGAGCGCCTACTGGGTTGACTCTGCGGTTCGTCGGCGGGTGCGGGTTGTGGGGGGCTGGTCGCGCAGTTCCCCGCGCCCCTGAAGGCCTTGCAGTCACCGAGAGCCCTGCAAGTCCTCGACGGTCCTTACCCCAGAAGGGCCCCTACAGCCGGACCCTCGCCAGCTGGCGGGACTGGGCCACCAGGCGGTCGGCGCTGTCCCAGACCTCCGCGTCCTCCTCCAGGAAGCCGCCCGCGAGATTGCGGGTGGTGATCGAGACGCGCAGCGGTCCCGGAGCCGGGCGGCAGCGGACGTGGACGGTGAGTTCGACCGTGGGCACCCAGCCGGAGAGGCCCAGTTCGAAGGCGGTGGGCGGCAGCGCGTCCACCGCGAGCAGCAGGGAGAGCGGGTCGGCGTCGCGCCCGTCCTTGAGACCGAACCAGGCCCGCATCTCGCCCTTGCCGGAAGGCGCGCCGAGCGCCCAGCCGAGGGTGGCGGGGTCCAGCTTGAGCATCAGCCGGTCGGTGATGGCGGAGCTGCCGGGCACGGGCGCGGGCGCGTCGTCGGGGCCGAAGCACTGCTCGATCGGCGGGATCGCGGGCGGCTTCGCCGTCGTACGGACGTCGTCGGGGAGGGTGTCCAGGTCGCCGTAGGAGGCGAGGACGCGGATCCGCTCGACCTCGTCGCCGTGCTCGTCGTACTGGAAGAGGGAGGCCTGGCCGGTGGAGAGGGTGCGGCCGGTGCGGACCACGTCGGTGCGCACGACCGCGGGGCCCGGCTGGGAGGCGGTCAGGTAGTGCGCGGAGATGGTGAACGGGTCCGGGTGCGGCAGGGCGTCGGCGAGCGCGCGGCCCAGGACGGCCAGCAGGTAGCCGCCGTTGACGGCGCTGATGATGGTCCAGCCGGCGGAGAGGTCGATGTCGTAGACGCCGTCCGCGCGGCGGGTGACGGCCGTGTCGCGGTCGAACTCGCTGTCACCGATCGTCGCCTGGGATGCCTGAGCCATGGCGGTACGGTACAACAGGAAACTACTAAGCGGTAGCTTTTGAGGGGTCCTCTTCCCGGACCGTGGACCGCCGGTTCCACGCCCGCGGCGCGCGCCAGTTGAAGCGCATCGCGAGCAGCCGCAGCGCGAAGGCGGTGACGACGGCGGCCCCGGAGGTCACCGTGGTCAGCGCGTCGAAGCGGATGCACAGCGCCACCATCGTGGCGCCCACCATCGCGGGCACCGCGTACAGGTCCCGGTCCCAGCGCAGCAGCGAGGGCACCTCGTTGGCGAGCACGTCGCGCAGCACACCGCCGCCGACCGCGGTGGCGAGGCCGAGGGTCGCGGAGGCGGTCAGGCCGAGACCGTACTCGTAGGCCTTTATCGTCCCGGAGACGCAGAACAGGCCGAGCCCGGCGGCGTCGAAGACGTTCACCCCGGTCTGGATGCGCTCGACCTGCGGGTGGAGGAAGAAGACGAGCAGCGCGGCGAGCAGCGGGGTGAGGAAGTACCCCAGGTCCGTGAAGGCGGCCGGCGGTACGGCGCCGATGATCAGGTCACGGAAGAGCCCGCCGCCCAGCGCGGTGACCTCGGCGAGGACGGCGATGCCGAAGACGTCGAAGTTCTTGCGGACGGCCAGCAGCGCGCCGGAGATCGCGAAGACGAAGATGCCGACCAGATCCAGGGTGTGCTGGACGGACGGGGTGAACAGTTGCTGGAGCACCCGAACATTCTGACGCGTCAAGGGGGGTGCACCTGGCAAACGCAGGCGCACCCCCCTTGATCATTTACTTCTCTTCGGTGGAGGCCCCGTCGTCGGACGTCTTCTCGACGTTCTTACCGACGGCCTTCTCGACGTCCTTCTCGACGTCCTTCTCGACAGCCTTCCTCACCGCCGCCGACGTCTCCGCCGACTGCTCCAGCACCGCGTCCGGCACCAGCTCGCCCGCCTCCTTGGCGGCGCTCAGCAGGACCGTGTCCTGCGGGGCCTGGTCCTCGAAGTTCTCCGGGTGGTGGCAGGCGACCCGCTGGCCGGGGCGCAGCTCCAGCAGCGGCGGCTCGGTCGTCTTGCAGATCTCCGTCGCCTTCCAGCACCGGGTGTGGAACCGGCAGCCGCTCGGCGGGGAGATCGGCGACGGCACGTCGCCCTTGAGCAGGATCCGCTCGCTCTTGGCGTTCTTGCGCTTCGGGTCCGGGATCGGCACCGCGGACATCAGCGCCTTGGTGTACGGGTGCATCGGCGACTTGTAGAGCAGGTCACGGTCGGCCAGCTCCACGATCTTGCCGAGGTACATCACCGCGATCCGGTCCGAGACGTGCCGGACCACCGAGAGGTCGTGCGCGATGATCACGTACGTCAGGCCCAGCTCCTGCTGGAGGTCGTCCAGCAGGTTCACCACCTGCGCCTGGATCGACACGTCCAGCGCGGAGACCGGCTCGTCGGCCACGACCAGCTTCGGGTTCAGCGCGAGCGCGCGGGCGATGCCGATGCGCTGGCGCTGACCGCCGGAGAACTCGTGCGGGTAGCGGTTGTAGTGCTCGGGGTTGAGCCCGACCACCGACAGCAGCCGCTGCACCTCCTTCTTGATGCCGCCCTCGGGCTCGACGCCCTGGAGCCGGAAGGGGGCGCCGATGATCGTGCCGATGGTGTGGCGCGGGTTCAGCGACGAGTACGGGTCCTGGAAGATCATCTGCACATCGCGGCGCAGCGGACGCATGCCCGCCACCCCGAGGTGCGTGATGTCCTTGCCCTCGAACTCGACCGTGCCGCCGGTCGGCTCCAGCAGCCGGGTGATCAGCCGGCCCATCGTCGACTTGCCGCAGCCGGACTCGCCGACGACGCCCAGGGTCTCGCCCCGGCGCACCTCGAAGTCGATGCCGTCGACCGCGTGGACCGCGCCGACCTGCCGCTTCAGCAGCCCCTTCTTGATCGGGAAGTGCTTCTGCAGGCCGGTGACCTTGAGCAGCACGTCACCGTCGGCCTCCCCGCCGGACGCGCTCTGCGCGGGGATCGTCACTGCTTTCTCGTCGCTCACAGCTTCGGCGCAATCTCTTCGGTCCAGATACGCTCCCGCTGCTCCTGCGTCATGTGGCAGGCGGCCCAGTGCCGGCTGCCGACCTCGGTCAGCTCCGGGCGGACCGTGCGGGTGACGTTGTCCTTCGGCAGGTCCGCGTACGGGCAGCGCGGGTTGAAGGCGCAGCCGGACGGGACGTTGATGAGGGAGGGCGGGGAGCCCTTGACCGGGATCAGCCGTTCCTGCTGGTCGCGGTCGAGGCGCGGCATCGAGCCGAGCAGACCCCAGGTGTAGGGGTGGCGGGGCTCGTAGAACACCTTCTCGGCGGGGCCGCGCTCGACGCACCGGCCGCCGTACATCACCAGGAGGTCGTCGGCCAGCTCGGCGACGACGCCCAGGTCGTGGGTGATGACGATGACCGCCGAGCCGAACTCCTTCTGCAGATCCCGGATCAGGTCGAGGATCTGCGCCTGGACGGTGACGTCCAGGGCGGTGGTCGGCTCGTCCGCGATGAGCAGTTCGGGGTTGTTGACCAGCGACATCGCGATCATCGCGCGCTGGCGCATACCGCCGGAGAACTCGTGCGGGTAGCTGTCGACGCGCTTGTCGGGCTGCGGGATGCCCACCCGGTCCAGCATCTCGACCGCGCGGCGCTTGGCGGTCTTCTTGTCGACGTCGTGGTGGATCCGGTACGCCTCCACGATCTGCTGGCCGATCGTGTAGTACGGGTGCAGCGCGGACAGCGGGTCCTGGAAGATCATCGCCATCTCGCGGCCGCGCATCCGGCGCACGTGGTCCGGGTCCGCCGTCAGCAGCTCGGTGCCGTTGAGCCAGATCTCGCCGGAGATCCGCGGCTTGCGCTTGCCGTAGTTGCCGGCCGTGTGCAGGCCCATGATGCCCAGCGAGGTCACCGACTTGCCGGAGCCGGACTCGCCCACGATGCCGAGGGTCTTGCCCTTCTCCAGCTGGAAGCTGAGCCCGTCGACGGACTTCACCAGGCCGTCGTCGGTGGGGAAGTGCACCTTCAGGTCGCGCACTTCCAGGAAGGCGGTCGGGGCGGGACCGGTGGCCGAGGTGGGCTCGCCCACGGCCGCGCCCGTCTTGCTGAGTTCGGTCATGTGAGCCTCACTCGGGGGTCGATCACGGCGTACAGGACGTCCACCACGAGGTTGGCGATGAGCACCGCGAGAGAAGTGATCAGGGTGACGCCCAGGATGACGGGCAGGTCCTGGTTCTTGATCGCGTTCAGCACGGCCTGGCCGAGGCCGGGCAGCGAGAACGTGGTCTCGGTCAGGATCGCACCGCCGATGAGGGCGCCCAGGTCCATGCCGAGCATGGTGAGGATGGGCGTCATCGTCGAGCGCATGGCGTGCTTGCGGATGACGACCTGCTCGCGCAGACCCTTGGCGCGCGCCGTGCGGATGTAGTCCTCGCCGAGGATCTCCAGCATGGTGGCGCGGGTGATGCGGGCGTACATCGCCGCGTAGAGGAAGGCGAGGGTGACCCACGGCAGGATCATGCCGCCGAGCCAGCCGGTGAAGCTCTCCTCCAGGGGGACGAACTCACCGTTGATCCAGCCCAGTCCGTAGGAGAAGATCGCGAGGCTGAGCAGACCGGTGAAGTAGATGGGGAGGGAGACACCCGCCAGGGCGACGATCATCGCGCCGCGGTCCCAGAAGCTGCCCCGCTTGAGGGCGGAGAGCACACCCGCGGCCAGGCCGAAGATCAGCCACAGTACGGCCGCTCCGAGCGCCAGGCCCAGGGTCACCGGGAAGCGGTCGGTCAGCACGGGCCAGATGGCCTGTTCGCTGCGGAAGGAGTAGCCGAAGCACGGCGCGGCGCACTGCGTGATGTCACCGCCGCCGGCGTAGGTGCGGCCGACGAAGATGCCCTTGAAGAACTCCCAGACCTGGGAGTAGATCGGGTCACCGAGGCCCAGCTTCTCCCGCACGCCCTCGACGGCGGCGGGGTCGGCCTGCTTGCCCACGAAGTTCAGGGCGACGTCGACGCCCGCCCACTTGGGGATGAGGAAGAAGATGCTGAAGACCACCACGACGATGACCACGAGCATCACTGCGGCGGCGAACAACCGCCTGATGAGGTAAGCGAGCACAGCTAACGGCCCGCCGCGGACCGCGGGCCGCCGGAGGTCTTCCGGGGCCCGCGGTCACGCCGCGCCGGCCTTCACCTGCCTTTCGTGCCGTACGGCGGGTGTGCCGGTTACTTCGTGTTCTTCAGACCGAGGTTGACGAAGTCGTACTGACCGCTGTACGCGTCGGTGGTGTACACGTTCGCCAGCCGGTCCGAGCGCCAGTTCAGGAACCGCTCGAAGACGAAGGGCAGGTAGTACGCGCCCTCCATCACCTTGTGGTTGATCTGCTTGGCGATCTCGACCTTCTCGGCCTCGTCCAGCGTCTTCACGTAGTCGGCGAAGAGGCCGTCGATCTCCTTGTCCTCGATCAGCGCGTAGTTGTTGTTGGCGCTCTCGAGGATGTACTTGCTGTGCCACAGCGGCAGACCGAAGCCCTGGACGGACGGGAAGTCCGCGCCCCAGCCCATGATGATGATGCCGTAGCCCTTCTTCTCCACGTTGGAGGGGCTGCCGACCACGCTGGAGTTCTGGGCGCCGTCGTACTGGTCGATCTCGACCTGGATGCCGACCTTCTTCAGCGAGGCCTGGAGGGACTCGGCGGTGGCGACCTCGGCGGGCTTGTTGTTGCGGACCGCGATCTTGGTCTTGAAGCCGTTCGGCTTGCCGCAGGCCTTCAGCTCTTCCTTGGCCTTGGCGACGTTGCCCTTCTTGTTCTCACCGGCCATGCCGTACGGGTCGTACTTCTGGCCCTCGCCGCCCGGGATGCCCGGAGGCAGCATGTTGGTGCCGATGTCACCGCCGGCGACGGGGCCGCCGCGCGCGGTCTGCAGCGAGACGTGGTCGGCGCCGTAGAGCACCGCCTTGCGGCAGTGGATGTTGTCGAACGGCTTCACGTTCTGCGCGAGGGCCGCGTACCGGATGTAGCCGGAGACCGGGTTGTCCAGGTTCGCCTTGTGCTCCTTCAGGGCGGTGGCGCGGCCCTGCGGGGAGAGGCTGGTCTGGGCCAGGTCCAGGTCGTAGTCACCGGCGATCAGACGGGCGTCCAGGTCGTTGGCGTTCGAGAAGAACTTGACCGTGATCTTGTCCGGGTAGGCCTTGCGGATCGGGTCCGAGGACTGCTTCCACTCGGGGTTGCGGACCAGCGTCAGGTCCTTGCCCGGGCTGTACGACTCGAACTTGTACGGGCCGGAGGAGAACGGCTTCAGGCCGTACTTGGACTTGGTGTCCTTGTCCTGGCGGACCGGGGAGGCCGAGATGAGCGCCAGCATCTCCTCGAAGTCCGAGTTGGCCTCGGGCAGCTTGAAGACGATGGTCTTGTCGTCTGGGGTCTCGATGGCCTTCAGGCCGAGCTTGTCCTTGGACTTGTCCTTGTACGGGCCCTCGTACTCGCCCTTGGGGTCGAGCACCTCCTTGAGGTACGTCGGGCCGCCGGACAGCACGTCCTGCGCCCAGACGCGCTCTATGCCGTACTTGATGTCCTTGGAGGTGATCGGCTTGCCGTCCTCCCAGGTGATGCCGTCACGCAGGGTGTACGTGTAGGTCTTGCCGTCGTCGCTGATCTTGGCGAGACCGGTGGCGAGGTCCGGGGTCAGCTCGGTGCCGGCCTTGCCCGGCTCCGTCTTGTTCGTGACGAGCTGGCGGCTGTAGTAGCGCGCGAAGTTCCACATGAAGCCGTAGTAGCCGCGGGTGGTGTCCCACGAGTCGGCGTCCTGCGGGGCGGCGAACTTCAGGGTGCCGCCCTTCTTCGCCAGGTCGGCCTGGGCGACCTTGTTGTTCGCCGCGTTGAAGCCGGCCGCGCCGTTCTTCGACCCGTTGTTGCTGTCCTTGCCACCGCCGCCGCCGCACGCCGCCGTGGTCAGCAGCGCGGCGACCACCGCGGCAGCGGCCATGGCCTGCTTGCGCCGCCCTGAGGTGCGTTGGGTAGTCACGATCTCGGATCCTCCGGAATTGATGAGAGACCCCGTGCCTTGCGCCACGGGTCGCTTGGGGTACGGCAGGTCAGCGGGAGCCCTTCGGGTCGAGCGCGTCGCGGACGCCGTCGCCGAAGAGGTTGAAGGCAAGAACGGTGATGAAGATCGCCACGCCCGGGATCACCATGTACATGGGGTCCGAGTCGTAGTAGTCGATCGCGTTCGAGAGCATCTGCCCCCAGGACGGCGTCGGCGGCTTGACGCCGACGCCCAGGAAGCTGAGCGCCGCCTCGGTGAGGATGTTGGTGGGAATCATCATCGTCGTGTACACGATGATCGGCGCGACCAGGTTGGGCAGCAGCTCCTTGAAGAGGATGTAGAACCGCCCGGCACCCAGCGAGCGGGCCGCCTCGACGTACTCGCGCTCGCGCAGCGAGAGCGTCTGGCCGCGCACCACGCGTCCGATGTAGGGCCAGCCGAAGAAGCCGATGACCAGGATCATCACGAACAGGCGCACGCCGGTGCCGGTCAGGCCCAGCATCTCGCTCGGCATCACCGAGACGAGCGCGATGATGAACAGCAGCTGGGGGAAGGCCAGCAGGCCGTCCATGACCCGGCTGATGACGGTGTCGACCCAGCCGCCGAAGAAGCCGGCGAGGATGCCGAGGACGGTGCCGATGACGACGGCGACGATCGCCGACAGGAAGCCGACGAGCAGCGAGATCTGGGCGCCGTAGACGATACGGGCGAAGATGTCGCGGCCGTTGACCGGCTCGACGCCGAGCCAGTGCTCGCCGCTGATGCCGCCGAAGGAGCCGACCGGGGTGCCGAACAGCGGGTCGATGAGGTCCTCGTGGTGGGCCTCGGGGTCCTGTCCGGCGAGTCCGGTGATCACCGGCGCGAGCACGGCGACCAGGATCAGGAACAGCACCACGATGCCGCCCGCGAGGGCCAGTTTGTCGCGCTTCAGCCGTTCCCAGGCGATGCGCCCCAGGGAACGTCCCTGTACGGCCTTCGCCTCGCCGCCGGCCAGCGCCGCTTCCTCGGCCGCACTCGGAGCCGCTTCCGCGGTCGGCTCGTGCAATGGTGCCGTCATCTGGCAGGGACCCCTCTCAACCGGCGGTAGCCGGCCCGCACTTGCCGCTGTAGCGGCGTGATCAGTCCGTCGTACACAAGGGGCGAACACCCGGGCGAACACCCCTGGTGCGGGAGTCTTCAACGCTTTGGCGATCTGTTGCCAGACTTGGCGGTGAATGGATGCGTAACCGTGATGCTGTCTGCCGGGTTCCGTTATCCGAACGGTGTGTAACGCGGGCCGGACGCGGACCAGTTGGGGCAATCAGGACATAACTGCCTTTTCTGCCCTACGTCTACGCGCGCAGAGATGCCGGGGGCCCGCATCCGACCGGGATGCGGACGGCGTCCGCGGGCGGTCAGTAGCGGCCCTGGACGGGCGGTGCCGGCGGGTAGCCGTAGCCGGCCGCCGGGGCCTGCGCGGGCGGCTGCGCGGGCACCGCGTGCGCCTCGCGGTCGTAGAACGGGCGGGCGTGGGCGCGCAGCCACATCGCGACGGGGTCGTACGGGTCGGACATCGCGACCGTCGACACCGGCAGGCCGTCCGGTACGGCGCCGATGGACTGCTGCATCATCGCGCGCACCGAGTCGACGGCGGCCGGGGAGGTGTCGTACACGTCCAGCCCGATGGCGAGGTACGGGGCGCCGAGCGCGGGCTGCACCCAGGCGCGGCGCAGTGAGCGCACCGCGGGGGTGCGGTGGGCGTTCTGGGTGAGCAGGGCGTAGAACGCGGGGATCTCGATGGTCGGCTCGGCGAGCCGCAGCGGCCCGGCGGGCTGGCGGTCCAGGCCCGTGGCGATCCGGCGCAGATCGAGCCAGGGGATGCCGACGCCGCCGCCGGGGGCGTGCGGGTTCAGCCAGAGGCCGTAGTGCTCGGGGTAGAGGGTGCGGGCCACGTCGACGCCGTCGACCACTTCGTAGCTGCGGTTCCAGCCGCTGGCGGACAGCTCCTGGGCGGAGGTGACGCAGGGGGCGTACCCGTGGCCGTCGACCTCCATCGTGCCGTACTGGGCGTCGGGGCTGCCGGCCTGGCCGTGCCACAGCAGCATCCAGACCTGGCCGGACGAGGGAGTCGCGAGGGCGCGCAGCAGGGCCTCGTAGGCGTCGTAGCGGCCGGGGGTGACCTGGCGCAGCATGTGCTCGACCTGGCCTGCGGCGGCCGTGCCAGCGCTCACTCTTCAACGCCCCTTCGTATAACGCCCTGTTTTTCGAGCCGTGCCCTAGCTTAAGGGTGCCCGCCGGGTCGGGCCGGTGCCGTATCGCGGCCGCGGCCGGCGCACGGCCGGTCGCGCCCCAGGGGGCGCATGGGGCACAGCCGCGTCCCGGCACCGCACCGCGTCCCTGGGGGCGCTTCAGCCCCGGGTGTAGAAGGGGCGGACCCGCTCGCGCATCCAGCGGCCCACCGGATCCTCCGCCACGTCGAGGAGGACCAGGTTGACGGGCCACCGCACGGGGACCCTGGCCAGGGCCCGGCCGAGGGCGTCCAGGGGCAGGGCGCGGGCGTCGCCCTCCCACGGGGCGAGTTCGACGCCGACGAACATCACCGGGTCGGCGGTCTCGATGGCCGCGAGGCAGCGGCGGGCGGTGAGCACGGCCGCGGTGCCGTCGAACTCGGCGGAGGCGGCGGAGAGGAAGTCGACCGGGTCGTCCTGCCAGTCCGGTTCGAACAGGCGGACGCGGCCGCCGCTCGCGGACCCGTCCAGGGGGGTGCGGCCGGCCCGGCACAGCTCGGCGACGGCGGGCGGCGGCAGCGGGACGCCGACCACACCGCCGGGGTTCAGGGCGATGCCGGCCTGCGGCGGCAGCCCGCGCGCGAACTCCACGGCCGGGGCGATCGTGTACGCCATGTGGGCGCCGGCGACCTGGCGCAGTTGCTCCTCGGAGCTGAACACCGGGACGTAGGCCTGGCCCTCGATCTCCATGGCCGGCAGGTCGAGCGAGCCGCTGTCCGGCCCGCCGCCCTGCGGCAGCGGCACCCACACGAAGCTGCGGCCGAGCACCTCGACGATGCGCCCGCCGGCCGACGGGCCCGCCCCGAGGGACGCGGACAGCACCTCCTCCAACTCGTTGCCGGGCCAGCCGCCGTGCGGCTGCGGGTGCGTCTGCGCCGGGAAGTCCGCGGAAAAACCCGCCGGGAAGTCCATCTGCCTACCGCCTGCTCAAGAACACTGCACTGCCTGTGCCCGCCCAGGCTAACGGGTGCGTCCGGGCCCCGTGCCGCCCGCGCGGCCCCGTTTGCTCAGCCCGTGAAGCCGATGCGGCGGAGGGTGTTCGCGGCGTCGCGGTCGAGGAGGACGGCGGAGGTGCAGCCCCGCGGGAGCCGGCCGTGTTCGATGGCGTGCAGGAGACGGGTGGCGGCGGCGCGGTGGCGGAGGAAGGCGTACCGCGAGACGCCGCGGCCGCGGGCGCGCTGGCCGGCCAGCGCCTGTGCGGGGGTGACGTCGAGGAGCAGCAGGTGGAGGGTGCCGCCGCGGCGGCGGGCCTCGCGGGCCAGCCAGCGGCGCACCCAGGCCTGGGTGCCGCAGTCGTGGACGACGACGCCCTCGCCGGTGCGCAGGGCGCGGCGCAGACCGGCGTAGTGGGCGAGGCGGACCAGGGGGCGGTAGACCGCGTACGGCAGCCAGGGCGGCGTCCGGCGGTCGAAGCGGTCGCGGGTGTCCTGGGAGTCGACGCGCCGGGCGCCGCGCACCGTGCGGCGCATCAGGGTCGACTTGCCGCTGCCGGGCAGTCCGGTGACGACCGCGAGGTCCCGGGGTCCGAAGAGCAGCGCGTGCGGGCTGCGGCCGCCGCGCTCGCGCAGGTCGCGGACGACGGGTGCGGGCAGCGAGGGGCAGGCCTCCTTCACCGGAACGCCCGGCCGGCCGGGCATCGCGATGCCGGTGGTGGTCGCGTACGCCCTGGTCCTGTTCACCGTGATCGTCCTCCCTGGGGCGGTTCACGTGTTCCCATGCCCATCGAGTGTAAAGAGAAGGTAATCCGCGATGTCTCGTGTTTTCGTTCTCGTACCGCCACAGCCCGGTTACAGATGTGGTCTGCCACGATCCGGCGCGGCGTGCAATGATGTGCGCGCCAACTGCATACCGGCCGTTTGAATCCGCGCGGGAGAGTCCCCGGCCACCGTGTCGCCGGGGCGCCGAAGGAGCAAGTCCCTCCCTTGAATCTCTCAGGCCCCGTTACCGCGCGGGCGAGGCACATCTGAAAAGCGGGCCGCTCCCGTCCTCGGCGAGGAGATCCGGCCCCACCCAAGGTGCAAGCCGTGATCGTCCCACTGGCGGTCGTGGCGAACCTCTCAGGTTCCGATGACAGATGGGGAGGACCTGCCCTCGCCCGCATGCGTTCATGCCCTGGGAGACGACCGACCGATGAGCAGTACCGAACCCTCGCAGAAGCGTCACACCGCGCTCGATGCCGTGCATCGCTCGCTGGGCGCGACGATGACCGACTTCGCCGGCTGGGACATGCCGCTGCGCTACGGCTCGGAGCGCGACGAGCACCACGCCGTGCGCACCAGGGCCGGCCTCTTCGACCTCTCCCACATGGGTGAGATCACCGTGACCGGTCCCCAGGCCGCCGCGCTGCTGAACTACGCCCTGGTCGGCAACATCGCCTCCGTCGGCGTGGGCCGCGCCCGCTACACCATGATCTGCCGGGAGGACGGCGGCATCCTCGACGACCTGATCGTCTACCGCCTGGCCGAGACCGAGTACATGGTCGTGGCCAACGCCTCCAACGCCCAGGTCGTGCTCGACGCGCTCACCGAGCGCTCCGCCGGCTTCGACGCCGAGGTGCGCGACGACCGGGACGCGTACGCGCTGATCGCCGTCCAGGGCCCGGCGTCCCCGCAGATCCTGGCGAGCGTCACCGACGCCGACCTCGACGGCCTGAAGTACTACGCCGGGCTGCCCGGCACCGTCGCCGGCGTCCCCGCGCTGATCGCCCGCACCGGCTACACCGGCGAGGACGGCTTCGAGCTGTTCGTGAGGCCGGAGCACGCCGTGGAGCTGTGGCAGGCGCTGACCAAGGCCGGAGAGGGCGCGGGTCTGGTGCCGTGCGGCCTGTCCTGCCGGGACACCCTGCGCCTGGAGGCGGGCATGCCGCTGTACGGGCACGAGCTGTCGACCTCGCTGACCCCGTTCGACGCCGGGCTCGGCCGGGTGGTCAAGTTCGACAAGGAGGGCGACTTCGTGGGCCGCGAGGCGCTCGCCGAGGCCGCCGCGCGCGCCGGGCAGAACCCGCCCCGCGTCCTCGTCGGGCTGGTCGCCGAGGGCCGCCGGGTCCCGCGCGCCGGGTACGCGGTCGTCGCGGACGGCGAGGTCATCGGCGAGGTCACCTCCGGCGCGCCCTCCCCGACGCTGGGCAAGCCGATCGCCATGGCCTACGTGGACGCCGCGCACGCCGCTCCGGGCACGCCGGGCGTGGGCGTGGACATCCGGGGCAGTCACGAGCCGTACGAGGTCGTCGCGCTCCCCTTCTACAAGCGCCAGAAGTAGCCACCGAGCGCGGTCCCGTACGTGACACCGCGCACATTCGCGCTGCTCACGCACGGTTCCGGCAGTCCCCCATTCATCAGCACTCCCCCGCGTACAGGAGAATTCAGGCCATGAGCAACCCCCAGCAGCTGCGCTACAGCAAGGAGCACGAGTGGCTGTCGGCCGCCGAGGACGGCGTCGCGACGGTCGGCATCACGGAGCACGCGGCCAACGCGCTCGGCGATGTCGTCTTCGTGCAGCTCCCGGAGGTCGGTGACACCGTGTCCGCGGGCGAGACCTGCGGCGAGCTGGAGTCGACCAAGTCGGTCAGCGACCTGTACTCCCCGGTGTCCGGCGAGGTCACCGAGGTCAACGAGGACGTCGTCAACGACCCGTCGCTGGTGAACTCCGCCCCCTTCGAGGGCGGCTGGCTGTTCAAGGTACGCGTCACGGAGGAGCCGTCCGACCTGCTCTCCGCCGACGAGTACACCGCCTTTTCCGCCGGCTGAGGAGCCCGCCACCGATGACTGTCCTGAACACGCCCCTGCACGAGCTGGACCCGGAGGTCGCGGCCGCCGTCGACGCGGAGCTGCGCCGCCAGCAGTCCACCCTGGAGATGATCGCCTCCGAGAACTTCGCCCCGCTGGCGGTCATGGAGGCCCAGGGCTCGGTCCTGACCAACAAGTACGCCGAGGGCTACCCGGGCCGCCGCTACTACGGCGGCTGCGAGCACGTCGACGTCACCGAGCAGCTCGCCATCGACCGGGTCAAGGAGCTGTTCGGCGCCGAGTACGCCAACGTGCAGCCGCACTCGGGCGCCTCCGCCAACCAGGCCGCGCTGTTCGCCCTGGCCCAGCCCGGCGACACCATCCTGGGCCTGGACCTGGCGCACGGCGGTCACCTCACCCACGGGATGCGGCTGAACTTCTCCGGCAAGCAGTTCGACGTGGTCGCGTACCACGTGGACGACAACGGCCTGGTCGACATGGCCGAGGTCGAGCGGCTCGCCAAGGAGCACCGCCCCAAGGTGATCATCGCGGGCTGGTCGGCGTACCCGCGCCGGCTCGACTTCGCCGAGTTCCGCCGGATCGCCGACGAGGTCGAGGCGTACCTGTGGGTCGACATGGCGCACTTCGCCGGCCTGGTCGCCGCGGGGCTGCACGAGAACCCGGTGCCGTACGCCGACGTCGTGACGTCCACCACGCACAAGACGCTGGGCGGCCCGCGCGGCGGCATCATCCTCGCCCGCGGCAAGGAGTTCGCGAAGAAGCTGAACTCCGCCGTCTTCCCCGGTTTCCAGGGCGGCCCCCTGGAGCACGTGATCGCGGCCAAGGCGGTCTCCTTCAAGATCGCCGCCTCGGAGGAGTTCAAGGAGCGCCAGCGCCGTACAGTGGAAGGCGCGCGGATCCTCGCCGAGCGGCTGACCGCCCCGGACGCGCGCGAGGCCGGGATCAACGTCCTCACCGGCGGCACCGACGTCCACCTCGTCCTGGTCGACCTGCGTGAGTCGGAGCTGGACGGGCAGCAGGCCGAGGACCGGCTCCACGAGGTCGGCATCACCGTCAACCGCAACGCGGTCCCCAACGACCCGCGTCCGCCGATGGTGACGTCCGGCCTGCGGATCGGCACGCCCGCGCTCGCCACCCGCGGTTTCACGGCCGAGGACTTCCGCGAGGTCGCGGACGTGATCGCGCAGGCGCTCAAGCCCGCCTGCGACATCGAGGCACTGAAGTCCAGGGTCACCGCCCTGGCGGACAAGCACCCGCTCTACCCGAGCGTCGGCAAGTAAGCACCACCCCGTGCGGGGCACCCCACCGGGTGCCCCGCCACCACCCGTATTGCGAGGAGTCTGACGTGGCCATCTCGGTCTTCGACCTGTTCTCGATCGGCATCGGCCCGTCCAGTTCCCACACGGTCGGCCCGATGCGCGCGGCCCGCATGTTCGCGCGCCGGCTGCGCAACGAGGGCCTGCTGGACTCGGTCACCACCGTCCGCACCGAGCTGTACGGCTCGCTGGGCGCCACCGGGCACGGCCACGGCACCCCCAAGGCGGTGCTGCTCGGCCTGGAGGGCGACTCGCCGCGCACGGTCGACGTGGAGACCGCCGACGAGCGGGTGGAGACGATCAAGGCCGAGCGCCGGCTGCGGCTGCTCGGCGAGCGCGAGATCGCCTTCGACTTCGACGCGGACCTGGTCCTGCACCGCCGCAAGACGCTGCCGTACCACGCCAACGGCATGACGCTGTGGGCGTACGACGCCGACGGCGCCGAGCTGCTGACCAAGACGTACTACTCGGTGGGCGGCGGTTTCGTCGTCGACGAGGACGCGGTCGGCGCGGACCGCATCAAGCTCGACGACACGGTGCTGAAGTACCCCTTCCGCACCGGTGACGAGCTGCTGCGCCTGACCAAGGAGACCGGCCTGTCGATCTCCGCGCTGATGCTGGAGAACGAGCGGGCCTGGCGCACCGAGGAGGAGATCCGCGCGGGCCTGCTGGAGATCTGGCGGGTGATGCGCGAGTGCGTGGAGCGCGGCATGTCCCGCGAGGGCATCCTGCCGGGCGGGCTGCGGGTCAAGCGCCGGGCGGCGACGACCGCGCGCAAGCTGCGCTCCGAGGGCGATCCGCAGGCCCTGGCGATGGAGTGGATCACCCTCTACGCCATGGCGGTCAACGAGGAGAACGCGGCCGGCGGGCGCGTGGTGACCGCCCCGACCAACGGCGCGGCCGGGATCATCCCCGCGGTCCTGCACTACTACATCAACTTCGTGCCCGGCGCCGACGAGGAGGGCGTGGTCCGCTTCCTGCTCGCCGCCGGCGCCATCGGCATGCTCTTCAAGGAGAACGCCTCCATCTCCGGTGCCGAGGTCGGCTGCCAGGGCGAGGTGGGCTCGGCCTGCTCCATGGCCGCGGGCGCCCTCGCGGAGGTCCTGGGCGGCTCCCCCGAGCAGGTGGAGAACGCCGCCGAGATCGGCATGGAACACAACCTGGGCCTCACCTGCGACCCGGTCGGCGGCCTGGTGCAGATCCCGTGCATCGAGCGCAACGGCATGGCCGCGGTGAAGGCCGTCACGGCGGCGCGGATGGCGATGCGCGGCGACGGCTCCCACAAGGTGTCGCTGGACAAGGTCATCAAGACGATGAAGGACACCGGTGCGGACATGTCGGTGAAGTACAAGGAGACGGCCCGCGGCGGGCTGGCGGTCAACATCATCGAGTGCTGATGCGCCACTCGGCGTCACTGGAGTGGTCCGCTACCGTCGGTGGCGTGACAGCTTGGAAGCCGCGCTGTGGGGGCTGCCCGGCAGCGGCTCCGCCGAAGCGCTGAACCTCTCCGCGTCGTTGCGCCCGGCCGGGCCGGACCGCCGCCGGCGCCGCCCGTGGGTGAGCCGGGACGACCGGCCCATGGGGCTGATCGCGATCGGGCCGCGGCTGTTCGCGGGGTTCGCGCCGACCGCGCGATGGCGGCGTCGGAGCAGCTGCCCAAGCCGCTGACGGCGTTCGTGGCCGGGCTGGCGGCGCCGCTGCTGGTGGCCCGGATGTCCCAGGCGGTACCGGTGCACGAGCCCGCGCCCGGCGAGCTGGACCGTCCGGGGAGGTCGGATGCCGCGCGCGGACACCTGGTGGACCCGCCTCGCCCGGGCCCTCGCGGCGGCCCCGAGCCGGCCCGGAGCGCCCCGTTCCCGCCTGACCGCGGCCCTCGCGCTGCTCCCCCCGCCGCCCCGCCGCCGCACCCGGGCCCGCCCCTGGACCGCGGCCTCGCCACGGCGTGCGTCGTGGCGGCCACCTCGGTGGGCGGTGCGGTGGTGACGGGGGCGCTGCCGCGGCCGGGGCCGCATCAGACGCACGACGCGCCGCCCGCGGCGCGGCCGGAGCGGTGGCGGCCGGTGCCGGGCGGACCGGCGGCGACCGACGGGGCCACCGTGACCGCGGACAACGGTTCCGTACGGCTGTGGGACGTACCGACCCGTCTGGGCCGGATACCTCGGCCGCCCCGTCGACGCGTACGACGGCCGTCTCACGGCCCTCGCCTTCAGCGCCGACGGCCGGCTCGTCGTCATCGTCGGGGACGAGGGGAAGACCCGTCCGTGGTGGCCCCGGCCGGTGGATACGCTGCGGTCATGAGCGAGATGACGATCAGCGCGGTGAGCAGCAGCGGCACCTACTCCTTCAGCAAGCCGAACCGCGCGAGCGTCACGCTCGTCGCTGGGCTCGGCGTCGAGGGCGACGTGCACGCCGGCGCGACGGTGAAGCACCGGTTCCGGATGGCGAAGGACCCGGCGCAGCCGAATCTGCGGCAGGTCCACCTCATACACGAGGAGCTGTTCGACGAGGTCCGCGCCGCCGGTTTCGAGGTCGCCGCCGGGCAGCTCGGGGAGAACGTGACCACCCGCGGTGTCGACCTGCTCGGCCTGCCGACGGGCACCCGGCTGCACCTCGGGGACGCGGCCGTGGTCGAGGTGACCGGGCTGCGCAACCCGTGCGCGCAGATCGACCGGTTCCGCAAGGGCCTGCTGAAGCAGGTCGTCGGGCGGGACGCCGACGGCGCGGCGCGGTTCAGGTCCGGGGTCATGAGCGTCGTGCTCACCGGGGGCGTGGTGCGGCCCGGCGACGCGGTGCGCGTCGAGCTGCCGGACGGACCGCACACGCCCCTGTCGGTCGTCTGAGTCAGCCCCGGAACTCCGGCGCCCGCTGCGGCGACGCCTCCGCCAGCGCCTTGCGCACCTCCTCCACGCCGCCCCGCAGACCGTAGACCGGCGTGCCGGGCTGCTGGCGCCAGGAGTCGTCGAGGCCGCCCGCGTCGACGGCGTCGAAGCCGAGTTCGTCGATCAGCGCCCGCACCTTCCGCTTGGCGGCCTCGTCGTCGCCCGCCACCGGCACGGCCAGCCGGTCGGGGTCGCCGGCCGGGCGCGGGCGGTCGAGGATGTCCTGGGCGTAGGTGCCGTTGAACGCCTTGATCACCGGGTGCCCGAGGTGGCGTTCGGTCCAGCGGCTCTCGGTCAGCCCCTCGTCCTCGATGCCCGCGATCCGCCCGTCGCGCTCGCGCGGGTAGTAGTTGCCGGTGTCGATGACGGCGACCCCGTCGGCCGCCTCGTCGAACAGGCCGGACGGCAGGTCCGGCACCGCCTTCACCGGGATGGTGACGACGACGATCTCGGCGCCGCGCGCCGCCTCCTCCACCCGCACGGGCGTCGCCCCGGTCTCCTCGGCGAGTGCCGTGAGCGTGTGCGGTCCGCGCGAGTTGGCCACCGAGACGTCGTGCCCGAGCGCGGTGAGCCGCCGGGTGAGGTTGCCGCCGATGTTGCCCGCGCCGATGATGCCGATCTTCATGGCCGGCCCTTCCCAAGTCGTGGTTGCTGACGTGCCGTTGCGAGGGGCGACAACCCCGCGCCGGCCGTCGCTATTCCGGGCACGAGCGAGGGCGCCCGCATCCCGGGCGGGATACGGGCGCCCCTGTGCGGCACGCGTCACTTGTTCAGGTGGGCCCAGAACTCGTCGAACGACAGCAGCTTGTCGCCGTTGAGGTCGCGGCTGGCGATGATCGCCTCGGCGACCGCCTCCGTGACGTTCCAGTCGCCGCCCTGGGCCAGGGCGGCCTTGAACTCGGCAGCGGTGATCTGGCCGTCCCCGTCCGTGTCGATCCGCTCGAACTGCTTGCGTGCTTCCTCTATGTCGGCCACCGGCCCGCCCCTCTTCGTCCTGCTCTGTTCTGTGATGCTGTCGCACTGACGCAGGTCAGATTAGCTGCCCGCGCCCGCGCGCAGTGCGGCGACCACCCAGGCGAAGTCCTCGGTGTGCGGTGGCGCGGGCTGCCGGTTGACGACGGCCAGCAGTTCCCGGTAGCGGGCGACCCGATCGTCGAAGCCGGCCGTCATGCGGGCGAGGACGGCGCCGCGGTCGGCGTCACCGAACAGTTCCCGCAGCACCTCCTCCGCCTCGGGCGCCTCGGGAGCGACCCCGCGGCGCCGGACCGGCCCCACCAGCTCCACCAGGCGCTTGGCGAACCACAGGGACCGGCCGGGCGGCGCGTCGGGGTCCCGGTCGGCCGCGTTGAACTCCACGGCCCGCCGCATCTGCGCCCGGAAGTCGGGGTCCTGGAGCATTTCGGCCAGTTCCACCCAGGCGTCGACCTGCTCGGGGGTGGGATCGTCGGTGAGGTCGACGGAGGTCTGCCGGATCCGCTCCCGGATGTCCGGGTCGACGTTGTCGAGCCCGTGCAGCGCCTCCTCCACGAACTCCCGCATGATCCGCTGCCGTTCCGCCGCCGACAGCCGTGCCAGTCTGTTCATCAGGGTCGTCTCCTCCGCTGTGGAACCACGTCGCGCCACGCTCGACAGCACCGCACGGATCACCTTCAGCGACCTGATCTGCGCGTCCAGGGCCGCCACGTGGGCCGCCGCGACCTCCGCGACCGTCCGCTCCCCGGCCAGCACCCGGCGTACGTCGTCCAGGCCGAGGCCGAGTTCGCGCAGGGTGCGGATCAGGTCCAGGCGGGCGGCGGACGCGGCGTCGTAGAGCCGGTAGCCGCCCGCCGACCGGGTCACCGGGGTCAGGATGCCCTCGTCGGACCAGTAGCGGATGGTGCGCACGGTCAGTCCGGTGGCCCGGGCCAGCTCGCCGATGGTGAGGAGTCCGGTGCCGTGATCGCTCATGTCTGGGAGTCTGGGCCTTCCAGTGGGTGGAGACTCAAGGAGCCGACGTGGGGCAGACCCTGGGGGACATTCTGGACGCGGCGGCGCGGGGCGTCTTCCCTCCGGCGGACGGCGGGACGACCGTGGTGCCGCAGCCCTGCGACCGGGACGCGGGTGTCCTGTCGTTCACCGCGCACTCGGTGGTCTTCACGGACGAGGACCCGCGGTGGGTGTACGGCACACTGGCCGCCCTGGACTGCGACGCGCTCGCCGCGACGCTGAACCCGCGCTTCCTGACGGCCTTCCTGGAGCGCACCGGCCGGACGACGGACACCGTCGACGCGGTCCTGGTGGCCACTCCCCTGCCGGGTGAGCCGTCGCTCGCGCTGGAGGAGGTCGACTCCCGCCATCCGCGCGTCGCCTACGCCCGCGCCCGCCGCGACGACGTGCGCGCCTGGGCGGCCGAGGGCGCGGTGCTGGTGATGGGGCGCGGGGTCGCCGGGCGGCTGGAGGTGTCCGTGGAGGTGGACGAGGGCGTACGGCACCGGGGGCTGGGGCGGGCGCTGGTGTCGGCGGCCCGCCGGCTCGCCGAGGAGCCGCTGTGGGCGCAGGTCGCGCCGGGCAACGCCCGCAGCATCCGGGCGTTCCAGGCGGCGGGCTACCGGCAGGTGGGCGCGGAGGTGCTGCTGCGCCGCGCCCACCTGCGGTAGGGGTCAGCGGAAGATGCCGGTGTGGCCGAGCGAGTAGCGGCCCGGCTGCGGGTAGACGGCGAGGCCGTGCGGGCCGCTGCCGACGGGGATGCGGGCGAGCTGGGTGCCGGTGCGGGTGTCGATGGCGTACACCTCGGCGTCGTAACGCCCGGACAGCCACAGCACCTTGCCGTCGGCGGAGACGCCGCCCATGTCGGGGCTGCCGCCGCCGGGCAGGTGCCACTTCTTGGTCACCTTGTTCTGGGTGAAGTCGAAGACGGAGACCGAGCCCTCGCCGCGGTTGGAGACGTACATCTCGCGGGAGTCGCGGCTGACGTACAGGCCGTGGCAGCCCTTGCCGGTGGGCAGCAGCTTCGGCTGGTCGAAGGCGTCGCCGTCCAGGACCCACATGCCGTCGGCCATCATGTCGGCGATGTAGAACCGCTTGCCGTCCGGGGAGATCTTCACGTCCTGCGGCATGGCGCCCTCGAACGGCAGTTTCTGCTGGCCGACCACCTCCATCTTCTCGGTGTCGACCTTCAGCAGTTCGCCGCTGAACTCGCAGGAGACGATGAAGTAGCGGCCGTCCAGCGAGAAGTCGGCGTGGTTGACGCCGTAGCAGGTGACCGGCTCGGTCTTGACCCGCTTCATGGTGTGCGGGTCGCGGAAGACGAGTTCGCGGTCGAGGGAGGCCATCACGACGGCGTACTTGCCGTTGGGGGTGAAGTACAGGTTGTACGGGTCGTGCACCTCGACGGGCTTGCCCGCCTTGCCGGTCCTCGGGTCGATCGGGGTGAGGGTGTGGCCGCGGTTGTTGTTGACCCACAGCGTCTTCATGTCCCAGGACGGCACGACGTGCTGCGGCTGCCGTCCGACGGGGATGGTGTCGATGATCTCGTACGTCTTCGGGTCGATGACGGAGACCGTGTCGGACTCGGTGTTGGGGACGTAGACCCGCGACGGGAAGTCCTTGACCACCGGGGAGAGCTTGTTGGGGCGGTCGGCGGCGTAGACGTCCTTCGGGTCGAGCACGGGCGGCATCCCCGGCAGGCCGTTGATCTCCGGTTTCTTCGGCGGGGCGGGCACCGCGGCCTGTGGGCTGCGGGGCGGGTGGGTCTCGGTGCGGGTGTCGGTGCCGCAGGCGGCGAGGGCGACGAGTGCGGCGCCGGCGACGAGGGCGCGGGTGGCGAGGGTGCGTGGCATCAGCGGATCAGCTCCGTTGCGGTCACCGCGGTGAGCCCGCGGCGGTCGAGTTCTTCCAGTACGGCGGGGAGGGCGGCGACCGTGTCCGCGTAACCGAAGTGCAGGCTCACGATCGATCCGGGGCGGACCTGGTCGAGCACCGTGCGGGTGACGGCGGGGGCACCGGGCCCGGTGAAGTCGAGCGAGTCGACGTCGTACGACAGCAGGTGCGGATAGCCCGCGCGGTGGGCGAGGCGTTCGACCAAGGGGGAGGCGCGGGCGGCGCGGGAGGGGCGGAACCAGCTGCCGATCGAGCCGGTGAGCCGTTTCAGGCGGTGGGCGCAGTCGGCGATCTCGGCGTGCGCCCGCGCCTCCGGCAGGGCGTTGACGTCCAGGTGATGCTGGGTGTGGTTGCCGAGCTCGTGGCCGCCGTCGAGGATGCGGCGGGCCAGCCGCGGGTGCGCGTCGAGCCAGCTGCCGACGGCGAGCACGGTGACCCGGGCGCCGTGGCGTTCCGCCTGGGTGAGGAGCGCGTGGGCGGTGGCGGGGTCGCCGCCGCCGTGGAAGGTGAGGGCCACCCGCGGGTGACCGCGCGGTCCGTGTGCGATCTGCCCGGGACGGCCGGGGAAGCGGTGCGGGGGCGAGGCGGGTTCGGGGAGCGCGGGGGCGCGCCCGGAGGTCGCGGGGGCGGGCGTGGTCCCGGAGGGCGCGGGGGCGGGCTCGGGGTGGGCGACGGCGCCGCCGGAGGTGCAGGCGGCGGTCAGGGCACCCGCGGCGACGAGGCCCGCGCCGGTACGCAGCGCCGCGCGACGGTCGGTCGTGGTCACGCGGCCATTTATAGGGGGGTCACGGGCGAAATCGGGCGATTGACCCACCTGGCGGTGCGGTGCCCGCGGCCGCCCGCGCGACGCGGTTCAGCGGTCCGCCACCCGCATCTCGAACCAGGTCGTCTTGCCGCGCGGGAGCAGGTCGACGCCCCAGCGGTCGGAGAGCTTGTCGACGAGGAAGAGGCCCCGCCCGCTGACGTCCATCTCCTGCACCGGCATCAGGCAGGGCAGGCCGCGGGACGGGTCGCGGACCTCGATGCGGATGCGGCCGCGCAGACGGCGCATCCGGAGTCCGAAGATCCGCGCCCCGGTGTGGCGGACGGCGTTGCCCACCAGCTCGGAGACGAGCAGGACCGCGTCCTCGGTCAGCTTCGGGGTCAGCCCCCACTGGCGGAGGACCACCACCTGGGCCAGCCGGCGGGCCGTCGCCGCGGACTCCGCGCGGGACGGCAGCGCGACCTCGCCCTCGGTGGGGTTGCCGAACAACTCCAGTGCCCTGAGCGCCAGTTCGTCCTCGACCGCGGGCGACCAGCGCGCCGCGGTGGCACGGCCGCGTCCTTGCGGCTGTTCGATGCCCTCCAGCCCCGCCATGCCCCCATCATGGCCGCCCGGCGCGCCCTCCGGGGCCGTTCCGCGGGAATACGCCCCCGGTGCACCTTCGCTCCCGGCCATCCGTCCGGCATATGCCACAGGCAGAGGAAATCCGAACACGACCCCGCCGACCTGCGAAGACCGCTCGATCGGGCACACCGTACGGGTTCCCTCAACGGGAGCGGCTCACGGTCGCCCCAGGGCGTCCGCGAACCGCCCCTTCGGGGGACCCGGACCGGACACCGGGTCAACGGCGAGGCTCAGCCGCGCAGACGCTTCAGCGGAACTTCGCCTTGCCGGGGCCCTCTTCCACGAAGCTGCGCATGCCGATCGCCCGGTCCTCGGTGGCGAACAGCCCCGCGAACCAGTTGCGCTCCACGGCCAGGCCGGTGTCGATGTCGGTCTCCAGGCCGGTGTCGATCGACTCCTTGGCCGCGCGCAGCGCGATCGCCGGCCCCTGGGCCAGCTTCGCCGCCCAGGCACGAGCCGCCTCGTACACCTCGGCGGCCGGCACCACCCGGTCCACCAGGCCGAGCGCCAGCGCCTCGTCGGCCTTGACCTGACGGCCGGTGAAGATGAGGTCCTTGGCCTTGGAGGGGCCGATCAGCCGCGCCAGCCGCTGGGTGCCGCCCGCGCCGGGGATCAGGCCGAGCAGGATCTCCGGCTGGCCGAGCTTGGCGTTCTCCCCGGCGATCCGGTAGTCCGCGCACAGCGCCAGCTCGCAGCCGCCGCCCAGCGCGTACCCGGTCACCGCGGCGACCACCGGCTTGGGGATGCGGGCCACCGCCGTGAAGGAGTCCTGGAGGGCGCGGGCGCGCAGGACCATCGCGGTGTGGTCCATCTCCTGCATCTCCTTGATGTCCGCGCCGGCCGCGAACACCTTCTCCCCGCCGTAGATCACCACGGCGCGCACGTCGTCGCGGCGCGTGGCCTCCTCGGCGAGTTCCTTGAGGCGGTCCTGGGTGGCCACGTCCAGCGCGTTCATCGGCGGACGGTCCAGGCGCAGCGTGCCGACCCCGTCCGCGACTTCCAGATGTACGGTCATGCAGGCAGGTTAACGGGGACTAACGACAACGGGCCCGGTGCCGTAGCTCACACCGGGCCCGGACGCGCTCAGCGCGTCACGCCTTCCACTTCTCCCACGACATGTTCCAGCCGTTGAGGCCGTTGTCCGGGTCGATGATCCGGTCGTTGCTGTTCTTCACGACGACCACGTCGCCGATCATCGAGTTGTCGAAGAACCAGGCGGCGGGCGCGTCCTTGTCCCAGCCGCCGCGCACGTCGCGCAGGCCCACGCAGCCGTGGCTGACGTTGCGGTTGCCGAAGGCGTCGCCGCCCCAGTAGTTGCCGTGGATGAAGGTGCCGGAGGTGGACAGCCGCATGGCGTGCGGGACGTCCTTGATGTCGTACTCGCCGCCGTAGCCGACCGTCTCGCCGTTCATCCGGGTGACCGTCAGCTTCTCGCTGATGACCATCTGGCCGTTCCAGGTCTCGTAGCCCGGGGCGCCGGTGGTGACGGGGATGGTCTTGAGGACCTTGCCGTCCCGCATGACCTTCATCGTCAGCTTCTTCGCGTCGACGACGGAGACCTGCTCGCGGCCGATGGTGAAGGAGATGGTCTTGTCCTGCTCGCCGTAGACGCCGTCGCGGCCCTCGACGCCGTCCAGGTTGAGGTCGACGGTGACCTTGGTGCCGGCCTTCCAGTACTTCTCGGGCCGGAAGTCGAGGCGGTCGTTGCCGAACCAGTGGCCCTCGACCTCGACGGCCGGCTCGGTCTTGATCCTGATGGCCTTCTCGACGTCCTCCGGGTTGGTGATCCCCCGGGTGAAGCGGAGCGAGAACGGCATTCCGACGCCGACCGTGGAGCCGTCCTCGGGGGTGAAGTGCCCGATGAACGTGTTCTGCGGCGTCAGCGTGGTGAAGCGGGAGTCCTCGGCGGCGGTGCGCCCCGCGGAGTCCTTGGCGACCGCGTGCACCGAGTACGTGGTGGCGGCGGCCAGATGGGTGGACGGCGTCCAGGTGGCGCCGTCCCCGGATATCTTCCCGTCGACCTTCCCGCCCTTGGCGTCCTTGACGACGACCTCGGTGAGCTTGCCCTTCGCGGCGGTCACCTTGAGCGCGCCGCTGGTGTCGACGGACTTCGCGCCGTCCTTCGGGGCGATGGAGACGACCGCCTCCGACTGCCCGCTCACGGCCGTGGCCGAGTCCTTGCCCTTGCCCTTGCCCTCGCCCGGGCCGGAGGACCCGGCCTCCGAGCCGCCGCCGCACGCGGTGACCGTCAGCAGCAACGCTCCGACTATCAGCGCGAGCGGCCCCCTGCCGCGTCCGCGCCCCCCGCGCGCGTCAACCGACGCCCCCGATATCGGTCGCACGTTCACCTTGTTCTCCCCTCCATGGGCCCGGAAGCCGGGACCCTCACCGGGCCCGCGACCGGACCCTCAGCGGACTCCCCGGGGCCCGCTCCCCAGCGCGTCCCGCGCGCTCGGCGCATATTAACCACAAGGTCAGCGCGGCGAGCGCCCGGGAAATGTCACTGTTCGGTCCCAACCGTTCCCCCCTGTCCGGTCAGCTCACCGCGCTGCCCGCTTTCCACTGGTTCCAGCTCATGTTCCAGCCTCCGAGCCCGTTGGCCGGATCGACCGTTCTGTCGTTGCTGTTGACGACCTCGATGACGTCCCCGATGAGGCTGCGGTCGAAGAACCAGCCGGCCGGGGTGTCGGCGCCGCCGCCCTTGTCGTCGCGCAGGCCGACACAGCCGTGGCTGACGTTGGCCCGGCCGAAGACGCTGGGGTCCGCCCAGTAGTTGCCGTGCAGGAAGGTGCCGGAGTCGGTGAGCCGCATGGCGTGCGGGACGTCCGGGATGTCGTACTCGCCCTTGCCGTTCTTCTTCTTGAAGCCGACCGTGGCGCCGTTCATCCGGGTCACCTCGTACATCTCGGTGACCACCATCTTGCCGTTGTACGTGGTCGTCTTGGGGGCGCCCGCGGTGATGGGGACGGTGGCGACCAGGTCGCCGTCGCGCCGCACCTCCATGGTGTGCCGGGCGGCGTCGACGCGCGAGACCTGGCTGCGGCCGACGGTGAAGGTGAAGGTCTTGTGCTGCAGGCCGTAGACGCCGGGCGCGCCCTCGACGTCCCGCAGCCGCAGGTCGACGGTGACCTCGGTGCCGGGCTTCCAGTAGGAGCGCGGGCGGAAGTCCAGGCGGTCGTCGCCGAACCAGTGGGGGCGGATCTCGACGGCGGGTTTCGCGGTCACGCGGATGGCGCGTTCGACGGCCGCGCGGTGCTCGATCTCCCGGTTGAACACCATCGAGACGATCATCCCGGTGCCGACCGTGGCGCGGTTCTCGGGGCTGACGTAGCCGATGAAGCGTTCCCCGGGGACGTGCGTGGTGAAGGTGGTGTGCCGGGCGGAGCGGCGGCCGTCGCCGTCGACGGCGACCACGTCGACCGTGTACTTGGCGGCGAGCGCCAGGCGATCGTCGTGGGGTTCCCACCGCCGTCCGTCCGCGGAGATCCGGCCCGGCACCCGGGTCTCCTGCGCGTCCTGGGACTTCGTCACCTTCACCGTCTCCAGGCGCCCGACGGGCACCCGGACGGCCAGGTCGGTGTCCGGCCGGACGTTCTTGCTGCCGTCGGCCGGGAAGACCCGGATGACGTCCTCGGGGGGCCGGGGTTTGCCGGGCCCGGACAAGCCGATCCCGCCGGTGGAGTCCCCGGTGCAGCCGGCGGCCCCGGCCAGTAGTCCTGCCCATGTCATTACGGCGGCCAGTGCGGCCCTCGCGCGCCGCGCGCGCCCTTGTACGTGCCTCACAAACACGTCCAACGACGGCGCCCGCCCTGGGGAAACGTGAGTGCGACCCAAGCTCTGGGCAGAACAGTGGGGAGGACGACGCGGCGGGGAGCCCCGGGCCGGGACGCCACAGGCCTTGTTGTGCGCGTCGTTCCATGAGCCGTGGGAGGCGTACTGGTGTCCAGCACTGCCGAGCAGGAGACGCGTGCCGGGGAAGGGCGTCCCGCCTCCGCGGTGAACGGCGCCGCGCGCGAGGCGCCGGCGATACCCGTGTGGCCGGGGGCGCCGACGCCGCTGGGCGCGCGCTTCCGGGTCGGGCCGGACGGGGTCGCGGGCACCAACTTCGCGTTGTGGGCGGGTGGGGCGGAGGCCGTGGAGCTGTGCCTGTTCGACGAGGCGGGCGGCGAGCGGCGGGTGCGGCTGACCGAGCTGACGCACGGGATCTGGCACGGCTTCGTGCCGGGCGTGCTGCCCGGCCAGCGGTACGGCTACCGGGTGCACGGCCGCTGGGACCCGTGGACCGGCGGCCGGTGGAACCCGGCGAAACTGCTGCTCGACCCGTACGCGCGGGCGGTGGACGGCGAGTTCGCGCTGCCGCCCGAGGTGTACGGGCACGTGCGGGACTGGCCGCAGCAGCACGTCGCGGACACCGTGCGCGACGACCGGGACTCGGCGCCGTTCGTCCCCAAGGGCGTCGTCGTCCACGATGACGACGACTGGGCCGACGACCGCCGCCCGAAGACGCCCTGGGCCGACTCGGTGATCTACGAGCTGCACGTCAAGGGCTTCACCAAGCTGCACCCGGACATCCCCGAGGAGCTGCGCGGCACCTACGCCGGGCTCGCCCACCCGGCGGCGATCGAACACCTGACCAAGCTCGGGGTCACGGCCGTCGAGCTGCTGCCCGTCCACCAGTTCGCCCACGAGGACCACCTGCTCAGGCGCGGCCTGAAGAACTACTGGGGCTACAACTCCATCGGCTACTTCGCCCCCCACGCCGCCTACGCCGCCTCCGGCAGCCGCGGCGGGCAGGTCGGCGAGTTCAAGCGGATGGTGCGCGCCCTGCACGCGGCCGGCATCGAGGTCATCCTGGACGTGGTCTACAACCACACCGCGGAGGCCGGCGAGCTGGGCCCCACGCTGTCCCTGAAGGGCATCGACAACCGGGGCTACTACCGGTTGCAGCCGGACGCCCGCCGGTACGCCGACTACACCGGCTGCGGCAACACCCTGCACGTCGTCCAGCCGCACGTGCTGCGCCTGATCACGGACTCGCTGCGGTACTGGGTGACCGAGATGGGCGTCGACGGCTTCCGCTTCGACCTGGCGGCGGCGCTGGCCCGCTCCATGCACGACGTCGACATGCTCTCCCCGTTCCTCGCGGTCATCGCGCAGGACCCGGTGCTGCGGCGGGTGAAGCTGATCGCCGAACCGTGGGACGTGGGCTCCGGGGGCTACCAGGTGGGCGCGTTCCCGCCGCTGTGGACGGAGTGGAACGACCGGTACCGCGACGCCGTGCGCGACTTCTGGCGCCACGCGCTGCCCGACGTACGCGAGATGGGCTACCGGCTGTCGGGCTCCAGCGACCTGTACGCCTGGGGCGGGCGCAGGCCGTACGCGTCCGTCAACTTCATCACCGCGCACGACGGCTTCACGCTGCGCGACCTCGTGTCGTACGAGCGCAAGCACAACGAGGCCAACGGCGAGGGCAACCGGGACGGCTCGAACGACAACCGGTCCTGGAACTGCGGCGCCGAGGGCGAGACCGACGACGAGGCGGTGCGCGCGCTGCGCCGGCGCCAGCTGCGCAACCTGCTCACCACCCTGCTGCTGTCGACGGGCGTGCCCATGCTGGTCGCGGGCGACGAGCTGGGGCGCACCCAGGGCGGCAACAACAACGCGTACTGCCAGGACAACGAGACCAGCTGGATGGACTGGGGGCTGCGGGAGGAGCCCGGCTGGCAGGCGCTCTTCGACCTCACCGCGCGGCTGATCGCGCTGCGCCACCGGCATCCCGTGCTGCGCCGCCGGGCGTTCTTCTCGGGGCGGGCGCACTCGGCGGACGGCCTCAGGGACCTGGCGTGGTTCACCGCGCGGGGCACCGAGATGACCGAGCGGGACTGGTACGCGCCCGCCGCCACGCTCGGCATGTACCTGTCCGGGCGGGACATCCCGGGCCGCGACGAGCGGGGCGCGCCGATCCTCGACGACAGCTTCCTCGCCGTCCTGCACGCCGGGGAGCGGCCGGTGCGGTTCACGCTGCCGGGGCCGCCGTGGGCGCAGCGGTACGAGGTGGTCGTCGACACGGCACAGGAGGAACAGGCGGCGGCACCGGGCCGGGTCCACCGCGCGGGGACGGTGATCACGGTGCCGGAGCGGTCGGTGCTGCTGCTGAGGGTGGCCGGCTGAGGTGGCGTGAGGCGGCCGGTCGGCCCGGCCGGTGTGCCGTGACGGTGGCCGGATCGCGTGCGGTGTGTGTCGGCGGCTGACGTGCGTGTTGCGGGAGCGTGAAGGTGTTGCCGGTGCGTGAAGTCCCGCGGTGAATCGTTGACCCTGTCCGGCGCCCGCTGACAGCGTCCGTGGGCATGCCCCAGATATCCCGCCGCGCCTTCGGCGGCCTCGTCGGCGGTGGTGCCGCGACCGCGCTCGCGGCGACGGCCACCACCGCCGAGGCCGTCGCTCCCGCCGAACGCCCGTTCCGCGCCCGCCCCGCCACGGGCGGCCACCGCAGGCCGAACGTCCTGTTCATCCTCGCCGACGACCTCGGCTGGGCGGACCTGTCGGTGTACGGCGCCCCGCACATCAGGACGCCGAACCTGGACCGGCTCGCCGCGCAGGGCGTGCGCTTCACCGACGGCTACGCGGGCTCGGCGACCTGCTCCCCCACCCGGTTCAGCCTCTACACCGGGCGCTTCCCCGGCCGTACGCCGGGCGGTCTCGCGGAACCCATCGGCAACCGCACCCAGGGCCTCGACCCGGACCACCCCACCCTCGCGTCCCTGCTGAAGGAGGCGGGCTACGCCACCGCGCTGATCGGCAAGTGGCACTGCGGCTTCCTGCCCGACTACAGCCCCACGCGCTCCAGCTGGGACGAGTTCTTCGGCAACTTCGGCGGTGCGCTGGAGTACTTCTCCAAGCTGGGCCAGCTCGGCGAGTACGACCTCTACGAGGGTGACGCGACCTACCAGGACCTGCGCTACTACACGACCGTGCTGACCGAGCGCGCCGTCGAGTACGTCGGCCGGGACCACGAGCGGCCCTGGCTGCTCAACCTCAACTTCACCACCCCGCACTGGCCGTGGCTCGCGGAGGGCGACGAGGAGACCGGAGCCGAGATCGCGGCGCGGATCCGGGCGGGGCAGGTGCTGCCGGCGCTGCGGCACGACGACGGCGGCTCGGTGGCGAAGTACGCGCAGCTGGTGGAGAGCCTGGACGCGGCGGTCGGCCGGGTGCTGGCCGCGCTGCGCCGCTCCGGGCAGGAGCGGGACACGGTCGTCGTGTTCGCCAGCGACAACGGCGGTGAGCGGTTCTCCTACCAGTGGCCGCTGAGCGGGGAGAAGTCCCAGCTGCTGGAGGGCGGCATCCGGGTGCCGACCATCCTGCGCTGGCCGGCCCGGATCGACGGCCGCCAGGTCAGCCACGAGCCCGTGTACTCCCCGGACTGGACGGCGACGCTGCTGGAGCTGGGGGGCGCGCGCCCCGACCCGGCCTATCCGCTGGACGGCCACAGCCTGGCCGGATACCTGCTGCGCGGCGAGGCCCTGCCCGAGCGGGACCTGTTCTGGCGGGTGCGGGGGAACCGGGCGCTGCGGCGCGGGGACTTCAAGTACTACCAGGACGCGGCCGGCCGGGACCACCTCTACCACCTCGCCGAGGACGTCCGCGAACAGGCCGACCTCGCCGCCGAGCGGCCGGAGCTGCTGGCCGAACTGAAGGGGGCGTGGGAGGCGGTCGCGCGGGGGCTGCTGCCCTACCCGCGCGCCTGAGCACGCTCCCGGCCGAGCCGCCGGGGCCGGAAAACTCGGTGGGCGTCGTCCGTCGCTGTCCGTAATCTCGACGTGATGCCGACGACACGTGCCACCACCGAAGAGGCCGGTCCCGACCAGCCCGCCGAACCGCCCGCCCCGCGCTCCGCCGTACGGACCCTGCTGCGCCTGTGGCCGTACGTGCGGCCGGTGCGGGCGCGGTTGTCCGCCGCCGCGCTCGTCGCGATCGTCGCCTCGTGTGCCGGGCTGGTCATTCCGCTGGTCCTGAAGTGGCTGGTGGACGGGCCGGTCGCCGAGCGGGACCCGGCGGGGGTGTGGCTGGGGGCGCTGTACCTGCTGCTGCTCGGGCTCGCCGAAGCGCTGCTGTTCGGGCTGCGGCGGTGGCTGGTGGCCCGGCCGCTGGCCGGGGTCGAGGCGGCGATGCGGGCGGATCTGTACCGGCATCTCCAGCGGCTGCCGGTGGCGTTCCACGACCGGTGGCCCTCGGGGCAGCTGCTGTCCCGGGGGACCGCCGATCTGGCGCTGCTGCGCATGTTCCTCGCCTTCCCGCTGACCTTCCTGCTGGTCAACGGGGTGACGATCCTCGTCGGTGTGGTCATCATGCTGGTCCAGGACTGGACGCTGGGGCTGGTGCTCCTGGGGCCGGCCGTGCCGGTGATGGTGGTCTGCGCCGTCTTCGAGAAGCGGTACGCCCATGCCGCGCGGCGGGCGCAGGACCAGGTCGGCGATCTGACCACGGTCGTCGAGGAGAGCGTGCTCGGCATCCGGATCGTCAAGGGGTTCGGCCGCCACCGCAGCCAGGCGCGCGCCTTCCGCGAGCTGTCGCGCACCCTGCGCGGCACCGAGCTGCACAAGGCGCGGCTGCTGGCCAGCATCTGGGTCGCGATGATGACGCTGCCCGAGGTGGCGATCGGGGCGGCCCTCGTGCTCGGCGCGGTGCGCGTCGCCGACGGCGACCTGTCCGCCGGCACCCTCGTCGCCTTCCTCTCCACCGCCCTCGCCCTGCGCTGGCCGGTCGACTCCATCGGCTTCCTCCTCGCCCTCAGCCAGGAGGCCGCGACGGCCACGGAGCGCTACTTCGAGGTCATGGACGCACAGCCGGAGTCGTCCGGCACCGCGGCGGCGGTGAGCGGTGACGGCGAGCGGGGGCTGCGCTTCCACGGCGTCGGCTTCCGGTATCCGGACGCGCCGCCCGGGTCCCCGCCCGTGCTGGAGCGGATCGATCTGTGGATCCGGCCGGGGGAGTCGATGGCGCTGGTGGGGGCGACCGGGAGCGGGAAGACGACGCTGACCGCGCTGGTGCCGCGGTTGTACGAGGTGACGCAGGGGCGGATCACCCTCGACGGGGTGGACATCACCGCCATGTCCCGCGAGCAGCTGCGGACACGGGTCGCCGTCGCCTTCGAGGAGCCGACGCTGTTCTCGGCCACCGTCGCCGAGAACGTCCGGATGGGCGCGGGCGGCGGCGCGGACGCGGACGCGGACGCGGTGGAGCGCGCGCTGGCGGTCGCGCAGGCCGACTTCGTGCACGCGCTGCCGCAGGGCGTGGACACTCAGGTCGGCGAGCAGGGGCTGAGCCTGTCCGGCGGGCAGCGGCAGCGGCTCGCGCTGGCCCGCGCGGTGGTGGGCCGGCCGGACTTCCTGGTCCTGGACGACCCGCTGTCCGCGCTGGACGTGCACACGGAGGCCGCGGTGGAGGCCGCGCTGCGCCGGGTGCTCGCCGACACCACGGCGCTGATCGTGGCGCACCGCCCCTCCACGGTGCTGCTCGCCGACCGGGCAGCCCTCCTCTCCGGCGGCCGGATCACCGCCGTGGGCACGCATCACGAACTGCTGCGCTCCCACGCCGAGTACGCCCACCTGATGTCTGGCGAAGAGGAGGAAGGCCGATGACGGCCACCACCACGGCCCCGGCCAAGGACGAGCCGGAGGAACGGCGCGCGCCCGGCGGTGACCCCTTCGACCAGGACGTGCTGCCCACCCCTCCCGGCGCCACCGCCGCCCTGCTGCGGTCCCTGCTCGCCCCGATGAAGGCCCGCGTCGCGCTCACCACGCTGTTGCTGCTGCTCCAGCAGGCGGCGGTGCAGGCGGGCCCGCTGCTGGTGGCGTACGCCATCGACCACGCCGTGCCGGCGCTGCGCGCGGACGACCGCGGGCCGCTGATCGCGGTGGCGGCGGGCTATCTGGTGTGCGCGCTGGCGGCCGGGGCGCTGCAGTACGGGTTCGTGCGGGCCTCCGCCCGGGTCAGCCAGGACGTGCTGCTGGACCTGCGCGGCCGGATCTTCCGCCACGCCCAGGCCCTCAGCATCGACTTCCACGAGCGCTACACCTCGGGCCGGCTGATCTCCCGCTCCACGAGCGATGTGGAGTCGCTGCGCGAGCTGCTGGAGGACGGCCTCCAGGAGCTGGTGATGGTGATCCTGTCCTGTGTGTACACGGCGGTGCTGCTGCTGTGGCTGGATCTGGGCCTGGGCGGGCTGGCGGTGGCGTCGTTCGTGCCGCTGTGGTGGCTGGTGCGGATGTACCGGCGCCGGGTGCAGCGGGTGTTCCTGCGGCGGTCGAGCGCCATCGCCGCGGTGATCGTGAAGTTCGTGGAGACGATGAACGGCATCCGGCCGGTGCGCGCGTTCCGCCGGGAGGCCGCGAACGACGCCGAGTTCCGGGAGCTGAACCGGCGCCACGAGCGCACCAACGGCGACGCGCTGCTGGAGATGGCCCGCTATGTCGTCGGCTCGCGGGTCGTGGGCAACACGGCGGTCGCGCTGCTCGTGCTGTGGGGCGCCTGGCGGGTGGCGGAGGGCACCTTGGCGCTGGGCGTGCTGGCGGCGGCGGTGCTGTATCTGCGGCGGATGTACGACCCGATCGACCGGTTCGGGATGTTCCTCAACTCGTACCAGTCGGCGGCGGCCTCCCTGGAGAAGATCGCCGGGCTGCTGGCGCAGACACCGTCCGTGCCCGAGCCGTCCGCGCCGAGGCCGCTGCCGCCGCTGAAGGACGCGGACCGTCCCGGCCGCGAGGTCGTCTTCGACGGCGTCCGGTTCGCCTACCGCACGGGCGGCGAGGTGCTGCCCCGCTTCGATCTGACCCTGCCGGCCGGGCAGACCGTCGCGGTGGTCGGTTCCACCGGCGCGGGCAAGTCCACGCTGGCCAAGCTGGTCGCCCGGTTCTACGACCCGACGGAGGGCCGGGTGCTGCTGGACGGGGTGGACCTGCGCGAGCTGTCCACGGCGGAGCTGCGGCGCGGTGTGGTGATGGTGACGCAGGAGGCGTTCCTGTTCTCCGGCACGGTCGCCGAGAACATCGCCATCGGCCGCCCGGACGCGAGCCGCGAGGAGATCGAGCGGGCGGCGAAGGCGATCGGCGCGCACGACTTCATCAGCGCGCTGCCCGACGGCTACGACACGGACGTCCGCAAGCGGGGCGGCCGTATCTCGGCCGGTCAGCGCCAGCTCGTGGCGTTCGCGCGGGCGCTGCTCGCCGACCCCGGGGTGCTGATCCTCGACGAGGCGACCAGTTCGCTGGACATCCCCGGCGAGCGGGCGGTGCAGCGAGCGATGGCGACGGTACTGAACGGCCGTACGGCGGTGGTGATCGCGCACCGGCTGTCCACCGTGGAGATCGCGGACCGGGTGCTGGTGATGGAGCGGGGCCGGATCGTGGAGGACGGCAGCCCGGCGGAACTCGTCGCGGGCACGGGCCGGTTCGCGGACCTGCACCGCGCCTGGCGGGACAGCCTGGCCTGAACGGCCCTCGCCGCGGGCCGGCGGCAGGCTGCCGCGACAGCCGCAGGCCGGCGGCGGGCCGAACCGCGCGCGAGAGGCACAGTCCCCTCGCGACCGGCACGGAGGGCGGCACGGGCCGGCTCGCCGGGGACGAGGCGGCGGTGATCCCGCGGGCCGCGGTGGCGGCGGACCTCGCCACGGCCCTCGCCGCGGGCTGGCGGCAGGCTGCCGCGACAGGCGCGGGCCGGCGGCGGGCCGCCGCGAAAGCCGCGCGCCGGATCTGGCGAGTCCGTATATCGAACGTGAACTCCCGGACAACGAACGATTTCCGGCCAAGTTCCTGACGCGCCCCTGACAGAAAGGGCGCGGTGCTGCCACTCTTCCCACGGCCACCTCACAGCAACCCCACAGACCTTCGCCGCTGTGGCGCGGCCCAGCTCCACGCACGCCCGGACGGCCCACCCGCCGTCCGGTCTCCCCTGGCCGCGTGATCCGCGGCCGCGCAGAAGGAGTCAGTGTTGAGCAGCAGTCCCTCTCACAGACGCACCTCCCACACCCCCCGTCGCCGGGCGGCGGCCGTCGCGCTGGTCGGCGTCGCCGCCCTCGTCGCCGCGGCCGTGCAGTCCGGTGCCGCGACCGCCGCCCCGGAGAAGGCACCGTCGGCGTCGGCCCAGGCGGACCCGGGCGCCCTGCCCAAGAAGCTCACCCCCGCCCAGCGTGCCGAGCTGATACGCGAGGCCCAGGCGGACACGGCGGCGACGGCCCGCGAACTCGGCCTCGGCGCCAAGGAGAAGCTGGTCGTCCGGGACGTCGTCCAGGACCGTGACGGCACGACGCACACCCGCTACGAGCGCACCTACGACGGTCTGCCCGTGCTCGGCGGCGACCTGGTCGTGAAGGCGGCGAAGGACGGTGAGACCGAGGGAGTCGTGCGGGCCACCCGGGCCGCCGTCAAGCCCGCCACCCTCAAGCCGGCGATCACCGCCGAGCGCGCCGAGCGGCAGGCGCTGGCCGCCGCGAAGGCGGAGAAGGCGAAGAACCCGGACGTGGACCGCGCCCCGCGCAAGGTGATCTGGGCGGCGAACGGCACCCCGACCCTGGCCTGGGAGACCGTCGTCGACGGCCTCCAGCACGACGGCACCCCGCAGGAGCTGCACGTCGTCACCGACGCCGCGACCGGGAAGAAGCTGTTCGAGTGGGAGGCCGTCCACACCGGGACCGGCCACACCGTGTACAGCGGCACCGTCCCGCTGACCACCACCCAGTCGGGCTCGGCGTACAACCTCACCGACGGCGCCCGCGGCGGCCACAAGACGTACAACCTCAACCGCGGCACCTCCGGCACCGGCACGCTGTTCTCCGGCCCGGACGACGTGTGGGGCAACGGCAGCCCGTCCAACCTGGAGTCGGCCGCCGCCGACGCCCACTACGGGGCCGCGCTGACCTGGGACTACTACAAGAACGTGCACGGCCGCAACGGCATCCGCGGCGACGGCGTCGGCGCCTACTCGCGGGTCCACTACGGCAACAACTACGTCAACGCGTTCTGGTCGGACAGCTGCTTCTGCATGACGTACGGCGACGGCTCGGGGAACGCCAACCCGCTGACGTCGATCGACGTGGCCGCGCACGAGATGACGCACGGTCTGACGTCGGTGACCGCGAAGCTCGTCTACAGCGGCGAGTCCGGCGGCCTGAACGAGGCGACGTCCGACATCCTCGGCGCGGCCGTGGAGTTCGCCGCGAACAACTCCTCCGACGTCGGTGACTACCTCATCGGCGAGGAGATCAATATCAACGGCGACGGCACGCCGCTGCGCTACATGGACCAGCCGAGCAAGGACGGCTCGTCGAAGGACAACTGGTACTCCGGTATCGGCTCCATCGACGTGCACTACTCCTCCGGCCCCGCGAACCACTTCTTCTACCTGCTGAGCGAGGGCAGCGGCGCCAAGACCATCAACGGCGTCAGCTACAACTCACCCACCGCGGACGGGCTGCCGGTCACCGGCATCGGCCGGGCCAAGGCGGAGCAGATCTGGTTCAAGGCGCTCACCACCAAGTTCACCTCCACCACCAACTACGCGGGCGCCCGCACCGGCACGCTGGCGGTCGCCGGTGAGCTGTACGGCACCACCAGCGCCGAGTACAAGGCGGTGCAGGACGCGTGGGCCGGTGTGGCGGTCGGGTCCCGCTCGGGCGGGGGCGGCGGCGGCACGTCGTTCGAGAACACCACCGACGTGTCCATCCCGGACAACGGCGCCGCGGTGACCTCGTCGGTGAACGTGACCGGGCGGGCCGGCAACGCGCCGTCCAACCTCCAGGTGGGCGTGGACATCATCCACACCTGGCGCGGTGACCTGGTGATCGACCTGGTGGCGCCCGACGGGACGGCGTACCGGCTGAAGAACTTCAGCTCGTCCGACTCGGCGGACAACGTGCAGACCACGTACACGGTCAACGCCTCCTCCGAGACCGCCGACGGCACCTGGAAGCTGCGGGTGCAGGACCAGGCGGCGCAGGACACCGGCTACATCAACAGCTGGAAGCTGACCTTCCCGTAGACCGGGTCGCGCGGCGCGGGGCGCCGCTCCGGGGCAACTCCCCCGGGGCGGCGCCCCTTTTCGCTGCCCCGCTTTACCTTTCGGAAACGTTTTCTTGGGAGTTGGTTTTCGGCCAACATCACTTGGGGCTCCTGACATGTACGCACCACGGGTGTCACTCTTCCCTCACCCGCCGCACGACGTCCCAGCAGCCCCACCCAAGGAGCTTGTGTGTCCCCCACGCGCACCACTCTCGCGCTGGCCACCGCCATCGCCGCCGGCGCTCTCCTGACCACCGGCCTCACCACCGGCCCGGCCACCGCCCAGACCCCCGCCGAGGGTCCGGCCGCCCGCGCCGCCACCCCCCTCGCCCTCTCCCCCGCCACCCGCACCGCCCTGATCCGCGAGGCCGACGCGGCCACCGAGCGGACCGCCGGTGAGATAGGCCTCGGCGCCAAGGAGAAGCTGGTCGTCCGCGACGTCGTCAAGGACGCCGACGGCAGCCTGCACACCCGTTACGAGCGCACCTACGCCGGTCTGCCCGTCCTCGGCGGCGACCTCGTCGTGCACGAGAGCCCGGCCGGGAAGACCGAGGGCGTCACCAAGGCGACCAAGGCGAGAATCGCGGTCGCCGACCTCACCCCGGAGGTGACCGCGGCCGCCGCCGAGACCCAGGCCGTCAAGCGCGCCAAGGCCCTCGGCGGGACGAAGTCCGACGCGGCGAAGGCCCCCCGCAAGGTGATCTGGGCGGCCGGCGGCAAGCCCGTCCTCGCCTACGAGACCGTCGTCGGCGGCTTCCAGGACGACGGCACCCCCAACGAGCTGCACGTCATCACCGACGCCGCCACCGGAAAGAAGCTCTACGAGTACCAGGGCATCGAGACCGGCACCGGCAAGGGCCTCTACAACGGCACGGTCACCCTCGGCACCTACCTGTCGGGGTCGTCGTACCAGCTGTACGACACCGCCCGCGGCGGCCACAAGACGTACAACAAGGCCCGCTCCACCAGCGGCTCGGCCGGCACCCTGTTCACCGACGCCGACGACGTCTGGGGCACCGGCACCGCGTCCGGTTCCTCCACCGACCAGACCGCCGCCGTCGACGCCGCGTACGGCGCGCAGACGACCTGGGACTACTACAAGAACACCTTCGGCCGCAACGGCATCAAGAACGACGGCAAGGCCGCGTACTCCCGCGTCCACTACGGCAACGCCTACGTCAACGCCTTCTGGTCCGACAGCTGCTTCTGCATGACGTACGGTGACGGCGAGGGCAACACCAAGCCGCTCACCTCGCTCGACGTGGCGGCCCACGAGATGACCCACGGCGTCACCTCGAACACGGCCGGGCTCAACTACTCCGGCGAGTCCGGCGGCCTGAACGAGGCCACGTCCGACATCTTCGGCGCGGCGGTCGAGTTCTACGCCAACAACCCCGCCGACCCCGGTGACTACCTCATCGGCGAGAAGATCGACATCAACGGCGACGGCACCCCGCTGCGGTACATGGACAAGCCGAGCAAGGACGGCGCGTCCGCGGACTACTGGTCGTCCTCGCTGGGCGGCCTGGACGTCCACTACTCCTCCGGCCCGGCGAACCACTTCTTCTACCTGCTCAGCGAGGGCAGCGGCGCCAAGACGATCAACGGCGTCGCCTACAACTCGCCGACCTACAACGGCACCGCGGTCACCGGGATCGGCCGGACCAAGGCCGCGGCGATCTGGTACAAGGCGCTCACCACGTACATGACCTCGACGACCAACTACAAGGGCGCCCGTACGGCGACCCTGAACGCGGCGTCGGCGCTGTACGGCGCGTCGAGCACCGAGTACAAGGCGGTGGCGGCGGCCTGGGCGGCCGTCAACGTCAACTGACCCCGGCACGACCGAGGGGCGGCACCCGGCGGGAAGGCGACGCCGGGTGCCGCCCTACGCTGGGGCACATGTCTCCTGGGGAATTCACGTACGCGGACGTCGGCGGCACCCGTGAGCCGGGTTTCTGCCCGCCCGGCTTCCACCGCATGGACGTCCGCACCCGGATCGGCGAGGGCCACGAGGTCTTCCGGCGGGCCGCCGAGGCGGTGTGCACCTGGGAGATGCACCGCGCGATGGGCGTCGGCATCGACGCGAGCGCCGACCGCGCCGCCCCCGACGTGACGGTCACCGTCATCCTCGCCGGACTGGTCAAGGCGCCCTGCCGGATCGTCTGGACCGTCGACGAGCCCCGCCGCGCCGGCTGGGCCTACGGCACCCTGCCCGGCCACCCCGAGTGCGGCGAGGAGTCCTTCGTCGTGAACCGCACCGGCGACGGCACGGTCTGGCTGACCGTCTCCGCCTTCAGCCGCGCGGCCCGCTGGTACGCCAGGGCCGGCGGCCCGGCCACCCGCGGCTTCCAGCACGCCTACGCCAAGCGGTGCGGGAAGGCGCTGCGGGCCCTGTGCGACCGGGGCCCGGAGAGCTGACCCCGGCCGCGGCCCCGCCTCGCCCCTGCTCCGGCTACCTCATCAGCACCCCCGCCGCCTCCCGCACCTCGTCCGCCGGGACCGTCAGCAGGCCGAGTTCCGCGCCCGAGGCCAGCAGGCGGTGGGCGGGGAGGATGCGGACCGTGTAGCCGAAGGGGCCGGTGCGGTCCAGGGAGAGGGGACCCTCGTAGACCCAGCGGCCCTCCATGTCGGGTCCGCCGGCCGCCTTGAGGGGGACGGCGGAGGCGTCGGCGATGCGGTCCTCGGAGTCGACGCGGCCGGAGACCGCCTGCACCTCGACGTCCTCGGGGGCGAGGTCGCCGAGTCCGACGCGGACCCGCAGGGTGAGGGTGGTGCCGAGCTCGGCGGTGGCCGCCGTGGCGGAGGTCTCGACGTGGTCGACCGTCACCCGGTGCCAGGCCGCGCGGACGCGGGCCTTCCACTCGGCCAGCTCCCGCGCCGCGTCCGGGTCCATGGAGCGGTGGGCGAGGGCCGCGGGGGCGTAGAGGCGTTCCACGTACTCCCGCACCATCCGGCCCGCCAGCACCTTGGGGCCGAGCAGGGTGAGCGTCTGGCGGACCATCTCGATCCAGCGGTCCGGCAGCCCGCCCTGGCCGCGCTCGTAGAAGCGCGGGGTGATCCGCTGCTCCAGCAGGTCGTACAGCGCGGCGGCCTCGATGTCGTCCCGGCGGTCGGGGTCGGTGCCGTGGCCGTCGGCGGTGGGGATGGCCCAGCCGAAGTCCGGCTGGAACCACTCGTCCCACCAGCCGTCCAGCACCGACAGGTTCAGGCAGCCGTTGAGCGCCGCCTTCATGCCGCTCGTGCCACAGGCCTCCAGCGGGCGCAGCGGGTTGTTCAGCCAGATGTCGCAGCCGGGGTAGAGCTTCTGCGCCATCGCCATGCCGTAGTCGGGCAGGAAGACGATCCGGTGGCGCACGCGCGGGTCGTCGGCGAACCGGACCAGCTCCTGGATGAGGCGCTTGCCGCCGTCGTCCGCCGGGTGCGCCTTGCCGGCGACGACGATCTGGACCGGCCGCTCGGGGTGCAGCAGCAGTTCCATGAGCCGGTCGCGGTCGCGCAGCATCAGCGTCAGGCGCTTGTACGACGGCACGCGGCGGGCGAAGCCGATGGTCAGGACCTCCGGGTCGAGCACCCCGTCGATCCAGCCCAGCTCCGCCGTGCCGGCGCCGCGCTGCCGCCACGCCGTGCGCAGCCGCTCGCGGACCTCCTGCACCAGCTGTTCGCGCAGCGACCGGCGCAGGTCCCAGATGTCCTGGTCGGGGATGTCGGCGACGGCGTCCCAGCGCTCCGAGCCGCCGATCGTCAGGGCGTCCTCGGTGCGCTGGGGGCCGATCTGCCGGGCGCCGAGCCGGAGCACCTCCGGGGCGACCCAGGTGGGGGCGTGCACCCCGTTGGTGACGGAGGTGATCGGCACCTCCTCCGGGTCGAACCCCGGCCACAGCCCGGAGAACATCTCCCGGCTGACCCTGCCGTGCAGCAGCGAGACGCCGTTGGCGCGCTGGGCCAGCCGCAGGCCCATCACGGCCATGTTGAACAGGCCGGGCTCGCCGCCGGGGTAGCTCTCCCCGCCCAGCTGGAGGACGCGGTGCACGTCGATGGCGGGCAGTTCGGCGTCGGGGCCGAAGTGGCGGGCGACCAGCTCCCGGTCGAAGCGGTCGATGCCGGCGGGGACGGGCGTGTGCGTGGTGAAGACGGTGCCGGCCCGCACGGCCTCCAGCGCCGAGTCGAAGTCGAGGCCGTCCGCGCACAGTTCGGCGATCCGCTCCAGGCCCAGGAAGCCCGCGTGTCCCTCGTTGGTGTGGAACACCTCGGGCGCGGGGTGGCCGGTGAGCCGGCAGTACGTGCGCACCGCCCGAACCCCTCCTATGCCGAGCAGCATCTCCTGGAGCAGCCGGTGTTCGCTGCCGCCGCCGTAGAGCCGGTCGGTGACGCCGCGTTCGCCGTGGTCGTTCTCCTCGACGTCCGAGTCGAGCAGCAGCAGCGGCACCCTGCCGACCTGGGCGAGCCAGATCCGGGCGCGCAGCGAGCGGCCGCCGGGCAGGGCGAGGGTCACCTGGGCGGGGGTGCCGTCGGGCTCCTTCAGCAGGGCCAGCGGCAGCTCGTTGGGGTCGAGGACGGGGTAGTGCTCCTGCTGCCAGCCGTCGCGGGAGAGGGTCTGGCGGAAGTAGCCGTGGCGGTAGAGCAGGCCGACGCCGATGAGCGGGACGCCGAGGTCGCTGGCCGCCTTGAGGTGGTCGCCGGCGAGGATGCCGAGGCCGCCGGAGTACTGCGGCAGGGCGGCGGTGATGCCGAACTCGGGGGAGAAATAGGCGATGGCGGCGGGGAGTTCGCCGGGCTGGGTCTGGTACCAGCGGTCGCCGGTGACGTAGTCGTGCAGCTCGTCGGCGACCGTGGTCAGCCGGCGCAGGAAGCGGCGGTCCTCGGCCAGCTCGGCGAGCCGGGCGGGCGGCACGCTGCCCAGCAGCCGGACCGGGTCGCCGCCCGAGGCGGCCCAGCGGTCGGGGTCGACGGACTGGAACAGGTCGCGCGTCTCCGCGTGCCAGGACCAGCGCAGATTGCGCGCCAGGTCGCTCAGCGGCCGGAGGGGTGCGGGGAGAACGGGACGGACGGTGAATCGACGGATCGCCTTCACGGTTCCACCTTGTCGGTGCGCTGACGGACGCGGTGTGCGTTGTTGCCGTTCTTCGGGGTGCTGCCGTACTTGTGGGTGCTGCCGTACTTGTGGGTGCTGCGGTACTTGTGGGTGCTGCGGTACTTGTGGGTGCTGCGGTACTTGTGGGTGCTGCGGTCCTCGTGGGTGCTGCCGTACGTGTGGGTGCTGCCGTACGTGTGGGTGCGGCCGTTCTTCAGTGTGCTGCCGTTCTGGATGGTGTTGTCCTTCTCGACGGAGTTGTCTCTGTCGACGGTAGTGGCTACCCGGCCGCGCCGTGGCCGACTCCGCGAGTGCCGCGCCCGGCCCGTCGAACCGTCACCCTCACTCCGCCCTGACCGGTATGGCCGGTTCCGCACCCCTGGGCCACCTTGGGGGGCTTCGGGCAACCGTGCGGACGCGGGCGCCGGCGGAAGGACGGATACCGGAAGCGCGTGACCCGGCCTGCGTCAGCGGCAGGTCCCCGGTGACGCCGAAAAGGGGAACATGCGCTGCGCCGACGGCACGAGGGCAGGTCGCCGAGAAGACGGGGCGCGCGTCAGCCGCGCCCGCGGCACGGCTCTGGACGGCGCGGGGCTGGTACTCCGGCGGTGGCGGCGCCCGACCGGGTCGCCGCGTGGACGACTTCGTGCCGCCGTTGTGCCGTATCCGGTCGTCCTCGGCAACGGGGCGTTTCCAGCCAGACTTTTCTCCCCCGTGGGTCCGGGACAGGCCCTCACGGTCGCCGCCGCCGGCCGCCCCGGCACTCATGTGTCCTTCTCCTGCGCACCCGTCGCGAGCGTCGCGCCACCGCACCCCGCCGAGTGCCGGAAGACCGGTCCGGCGCAGGTCGCGCGGGTTGCGGCAGCGAGCCGGGTGACCGGTGCGGTGAGCGCGCGCGGGCCCGGTCCGCCGAACCGGCCGCGCCGGGCGCCGCGTTCCGGGCACCACGGTCCGGACACCGGTCCCGCCACTCCCGGACGGGGCCGGTCTTGTGCGCAGACATACGCGTGAGTAGTTAACAAAGTGCCGGATTGCCCACCCGAACAGTGTGGGAAGGCTCCTGCGGTACACCTCACAGGCACCTCACGCAGAACCCACCTCCCCACAAGCAATCCGCCCACCCACGTTGACGCGGACAGGAGCGGTGATGCCCGCCAAGCACCACTCGTCAGCACCCCCGACCCCCCGTACCGGTACACCCCTCGCGCACCGCGCCGACACGAGCCCGACGACCGCGGAGCCGCCTTCCGCGGGCGGCGAGGCCACCGCCGTCGGACGCATACCGGTCCTCGACGTCCGTCCCCTGGTCCAGCAGGGCCGCCGGCCCGCGAAGGCGGTGACGGGCGAGAGCTTCGAGATCTCGGCCACCGTGTTCCGGGAGGGCCATGACGCGGTCGCCGCCAATGTCGTCCTGCGGGACCCGGACGGCCGGCCCGGCCCGTGGACACCGATGCGCGAACTCGCCCCCGGCACCGACCGCTGGGGCGCCACCGTGACCGCGGGCGCGCCCGGCCGCTGGACCTACACGGTCGAGGCGTGGGCCGACCCGGTCACCACCTGGCACCACCACGCCCGCATCAAGATCCCGGCCGGGATCGACACCGGGCTCGTCCTGGAGGAGGGCGCACGACTGTACGAACGGGCTGCCGAGGGAATGCCCGCCGGGGAGCGCGGCCCGGTGCTCGCCGCCGTCGACGCCCTGCGCGACGAGTCCCGCCCGGCCGCGGCCCGCCTGGCGGCGGCGCTCACCCCGGAGGTGGAGGCGGCGCTCGCCCGCCACCCCTTGCGGGAGTTGGTCACCGCGTCCGATCCGCTGCCGCTGCTGGTGGAGCGGGAGCGGGCGTTGTACGGCTCGTGGTACGAGTTCTTTCCCCGTTCGGAGGGCACGCCGGAGCGTCCGCACGGCACGTTCCG
>NZ_JBFATR010000013.1:0-132882 GCF_040678395.1 Streptomyces sp. NPDC052687 | reverse complement strand
CCCGGCGCCGTCCGGTCCGGCGGCCGGCGGCGCGGCCGGGTCCGTGTCGTCCCCGGCTCGGCCGTCCGGCGGCGGCAGGTGCGCCGTCGCCTCGGCCGGTGCGAGCCGGGTCCGGGATTCGTGTGCCGTCGTGGTGGTGGTGTCGGTCATGCCGCCCTCCGGGGTGTGCTGGGGAGCCGGCCGAGGATGCCGGCGAGGGAGCGGGCGGTGGTGGCCCAGCCGTCGAGGGCGGCGCGGCGGCCGCGTGCGGCGGCCTTGAGGCGGCGGCGCACGTCCGGCTCGCCGAACCAGCCGCGCAGCTCCGCGGCGAGCGCGGCCGGGTCCTCCGGCGGGACGAGGATGCCGGGCACCCCGCCGTCCGGGGCGCGGCCGACCGCCTCCGGGAGGCCGCCCACGTCCGTGGCGAGCACCGGGATGCCGCGCGCCAGGGCCTCCGTGACCGCCATGCCGTACGTCTCCGCGTACGACGTGAGGACCATCAGGTCGGCCGCGGCGTAACTGGCGTCGAGGACGGCCCCGGACTGCGGTCCCGCGAGGTGGATGCGGTGGGTGAGGCCGTGGCTGTCGATGACGGCCCGGAGCCGGGCGACGTACTCCGGGTCCTGGGTCAGCCCGCCCACGCACACACAGCTCCACGGCAGGTCGGGCACGGTGGCCAGGGCCTCCACGAGCCGGTGCTGGCCCTTGCGCGGGGTGACCGCGGCGACGCACAGCAGCCGGGACACGCCGTCGGTGCCGGGTGCCAGGGGCGCGATGTCGGCGCCGGGGGCGGCGGCGTGCACGCGGTCGGGGGCCAGCCCGTGGTGGGCGACGAGCCGGCGGACCGCCCAGTCGCTGGTGGCGATCACCGCGGGGACCGCGCGCAGGACCGCTCGCTCGCGGGCGTCCAGGTCCGCGGCCGTCTCGGGCGCGAGGCCCGTCTCGTCGCCGAGCGGGAGGTGGACGAGGACGGCGAGCCGCAGCCGCTCCGCCTCCGGGACGATCACCTCGGGAACACCGCAGGCGACGAGCCCGTCGAGCAGGACGACCGCACCGTCCGGCAACTGCGCCAGCACGGACGCGAGTTCGGCGCGCGCGGCGGCCTCCGGGCGGGGCCACGCGCCGGCCACCGGATGACGCTGCACCTGCCAGCCGAAGCCGGGCAGGTCCAGGCAGATCCGCCGGTCGTAGGCATTGCCGCCGCTGGGCGCGGAGGGGTCGTCGACGCCGCCCGGCAGGACGAAGTGCACGGTGCGCAGGGACATCCGGACGATCTCCGCGCCCGAAAGGGCGGGGGCCTGGACGGGGACGTAGCCGAGCGTGGGCTGTTCGGTCATGGCGTCCGTCACAGGGCACGCTCGTAACTCGCCCAGGCGACATGCGACTCGTGCAGGGTGACCGTGATGCCCGCGATGCCCCGGGCGCCCTCACCGAGCGCGCCCTTGTGCACCCGCTCGGCGAGCCGGTCGGCGATGACCTTCGCCAGGAACTCCGTGGAGGTGTTCACCCCGGCGAAGTCGGGCTCGTTGTCGAGGTTGCGGTAGTTCAACTCGCCGACCACCGCGCCGAGTTCCCGCGTGGCCAGGCCGATGTCGACGACGATGTTGTCGTCGTCCAGCTCGGGCCGCCGGAAGGTGGCGTCCACCAGGAACGTCGCTCCGTGCAGGCGCTGCGCGGGACCGAAGACCTCGCCGCGGAAGCTGTGGGCGATCATGATGTGATCGCGGACGGTGACACTGAACAAGGGAACGCCCCTTCAGGTGCGGTGCATCGATGCCGACTAGTACGGCTGATGACCTTCCCGTGTTCAGCGGCGGTCAGGCCGGGTAGCGCACCCGGTGGCACAGCGCCGGGATCCGGCCGTCCGCCAGCCGCGGCAGCACGTCCGGCAGCTCCTCGAAGGCGCACTCACCGGTGACGAGCGCGTCGAGCGCCGGGTCGGCGAGCAGGTCCAGGGCGAGGGCGAGCCGGTCGCCGTACGAGCGGCGGGCGCGGCGGGCCGGGGAGACGGTGCCGACCTGGCTGCTGCGCAGGGTGATCCGGCGGGCGTGGAAGTCCTCGCCGAGCGGCACGCTCACCCGCCGGTCGCCGTACCAGCTGAGTTCGAGCACCGTGCCCTCGGTGGCGACGAGTTCGAGGCAGCGGGCGAGGCCCTGGTCGGTGGCGCTGGCGTGGACGACGAGGTCGCAGTCGCCGAGCGCGTCGGCGGGGGCGGCGAACCCGACGCCGAGAGCCTCGGCGGTCCGCTCGCGGGCCGGGTCGGTGTCGACCAGCTGGACGCGCACCCCCGGGAAGCGGGCCAGCAGCGCGGCCACCGAGCAGCCGACCATGCCGCCGCCGACCACCGCGATCCGGTCGCCTACCAGCGGCGCGGCGTCCCACAGCGCGTTGACCGCGGTCTCCACGGTGCCGGCGAGCACGGCCCGTTCGGCGGGCACGTGGTCCGGGACGGGGGTGACGGCGGAGGCGGGGACGACGTAGCGGGTCTGGTGCGGGTGCAGGCAGAAGACGGTACGGCCGGTCAGCTCGGCCGGCCCTTCCTCGACGACGCCGACGGAGAGGTAGCCGTACTTCACCGGCCCCGGGAAGTCGCCCTCCTGGAACGGCGCCCGCATCGCCGCGTACTGGCTGCGCGGCACACCGCCGCGGAAGACCAGCGTCTCCGTGCCCCGGCTCACCCCCGACCACAGCGCGCGCACCACCACCTCCCCCTCGGCCGGGTCCGCGAGCGCGGCGTCGCGTATCTCTCCGCGGCCCGGAGCGGTGAGCCAGAACGCACGTGCGGTGCGCGTCATCGGCGGTCCTCCTGAACGGTCGGCCAGTGGTGCACGTACCGAGATGGCACAGGCCGCGCACGGTACGCGGCGTTGATCGACTCTGTCACACGGCCGGAGGATGTGCGGTGGCCCTGAACAACACATACGGTGCGAGGCCGGTCCAGCAGGAGGCCGCGGTGGGCGCGGCGATACAGATCCTGCTGGTGGCCCTGCTCGGCGCGGCGACCGGGCTGGGCCCGGCGGGCTGGCTGACCGGACTGGTCTTCGCCGTCGCCGGCTGGGCGGTCCTCGCCCGCGCCGTGCACCGCTCCGCACTCGCCTCCTTCGGCCCCGCGAACCGCGTCACCCTCGGCCGTGCCGTCCTCGTCGGCGCGGTCACGGCCCTGGTCGCCGACGCGTTCCGCGGCGCGCCGCCCGTCGCGCTGCTCGTCGGTCTGACGGCCGTGGCCCTCGTCCTCGACGGTGTGGACGGCAAGGTCGCGCGGCGGACCGGGACGTCGTCGGCGCTCGGGGCGCGCTTCGACATGGAGGTCGACGCGTTCCTCATCCTCGTGCTGAGTGTGTACGTGTCCCTGGAGCTGGGGGTGTGGGTGCTGCTGATCGGCGGCATGCGGTACGCGTTCGTCGCCGCGGCCCGTTTCTGCCCGTGGCTGAACGCTTCCCTGCCGCCGAGCACGGCCCGCAAGGCGGTCGCCGCGGCACAGGGCGTGCTCCTGCTGCTCGCCGCCTCGGGGCTGCTGCCCGGCGCGGCCGCCGCGGGGGTCGTGGCGGTGGCGCTGGCGCTGCTGGTGTGGTCGTTCGGGCGCGATGTGCGGTGGCTGTGGCGGAGGTCGCGGGCGACGGGGCCGACGCGGCCGACGGGAGCGACCGCGGTGACGGTGACGGGAGTGACGGGGGCGACGGCTTCGGCGCGGGTGCGGCCGGCCCTGCCGGTTCGACCGGTCCGGCCAACGGCGGCTGCGGCTGCGGCGGCTGCGATGGTGCGGGTCGCGCCGGTGGAGCCGATGGAACCGGTCGTGGCGGTGGCGGTGGTGGCGGTCTCAGACCACCTCGTCGTCGTCCACTCCGCCCCGTAGCCCCCACCAGTCCAGACCGGAGTAGATTCAGGCGGTGCGGCCGCGGGGAAAGCCGAGGCAGTCGGCCTCTCCCCGGTGGACGGCCACCAGGGTGTCCGTGCCGCGCCACCAGGTGTCGGCCAGCCCGCGGACCTCGCGCACGGGCTCGTACCCGTCGAGGTCGACGCGTTCCACGTCCTCGCCGACGACCCGGGTGATACGCCGGGCTTCCCGGGACGCGTGGTGGTGCAGGGCGACCGACTCCACCCAGCCCTCCACGCCGGAGTGCAGCGGCGTCCATCGCTCGCCGTCGATGCCGAACTCCCCGCCGGGGCCGACCATGAAGGAGTACGGCAGCGCCGTCCGCGGTGACCCGGCCTCGAACCACCAGTCGCCGGGCGCCCGTTCCTCGGGCGAGTGGGCGCTCAGGGGCAGGGGGCCGCCGTCGTACAGGGGGGCGGGCGGCAGCACCAGGCCGCCCCAGCACTCGTGGAACGCCGTCATCCGGTCGACCACGGCCGCCGGGACGCCCCGGTCGAGGTACCGCTGCCGCTTCTCCCGGCTCGACCCGGCGTCGACGTGGACCGCGTGCGCGCCGAGGAAGGACCGGGCTCGCCGGGTCAGGCGGTCGGGCACGTTGCGCTTCACCCGGCGGATGCTACGCGGCCCGGCGCGGCAGCAGCGCCACCGCCCCCGCCGGTACGGCCGCCAGCACCAGCCACGGCACGGCCGCGGGCAGCCCCGCGTCCAGCAGCGTCCCGGTGGCCGCGCTGCCGGCCAGCACGATCAGGCCGGAGACCGAGGAGAGCGCGCCGGTGTACAGGCCGAGCCGGCCGTCCTCGGCGAGGTCGGGGACCCAGGCGCGGGCGGCGGGCGCGACCAGCATCTGACCTACCGTCAGCAGGACCACGAACGCGGCGGCCGGCAGCAGTCCGGCCGTACCGGTCCACCCGGCCGGCCGGGCCGCCGCGACGACGGCGAACCCGGCGGCGATCAGCAGCAGTCCGGCGGCCATGGAGCGGCGTACGGCGAGCCGGTCCCCCACCCGGCGGGTGACGGGCAGCTGGGTGGTCACCACCAGCAGCGAGGACAGGGCGAACAGCCAGGCCAGCGGGGCCTGGGAGCCGGTCGCGCGCTCCACCTCGGCGGGCAGGGCGAGATAGAGCTGGTTGTAGGCGAGGAGGTAGGCGCCGTAGGCGCAGCACAGGGCGAGGAAGCGGCGGTTGCGCAGCAGTGGGCGCAGGCCGCCGCGCAGAGCGGTCCGCCGCCGTCCGGGGAGGTGCTGCGGGAGGAGCAGGGCGTGGCCCGCGAGGACGAGGACGAAGACGCCGGCTCCGGCGAGGCAGGCGGTGCGGAAGTCCACCGCCAGCAGCAGCGCGCCGAGCAGGGGTCCGGCGAACGCGCCGGCCTGTCCGGCGACGGTGAACAGCGCGAGCACCCGGGTGCGCGGTCCGCCGCCCGCCTCCTCCCACCGCACCGCCTGCCGGGCCACCTCGGACTCGACGGCGGGCGAGAACAGCGCGGCGGCGAAGCCGATGAGCAGGACGGCCCCGATGACCGCCCCGGTGGCCTCCGCGTACCCGAGCCAGGCGAACCCGGCGACGCGCAGCGCGCAGCCCGCGAGGACGACCGGCCGGACGCCGTACCGGTCGGCGAGCGCCCCGCCGACGACGAACAGCCCTTGCTGGCTGAAGGTCCGCAGCCCGAGCACCAAGCCGACCAGCCAGCCCGCCATGCCGATGGCCCGTCCGAGGTGGTCGGAGAGGAAGGGCAGGACGGCGAAGAAGCCGACGTTGAAGGCGAGTTGGGTGAGGATGAGCAGCCGCAGCAGCGGGGTGAGGCGGGTGCGGTGTCCGGGGGCGCGGCGCGGGCCGGGGAGGGAGACGGTCATCGCGTGGGCTCCGCTCGGCCGCCATGGCGACCGCGGGCCGCCGTGACGGCGAGCGCGCCGAGCAGGGCGAGGACGGCGGCGGGGGCGAGCACGGCCCAGGGGGCGCGTTCGGCGTACGGCTGGTTCTCGGCGAGCAGCAGGCCCCACTCGGGGGACGGCGGTTGGGCGCCCAGGCCGAGGAAGGTGAGGGAGGCGAGGGCGAGGGCGATGCCGGGGAGCCGCAGCAGGGCGTGCCGGACGACGGGCGGCAGCACGGCGGGCAGCAGTTCGTGGCGCAGCAGGTACCGGCGGCCGGCGCCCAGCGCGCGGGTGGCGGTGATGTGCGGGGTGGCGCGCTCCTGGCGCGGCAGGGCGGAGGTGTGCGCGGCGAGCGGCGCCCAGGCGACGGCGCCCACGGCGAGCGCGGGGGTGGCCGGTCCGCGGCCGGCGACGGCGGTGACGACCCGCACGGCGCGGTCGCCGTCGGCCTCGGCGGTGAGGTCCACGCCGGTGAGCGCGGCGGGCGCGGGCTCGGCGCGCGCGGCGTGGGTGAGCGCGTCGACGACCGCGTCCGGGGTGACCTTGGTCCCGTCCTGGAAGACGGCCTCGCGCAGGCTGAACGTCCACATCCTGGCACCCTCGCGCTGCCAGAACTCGGCGAGCGCGGGCACGGCCGAGCCGTTGGCGTCCAGCGCGGTCAGCCCCTCGGTGACGCCGAGCCGGCTGAGGAGGGCGGCGTCGGCGCCGTACGGGGACAGCCGCTCGGCGGGCGGGAACGCGAGCGCGACCCGCAGCCGCGAGCCGCCCTCCCTGCTTGCGGAGCCGCCACCACCCTCGGAGGCGAAGCAGCCGGCGGGCAGCGGCACGGCGAGCAGGCCGACGAGCGGACCGGCGGCCAGCCGCGAGAAGCGGCGGAATGGCGTGAACCCCATCGCCCTACCGCCCCATCGGTATCTCGAAGTGCACGATCCCCTGCCCGCCACCGGCGTCCTCGCGCTCGTCCCACACGACCTTGCCGAGCGACCGCCAGAAGTCCTCGGCCCCCGGCACCGACGGATCCGTGTGCAGATAGACGGCCCGGTACCCGCCGTCCGCCTCCGCGAAGGCCACCAACTCCGCGACCAGCCGCCGCGCGAGCCCGCGCCTGCGGTGCTCGGGCCGCACGTACACCCGCCGCACCTGCGCGGTCGTCCCCGAGGGAAACCGCTCGGCGACCTCCCGCGGGTTCGGCGGATGCGCGGGCCCCCGGGCGTCCAGCGCGGCCGTGGCGACGACGTCCCCGCTCCCCCGCTCGACCGCCACCAGCAGGGTGTGCCGCTCGGGGGCCAGGTAGGCGGCGGCCGGATCGATGATGTCACCGTGCCAGCGCGGCACGTATCCCGTGCCGAAGTCCCGGTAGACGGTGTCGAGCATCACCGCGCGTGCGGCGTCCAGGTCTGCTGGGGTGGCTGTCCTGAGGGTGTAGTCGGGGGGTTGCACTTGCACATGATATGCAACAAGCGGAATGCCCTGATCAGCGCGGGTCGGATCAGGCGTCGTCCGCGCGGAGGCGCGTCGACGCGTCCCGCACTCCCAGCCACGGCAGCGTCGTACGAGGCGGTCGGCACCCCTCCCCCAGAGCGAGGAGGGGCGCCGTACCGCTACCGCTCCGGCGTCCCCGCCGGCGCCGGCGCATACCCCGTCGGCCGGGCCGTGAACGTGCCTTGGCCCTGGGTGCGGCCGCGCAGGCGGGTTGCGTAGCCGAAGAGTTCGGACAGGGGGACGGTGGCCGTGACGGTCGCGGTGGGCGGGCGGACGGTCGAGGCGGTGACGCGGCCGCGGCGGGTGGCGAGGTCGGCGAGGACGCCGCCCACCGCGTCCTCGGGGACGGTCACCGTGACGTCGGCGACCGGCTCCAGGACGGTCATCGTCGAAGCGCGCAGGGCACCGAGGAGGGCCGCGCGGCCGGCGGTGCGGAAGGCCGGCTCCGAGGAGTCCTTCACGTGCGTGGCTCCGTCGGTGAGGGTCACCCGCACACCTGTCACCGGGTGTCCGGCGAGCGGGCCTTCCGCCAGGGCGTCACGGCAGCCCGCCTCCACCGCGCGGACGTACTCCTGCGGGACGCGTCCGCCGACGACCGTGGAGCGGAACTCGAAGCCGGTGCCGCCCGGTTCGGGGTGCAGCGGCTCGACGTCGAGGACCACGTGCGCGAACTGGCCCGCGCCACCGTCCTGTTTGACGTGCCGGTGGACGTGGCCCGTGACGCCGCGTACGACCGTCTCGCGGTGGGCCACCCGCGGGCGGCCGACGGCGACCTCCAGGCCGTGGGCGCGGCGGATCTTCTCCACCGCGACCTCCAGGTGCAGTTCACCCATGCCCGACAGCACCGTCTGGCCGGTCTCCCGGTCGGTGCGCACCACGAGGGACGGGTCCTCCTCGGCGAGCCGGGCCAGGGCCGTGGCCAGCCGGTCGGTGTCGGCGGAGCGGCGTGCCTCGACCGCGACGGAGACCACCGGGTCGGGCGCGCCGGGCGGTTCGAGGACCAGCGGGGCGTTCCGGTCGCACAGGGTCGTACCGGCCCGCGCCGACTTCAGGCCGACCACGGCCACGATGTCGCCGGCCACGGCGCGCTCCAGCTGGGCGTGCCGGTCGGCCCGCACCCGCAGGATGCGACCGATGCGCTCGGCGCGGCGGGCGGTCGCGTCCCACACGGTGTCTCCCTTCTCGATGGTGCCGGAGTAGACGCGGAGGTAGGTGAGGCGGCCGGTGGGGGTCGCGTTCACCTTGAAGGCGAGGGCGACGAAGGGGGCGTCCGGGTCGGCCGGGCGTTCGACCGCCTGCTCGCCTCTCGTCCCGTCCCCGGTGCCGGTGCCCCGTACCGGCGGGACGTCCGCCGGCGACGGGAGGTACGCCACCACCGCGTCCAGCAGGGGCTCGATGCCGCGGTTGCGGTACGCGGAGCCGCACAGCACCACGACCCCGTCGCCGGTGTGCGTGAGGTCGCGCAGGGCGTCGCGCAGCGTCGTGGAGGACAGCGTCGAGCGGGCGCAGTACTCCTCCAGCGCCGCGGCGTGCAGCTCCGCCACCGTCTCCTCCAGCAGGCGGCGGCGCCTGCGCGCCTCCTCGCGCAGCTCGTCCGGGACCGGTCCCCGCGTCATGGTCTCGCCGGTGCCGTCCCAGGTCAGCGCGCGCATGTCCACCAGGTCGACGACACCCCGGAAGGTGTCCTCCGTTCCGATCGGCAGCTGGACGACCAGTGGTGCCGGGTGCAGTCTGTCCCGGATCGACGCGACGGCCGTGTCGAGGTCGGCGCCGGCGCGGTCCAGCTTGTTGACGAAGGCGATCCTGGGCACGCCGTACCGTTCCGCCTGCCGCCACACCGACTCGCTCTGCGGCTCCACGCCCGCCACCGCGTCGAACACCGCGACCGCCCCGTCCAGCACCCGCAGCGAGCGCTCTACCTCGTCGGCGAAGTCGACGTGTCCCGGGGTGTCGATCAGGTTGAGACGGTGGCCGTCCCAGGCGCAGCTGACCGCCGCCGCGAAGATGGTGATGCCGCGGTCGCGCTCCTGCGGGTCGAAGTCGGTGACGGTGGTGCCGTCGTGGACCTCGCCGCGCTTGTGCGTGGTGCCGGTGGCGTACAGGATCCGCTCGGTGACGGTGGTCTTGCCCGCGTCCACGTGGGCGAGGATGCCGAGGTTGCGGACGGAGGTGAGGGTGTTGAGGGTGTTGACGTTCGTGCGCACGGCCCGTGGCCTTTCGAGACTTCTTCCGTGGAAAGGGCAGCGCGATCGGCCGGACGGTGGAGGGGGGAGGTCACTGACGCAGGGTGCGGGGGCGGTGGTACGTCGCGTCAGCGGTACGTCGCTTCGGCAGTACGCCGAGTCAGCGGTACGTCGCTTCGGCAGTACCCGAGTCAGCGATACCTCGCGTCTCGGATCGTCACGGCATCCGGTGGCCGCCGCGCAGCGGGCACCGGGCGGCCGTGGACACCAGGATCACCTCGTAGCGGGAGGGGGGAGCGACGACAGCGGTGCGGTCACGCACGGCCCGGCTCCCTTCACTCGGCCCACTTCAGGTGGAGGTGGAGGCGCACCGCCGTCGAGGGTGGGGGTGCGCGCTCACCCGGTGAGTGTAGGGAAGCGGCCGGGTGCGGAGCACCGGGTTTTTCCACCAGGCCGCGGCTCAACTCTGCGCATCCCGGCCGCCCTCGGCCGCCGCCCGCCTCAGACGGCCTCCGCCGCCTCCGGCGTGTAGAAGTGCGCCCGCACCCGCCGCAGCCACGCCTCCGCCGCGCGCTCGTCCGGCTGTTCCGGCAGGACGCTGCGGGTGCGGTCGAAGGCGGACTCGTAGTGGCGCAGCAGCGGCAGCGCGGCGGACGGGTCGGCGGCGACCTCCTCGCCGAAGCGGTGGTAGCTCTCGGGGTCGTCGAGCCGGATGGTCAGGCGGCCGGTGCTGTACAGCTCGTAGCCCTGCCGGCACAGCCGCTTGAGGTGGCGGGCGTGCTTGGCGGAGCGCCGGTGGACCGGGGTGCCGTTCTCGTCCGCGGTGAAGCGGTTCTGGAGTTTCCTGAACTGCTGGGTGGCGTAGCCGAGGTAGGCGTCGCGTACCCGGCGGGCGCTCAGCAGTGTGGTGCGGATGTCTATCAGTTCGTCGCCGAGCGGGGTGCGCACCTCGTACAACTCATCGGGCAGCCAGACGAGTTCGGTGACGGTCGGGTTGCCGCCGAGCGCGAGCCGGCACCACTTGGCGGCCTCGTGGAGGGTGCGGTCGGGCGCCGTGGAGACGTGGGACTCCTTCGGCGCGTGCAGTCCGTGCAGGGACACGGTGGGCGCCGCGAACACGCCGAGCCGGTCCACGTCGGAGTCCTCGTGGGCGAGTCCGTACGCGGTCGAGCCGACGATGCCGGACAGCAGGATGTTGTTCACGGTCATCCGCGTCATGATGCAGTGCTCCCCCGGTTGCCTCACGCGCTTTTCGCCCTCTCCCCCCAGGCAGCGCCATGTGACATATTACTGGCGTGGCCAAGCGACCGAGCTGCGACGTCGTCGTCGTGGGCGCCGGGATGGTGGGCGCCGCCTGTGCGCTGTACGCGGCCCGTGCGGGTCTCGATGTGGTCGTGGTGGACCGTGGTCCGGTCGCCGGGGGCACCACGGGAGCGGGCGAGGGGAACCTGCTGGTGTCCGACAAGGAGCCCGGCCCGGAACTGCGCCTCGCTCTGCACTCCTGCCGTCTGTGGGCGGAGCTGGCCGAGGAGTTCGGTACGGCGGTCGAGTACGAGGCCAAGGGCGGCCTGGTCGTCGCCTCCGGGCCCGCGGAACTCGCCGCCCTCGACCGCCTCGCCGCCGCCCAGCAGGCCGCCGGGGTGCGCACGACGCGCGTGGACGCGGACGAACTCAGTGAGGTGGAGCCCGAGTTGGCTCCCGGACTCGCGGGCGGTGTGCTGTATCCGCAGGACGCGCAGGTCATGCCCGCGCTGGCCGCCGCCCGTCTGCTCCGCGCCTCGGGCGCGCGGCTGCTGACCGGGACGACGGTCACCGGAGTGCTGCGGACGGCGGGCGGCACGATGCGCGGCGTACGCACCGGCCGGGGCGAGCTGCACGCCCCGGCCGTCGTGAACGCGGCCGGGACCTGGGGCGGCGAGGTGGCCGCGCTGGCGGGCGTCGCGCTGCCGGTGCTGCCGCGGCGCGGTTTCGTCCTCGTCACCGAGCCGTTGCCGCCCCGGCGGGTGCGGCACAAGGTGTACGCCGCCGACTACGTGACCGATGTGGCCGACGACTCGGCGGCCCTGCGGACCTCGCCGGTGGTGGAGTCGACGGCGGCCGGGCCGGTGCTGATCGGGGCCAGCCGTGAGCGCGTCGGCTTCGACCGCGCGGTCTCGCTGCCGGCCGTACGGGCTCTGGCGGCGGGCGCGGTCCGGCTCTTCCCGTTCCTGGCGGGGGTTCGGGCGCTGCGGACCTACGCCGGGTTCCGGCCGTATCTGCCGGATCATCTGCCCGCCATCGGGCCCGATCCCCGGGTGCCGGGGCTGCATCACGCCTGCGGGCACGAGGGCGCGGGCATCGGGCTGGCCACCGGCACCGGGCAGCTGATCGCGCGGGTGCTGGCCGGTGAGCGGCCGGAGCTCGACCTCGCGCCGTTCCGCCCGGACCGCTTCCCTCGGGAGGAGAGAGCATGAGCCGTGATCCTGCCCGTAGTCGGGGCCGTCGTCGAGGGCACGGGGGCCGTACCGGGCCGCTGCGCCTGGCCCGGGCCCGGCCCGACGCCGCCTTCACGTTCACCTTCGACGGCCGTACCCTGCCGGCCCTGTCCGGCCAGACCGTCGCCGCCGCCCTCTGGTCGTCCGGCGTCACGAGCTGGCGCACCACGCGCGACGCCGGGCGCCCGCGCGGGGTGTTCTGCGGGATCGGCGTGTGCTTCGACTGTCTGGTGACGGTGGACGGCCGCCCCAACCAGCGGGCCTGCCTGGTCCCGGTCGAACCCGGCGCCGAGGTGCGCACCCAGGAGGGGACGGGTCACGATGACTGAGCGGCGGAGGCCGTCGGTGGCGGTGATCGGCGCCGGTCCGGCGGGCCTGGCCGCGGCGCTCGCGGCGGCCGCCCGGGGCGTCCACGTCCTGCTGGTCGACTCCGGCCGCGAGCCGGGCGGGCAGTTCTACCGGCAGCCCGCGCCCGGCCTCGGCGCGCGCAGCCCGCGGCGGTTGCACCACGGGTGGCGCGCCTGGGAACGGCTGCGCGACGGGCTCGCCGCGCAGTCGGCCGCCGGACGGCTCACCCACCTGGTGGATCATCACGTCTGGTTCGCCGGCCGGGAGTCCGGGGGCTTCGCCGTGCGGGCGCTGCTCGGTGCCGGACAGACGGAGTCGGTGACCGTCCGCGCGGGCGCCGTGCTGCTCGCCACCGGCGGGTACGAGCGGGTCCTGCCGTTCCCCGGCTGGACGCTGCCCGGTGTGGTCACCGCGGGCGGGGCGCAGGCCCTGCTGAAGGGCGGCCTCGTGCTGCCCGGGCGCAGGGTGGTCGTGGCGGGCACCGGACCGCTGCTGCTGCCGGTGGCGACGGGGCTCGCCGCGGCGGGCGCCGAGGTGGCCGCGCTGGTCGAGTCCGCCGCCCCGGCCGCCTTTCTGCGGCAGGCCCGGACCCTGGCCGCCGAGCCCGCCAAGCTCGTCGAGGGCGCCGGATACGCCACCCGGCTGCTCGGCCGGCGCATCCGGCCGATGTTCCGGCACACCGTCGTCGCGGCCCACGGCGAGCGGCGGCAGCGGCTGGACTCCGTGACGGTCGCCGCGCTCGACGCGGCGGGCCGGGAGCGGCCGGGCACCCGGCGCCGCCTCGCCTGCGACACCCTCGCCGTGGGCCACGGCATGCTGCCGCACACCGACCTGGCCGAGACCCTCGGCTGCCGCCTGACCGGGCACGCCGTCCAGGCCGACGACGAGCAGCGCACCACCGTCCCCGGCGTGTGGGCGGCGGGCGAGGCCACCGGCATCGGCGGCGCCGGGCTCGCGCTCGCGGAGGGGCACATCGCCGGGTGTTCCCTCGCCGCGCGGCTGCGGGGCGCCGAGCCCGACCCGCGTGCGTGGGCGGCGGCCGACCGCGCCCGCGCCCGCCTGCGCCGGTTCTTTGCCGCACTGGACGAGGTGTACGTCCCGCCCGCGCCCCGGCCGGAGTCGATCCCCGACGACACGGTGGTGTGCCGCTGCGAGGAGGTCACCGCCGGGGCCGTCCGGGAGGCGGCCGGCCCGCTCGGCGCGGGCGACCTGCGCACCGTGAAGCTGCTGACCCGCGCGGGGATGGGCTGGTGCCAGGGCCGGATGTGCGCGCCGGGCGTCGCCGCGGCCGCCGGCTGCCCGCCCGGCCCGGTGCGGCGGCCGTTCGCCCGGCCGGTACCGCTCGGCGTCCTGGCCGACGGCGACGACTGAGCCCGCCACCGTACGCCAGCACAGCCCGTGTCATGTCCCCTCACCCACCGAAGGGCCCGCCCATGACCACGTACGGCACCACGAACGGCACCACCGGCACCACCGCCGCAACCCCCCGCCGCCCCTGGCACGGCATCCTCGTCGCCACCGCCCTCCCCCTCACCGGCGACCTCTCCGTCGACTACGACCGCTACGCCGCACACTGCGCCTGGCTGGTCGACAACGGCTGTGACGGGGTCGTACCGAACGGCTCGCTGGGCGAGTACCAGGTGCTGACCGCGCGGGAACGCGCCCGCGTGGTGGAGACCGCGGTGGCGGCGGTGGGCGGGGAGCGGGTGATGCCGGGGGTCGCCGCGTACGGCTCGGCGGAGGCGCGGCGCTGGGCCGAGCAGGCGGGCGAGTCGGGCTGTGCGGCGGTGATGCTGCTGCCGCCGAACGCCTACCGGGCCGACGAGCGTTCCGTGCTGGCGCACTACGCGGAGGTCGCGCGGGCGGGGCTGCCGGTCGTGGCGTACAACAACCCCGTCGACACCAAGGTGGACCTCGTGCCGGAACTGCTCGCGCGGCTGCACGGCGAGGGCTGGATCCAGGGGGTGAAGGAGTTCTCCGGGGACGTCCGCCGCGCGTACAGGATCGCCGAACTCGCGCCGGAAATGGACCTGTTGGCCGGCGCGGACGATGTACTGCTGGAGCTGGCCGTCGCGGGCGCCAAGGGCTGGGTCGCCGGGTACCCGAACGCGCTGCCCCGCGCCTGCGCCGAGCTGTACCGGGCGGCGACGGCCGGGGACCTCGCCACGGCGACGCCGCTGTACCGGCAGCTGCACCCGTTGCTGCGCTGGGACTCGCGGGTGGAGTTCGTGCAGGCGATCAAGTTGTCCATGGACCTCGCCGGGCGGTACGGCGGCCCCGTCCGCCCGCCCCGGATGCCGCTGCCGCCCGAGCGGGAGGCCGCCGTACGCGCCGCCACCGGGAAAGTCCTGGCAGCGGGCCTGGGCTAGCCGCGGAGGCCCACCTTGCCCCACCCTCCAGGCCCGCACCGCCCGCTCAGGACCAGAGTGCCCACACAGGCCGCACCGCCCCCCATGCCGCACAGAAGGGACCCGCCCATGCGCAGCAGCCTCGTCCTGCACGCCGTCGACTCGCACACCGAGGGCATGCCCACCCGCGTGATCACCGGCGGGATCGGCACCATCCCCGGCGCGACGATGAACGAGCGGCGCCTGTGGTTCCGCGAACACCGCGACGAGGTCCGGCAGTTGCTGATGAACGAGCCGCGCGGGCACTCCGCGATGAGCGGCGCGATCCTCCAGCCGCCGGCCCGGCCGGACTGCGACTGGGGCGTGGTCTACATCGAGGTCTCCGGCTGTCTGCCGATGTGCGGGCACGGCACGATCGGGGTGGCGACCGTGCTGGTGGAGACCGGCATGGTCGAGGTGACCGAGCCGGTCACGACGATCCGCCTGGACACCCCGGCGGGCCCGGTGGTCGCGGAGGTCGCCGTCGAGGACGGCGCGGCGCGGGCGGTGACCCTGCGGAACGTGCCGTCGTTCTCGGTGGGCCTGAACCGCGAGGTGACGCTCGCGGACGGGCGGACGGTGACGTACGACCTGGCGTTCGGCGGCAACTTCTACGCCATCGTGCCGCCGGCCGCGCTGGGGGTGCCGTTCGAGCGCGACCGCAAGGACGACCTGCTCCGCGCGGCGCTCGCGCTGATGGACGCGATCAACGCGCAGGACGAGCCCGTGCACCCGCGGGACCCGTCGATCCGCGGCTGCCACCACGTGTACCTGACCGCCCCCGGTTCCACCGCCCGGCACTCCCGGCACGCGATGGCCATCCACCCCGGCTGGTTCGACCGCTCCCCGTGCGGCACCGGCACCAGCGCCCGGATGGCCCAGCTGCACGCGCGCGGCGAACTGCCCCTGCACACCGAGTTCGTCAACGAGTCGTTCATCGGCACCCGGTTCACGGGCCGGCTGCTGGGCACCACGGAGGTCGCCGGGACGCCGGCGGTGCTGCCCGGTTTCACCGGCCGTGCCTGGATCACCGGCACCGCGCAGTATCTGCTCGACCCGGCCGACCCGTTCCCGGCGGGATTCGTGCTCTGACCGTCCGCCGATCCGTGCTCTGATGCGTCGTACGACCCTTTCGCTTCGCCTTGCTGGAGACCTCCGATGCCCACCCGGCCGACCCCCGCCACCCCCGCGACCTCCGCGACCCCGGCGCCCTCCGGCCCCGCCCTGCCCGTGCTCGGCGGCAGGCGCAGCAGTTACCGCGAGCGCGTCGGTGACGCGCTGCGGGCCGCGCTGATCGCCGGGGAACTGCGGCCGGGCGAGGTGTACTCCGCGCCCGCGCTGGCCGCCCGGTTCGGCGTCTCGGCGACACCGGTGCGGGAGGCTCTGCTGGACCTGGTGAAGGAGGGGCTGGTCGACGCGGTCCCCAACAAGGGGTTCCGGGTGACGGCCGTGTCGGAGCGGCAGCTCGACGAGTACACGCACATCCGCGCGCTGATCGAGATCCCGACCGTGGCGGAGCTGGCGCGCACCGCCGCCCCGGCCGCGCTGCGGGCGCTGCGTCCGGTCGCCCGCGAGATCGTCACCGCCGCGGCCGCGGGTGACCTCATCGCGTACGTCGAGGCGGACACCCGCTTCCACCTCGATCTGCTGCGGCTCGCGGGCAACGCGCACCTCGTGGAGGTCGTCCGCGACCTGCGCGGGCGTTCCCGGCTCTACGGCCTGACGGCCCTCGCGGAGGCGGGGCTGCTGCGCGCGTCCGCCGAGGAGCACCTGGAGCTGCTGGACGCGCTGCTGGAGCGGGACGAGCCGGCGGTGCGGGAGGTGATGACGCGGCATCTGGGGCACGTACGGGGGATATGGGCGGCGCGGGACTGACCTGTGCGGCTTCCCCGAGCGTTCACGTCCCCCTCACTCCCCCGCTCTTCTGGCACAGCCGAGGCGGAACTAGCGTCCCAAGGCGCCCCCCTCCGACGAACGAGTGAGGTCCCGATGCCCGCCGGACATGCCGCCAAACGCTTCCTCGCCGCGCTGACCCTCGCCCCCGCGCTGACCCTCGCCTCCGCCTCCGCTCCCGCCCTCGCCTCCGCTCCCGCCCTCGCCTCCGCCGCCGCTCCCGCCCCGGCCGTCGGCCCCGCCCACACCCTCCCCGCGGCCACCTGCCCCGGCGTCGTGCCGCGGAAGACCCACTTCGACCTCCAGGCCCACCGCGGCGGCCTGGGTCTGACGACCGAGAGCACCCTGGAGGGGTTCGCGAAGGCGCTGCGCCTCGGGGTGTCGACGCTGGAGCTGGACACCCAGGTCACCCGCGACCGCAAGGTCGTCGTCACCCACGACCGGCAGGTCAGTGCCCAGAAGTGCCGTGACACCGCCCCGGTCGTGCCCGGCGACCCGTGGTTCCCGTACGTCGGCAAGTACGTCAAGGACCTGACGCTGGCGCAGCTCCGGACGATGGACTGCGGCTATCAGCAGCTGCCGGGGCATCCCGGGCAGGAGCGCGTCCCCGGTGCCCGGATGATCGAGCTGCGGGACGTACTGGATCTGGTCGAGCGGTACAGGGCGCGGCAGGTCACGCTCAACGTCGAGACGAAGGTCGAGGCGGGCGCGCCCGAGCAGACCGCGCCGCGCGAGCTGTTCGTGCGGCGGGTGTACGAGGAGATCCGCGCCTCGGGCATCGAGGAGCAGGTCACGATCCAGTCGTTCGACTGGGGCGCGCTGAAGGCGATGCACCGGCTGGCGCCCGACTGGCCGCTCGTCGCCCTCACCAATCACGACTTCCTCCAGGTCGGCAAGGAGGGCGCCTCGCCGTGGCTGGGCGGGATCGACGCCGACGACTACGGCGGCGACTTCGTGCGGGCCGCCGCCACCGTCCCCGGGGTGCGGGCCCTGTCCCCGAACTACGGCTTCCCGCAGAACGGGAAGCTCGGCGACCCGGGCTTCCGCTTCTACCCCGACCGCGCGATGATCGCCGCTGCCCACGCGCGCGGGCTGAGGGTGATCCCGTGGACCTGTGACGATCCGGCGACGGTGGCCGCGCTGATGGACCTGGGCGTGGACGGCGTCATCACGAACTATCCGGACCGGGTGCGGACGCTGATGGCCGAGCGGGGCATGCGGCTGCCGAAGCGGTACCCGCCGCGCCCCTGACCGCCGCCGGGCAGCGCCGCGTTCGCCACCTCGGGGAACGCCGGCGATGTGGTGTTGCGCACGCGGGGCCTTACCGCGGTGGGCGGCGGGGCGGCCGATGGCGCCGCCGCGGGGAGCGGCGGCGGGCGTGGTGGGGCGGGGCGGGGGGCCTTCGGGGGCCGCCAGAGGCGTACGCGGGTGGGCGTACGGTGCCGCCGGGCGCCCCCAGGGGTGCGCTTGTCACCACCCCGAACCTGGCATTACTGTCACCACGCCTTGGTGAACGGGAAATCCGGTGTGATGCCGGTGCGGCCCTCGCCACTGTGATCGGGAAGTCCGGCTCCGGCCCTCACGGGCAGCCACTGGGTCCGGGCCCTGGCGTCACATCGCCGCCCTTCGGGCGGACGACGGGAATGTGACGCCAGGGCCCCGCGACCCGGGAAGGCGGAGTTCGGGCGGTGGTACCCGTCAGCCAGGAGACCGGCCAAGGCGCGTCAACCATCCACGAGGTGCTGGAGAGGGTCTGTTCGAGCCATGCACATAGCCGAGGGTTTCCTGCCTCCGGCGCACGCGGTCGCCTGGGGCGTCGCGTCCGCGCCCTTCGTCGTCCACGGCGTCCGTTCCCTGACCCGTGAGGTGCGTGAGCACCCCGAGAGCACGCTGCTGCTCGGCGCCTCCGGGGCCTTCACGTTCGTCCTGTCCGCCCTCAAACTGCCCTCGGTCACCGGCAGCTGCTCGCACCCCACCGGCACCGGTCTGGGCGCGATCCTGTTCCGCCCGCCCGCCATGGCGGTGCTCGGCACCATCACCCTGCTGTTCCAGGCGCTGCTGCTCGCGCACGGCGGGCTGACGACACTCGGCGCGAACGTCTTCTCGATGGCGATCGTCGGCCCGTGGGCCGGATACGCCGTCTACCGGCTGCTGCGGCGCTGCGACGCGCCGCTGATGGCCGCCGTGTTCTGCGGCGCGTTCGTCGCCGACCTGTCCACCTACTGCGTCACCAGCGTGCAGCTGGCGCTCGCGTTCCCCGACCCGGGCAGCGGTTTCCTCGGCGCACTCGGCAAGTTCGGCTCCATCTTCGCGGTCACGCAGATCCCGCTCGCGGTGAGCGAGGGCCTGCTGACGGTGCTGGTCATGCGGCTGCTGGTGCAGTCCAGCAAGGGGGAACTGACCCGGCTGGGCGTGCTGGTGACGGGCAGGCGGGCCGAGGAGAAGACGGCGGCCGGGACCGGGGCGGTGGCGGGATGAGCCGGAACACACGGATCAACGTCCTCCTGCTGCTCGTCGTCGTCGCGCTCGCGGTGCTGCCGCTGGCGCTGGGCCTCGGCGACGACGAGAAGGAGCCGTTCGCGGGCGCCGACGCGCAGGCCGAGACGGCGATCACCGAGCTCGACCCGGACTACGAGCCGTGGTTCTCGCCGCTGTACGAGCCGCCGTCCGGGGAGATCGAGTCGGCGCTGTTCGCCGTCCAGGCGGCGATCGGCGCGGGGGTCCTCGCGTACTACTTCGGGCTGCGGCGCGGGCGGCGCCAGGGCGAGGAGCGGGCGCTGGCCCGGCGGGACGCCGAAGTGCCGCAGCACCCCGAGGTGCCGCAGCACGCCGAAGTGCCCGAGGACGCCGGCGCACCGCGGGGCGGCGCCGCCGCGGGGGCCGAGCGCGAGTCCGGGGTCTGAGCGCGCGTGCTGCCGATCGACGCGGCGGCGCACGGCAGCCGCTGGCGCCGCCGTCACCCCGTGGACAAGGCCGTGCTCGGGCTCGGCCTGACCGTGCTCGCGATCTCCCTGCCGCCGTGGCCGGGCGCGGCGCTGGTGCTGTCGGCGGCGCTGGCCGTGCTGCTCGGCGCGGCGGGAGTGCCCGCCCGGCGGCTGTGGCGCGCGTACCGGGTGCCGCTCGGGTTCTGTGTCACCGGCGCGGCGACGCTGCTGGTCCAGGTGGGCGGGCCCGGCGGGTTCGTCGCGCTCGCCCCCGGTGGCGCGGTGCGCGCCGGGGAGCTGCTGCTGCGCACCTCGGCGGCCTCCCTCGGGATGCTGCTGTTCGCCTTCACCACGCCGATGTCCGACCTGCTGCCCCGGCTGGTGCGGGCGGGGGTGCCCGCGCCGGTCGTCGACGTGGCGCTGGTGACGTACCGGATGAGCTTTCTGCTGCTGGACTCGGTGCGGCTGATCCGGGACGCGCAGGCCGCCCGGCTCGGGCACACCACGCGGGCCGCGACCTGGCGTTCGCTGGGCGGGCTCGGCGCCACCGCGTTCGTCCGCGCCTTCGACCGGGCGTCGCGGCTCCAGGCCGGGCTCGCCGGGCGCGGCTACGACGGCACCCTGCGCGTCCTGGTGCCCGAGGCCCGGGTCTCCGTCCGCTTCACCGTCGCGAGCTGCGCCCTGCTGGCGGCGCTGGTCGCGCTCACGTTCGTACTGGATGCGTACGGGAAGGGCACGCTGACATGAGCGAGGCCACCGCCCTGGTCGCCCTGCGGGGCGCGTCGTTCGCCTACGAGGACGGCCCGGCCGTGCTCAGCGGGCTCGACTTCGAGGTGCGCGCGTCACGCGCGCTGGCGCTGCTCGGCCGCAACGGCAGCGGCAAGACCACGCTGATGCGGCTGCTCAGCGGGGGGCTGCGCCCGCGTGAGGGCGAGCTGGTGGTCGAGGGCACGCCGGTGCGCTACGACCGCAAGGGGCTGACCCGGCTCCGGACGACCGTCCAGCTGGTCGTGCAGGACCCGGACGACCAGCTGTTCGCGGCGTCCGTCGCGCAGGACGTGTCGTTCGGGCCGCTCAACCTGGGGCTGCCCGAACCGCGGGTGCGGGCTCGGGTCGCGGAGGCGCTGGCGGCGCTGGACATCACCGCGCTGGCCGACCGGCCCACCCACCTGCTGTCGTACGGGCAGCGCAAGCGGACCGCGATCGCGGGCGCGGTCGCGATGCGGCCGCGGGTGCTGATCCTCGACGAGCCGACCGCCGGGCTCGACCCGGACGGCCAGGAGCGGCTGCTGGCCACGCTCGACGGGCTGCGGGCGAACGGCACGACGGTGGTGATGGCCACCCACGACGTGGACCTGGCGCTGCGCTGGGCCGACGACGCGGCGCTGCTCACCCCGTCCGGTGTGCGCACCGGCCCGGCGCCCGAACTGCTCGCCCGCGCGGACCTGCTGGAGCAGGCGGGTCTGCGGCTGCCGTGGGGGGTCGCGGCGGCCCGGCTGCTGCACGCGCGGGGACTGCTGTCCGACCCCGCCGCCGGCCCGCGCACCGCGGAGGCGCTGGCCGCGTTCGCCACCACGCACACCCCCGCCGAGGGCTGAGCCCCCGGCCGCGCGGGTCTTCCTCCTTTTCAGGGTGCGCCCGCGCGGAGGGGGTCGTCTCTCACGGCAGGGGGGTGCGCGTGCCGGTCGCGGTCCTCTGCGGGCGGCGGTGCGCCTACCGGTCCTTGGCGAGGGCGACCAGCTCGGCGAACAGGCCGCCCGCGTGGACCAGGTCGTCGTAGGAGCCCTGTTCGACGATACGGCCCTCCCGCAGGACCACGATCCGGTCGGCGAGGCGGGTGTTCTCCAGCTGGTGGGTGACGACGACGGTCATCCGCTCGGCGGCGATGCGTTTGATCTCCAGGAAGATGCGGTGCTCGCCGCGCGGGTCCATCTGCGAGGTCGGCTCGTCGAGGATCAGCAGCGGGGTACGGCGGTACAGGGCGCGGGCGCAGGCCAGGCGCTGCCACTGGCCGCCGGACAGCTCGACGCCGCCGAAGAGTTCCCGGGCGAGCAGGGTGTCGAGCCCGTGCGGCAGCCGCTCGACGGTCTCGCGCATGCCGACGGCGTCGACGGCCTCCCACACGGGGTCGTCGTCGTGGGTGCGGGGCTGGCCGAGGGTGACGTTCTCGCGGGTGCGCAGCGGCCAGCAGGCGAAGTTCTGCGGGACGAGCGCGGTGCGCGCCCAGACGGAGTCGGGCCGGACCCGGGCCAGGTCGACGCCGTCCCACCGGACCTGTCCCTTGTCCGGCAGGAGGATGCCGGTCAGGAGCTTGGTGAGGGTGGACTTGCCGGAGCCGTTCTCGCCGACGACCGCCAGGATCTCGCCGCGGCGCAGGGTGAGGGAGACACCGGCGACGGCGGGCTCGTCCTTGCCGGGGTACTGGTAGACGACCTCGTCGAGCTGGATCTCGGCCACCTCCTCGGGGATCGTCAGGTCACCTCGCCGCGGGGCGCGTTCGGCGGCGAGGTCGAGGAAGGCGCGCATGTCGGCGAGGTAGAGCGAGGTGTGGAACAGGGCGGCTCCGTGCTGCACGAGCTGGGAGAGAGCGGCCAGCGTGGTCTGCACGGCGACGACCGCGGTGGCGGCGACGGGCAGGGCGACCCGGCCGGTGGCGGTGAGCCAGGCGAGCGCGGCCCAGGTGCCGAGCAGGAACACGCCGCCGAGGGCGGAGGTGGCGAGGACGATGCGCAGCATGCGCGGCGCGGCGGACAGGGTGCGCCGGTCGATGCGTTCGGACAGGGCGCGGTACCAGTAGACGAGGTAGCCGGTCATGCCGTTGGCGCGGATCTCGTCGCCGTGGCGGGGGTAGGTGGCCCAGAACCGCATCATGCCGCGGACGTTGCGGTCGGCGACGTTGGCGTAGTGCGTGGCGTAGTCGACGCGGGCGGAGAGGACGGCGCCGAGGCCGGCGGGCAGCACGGCGAGGAGCAGCAGCGGCAGCATCAGCCCGTGCAGGGCGCCGATGACGCCGGCCGCGGCGAGCATGCGGATGAGGGAGGCCACGAAGCGCTGGGCGTCGCGGACCATGTAGGTGGTGCGGGTGACGCCGACCTCGGCGGCCTCCTGGCGGTCGGCGAAGCCGTCCACGCCGTAGGCGGAGGCCTCGACGCGGCAGACGGCGGACACCAGGGCGACGTCGGCCTCGGTGGTCAGGCGGGGGGTGATCCGTCCGTCGGCGTAGGAGGCGAGGGCGGCGCCGACCCGGCCGGCCGCGGCGGCCGCGGTGACGGCCAGGAGGTCGGGCAGGGCGGCGTGCAGGCGGTCGGGGACCGCGCCGCCCGCGAGGAGGTGGGTCATGGCGCGCGCGGTGAAGCCGAGGACGACGGCGGCGGCGGCGCCGGTGAGGAGCTGGCAGCCGAGCAGCAGCAGGACGGCGGGGCGGTCGACCGCCCAGGCCATGCGCGCGGTCTGGCCGAGCACGGCGGGCAGCCGCCGGCACATCGCCCGGAAACTGGCCTCCTCCAGGGGGTTCTTGCCGAACTTGCCCCCGTAGGCGATCGTCGCCGGTGGTGGAGGGGGTGGCGTCTTCGGGCTCTCTGGCGCGGTGTCGGGAACGGTCACCTGCATCCCTCCTCGGGTCGGGCGCCGCACCTGGGTGGTCCGGCGGTGCCCGGCTCAACGAGGGCGAGGGCGAATCGAACGCGCTCGATTCCGGACGACGGGGAGGCCGGTGATGCCGGGGCGGGGCGCGCCGCGTCCGCGTACCGCACGGGCCGTGCCGGCACCGGCGTTGGCCGAAACGCCGGTGCTCGTGACGGAGGTGGCCGGTGGGGTTCAGCCGGCCCGGTGCGCGGTCAGCTCGTCCCAGTGGACCGTGCGGTCGCACCAGCGGCGCAGCAGGACGTGGTCGTGCCCCACGGCGAGCAGTCCCGCTCCGGTGGCGGCCCGGTAGTCCTCCACGACGGCGACCAGGGCGGCGGTGGTGGAGGCGTCGAGCATCGCGGTCATCTCGTCGCACACCAGCAGGCGCGGGCGCAGCACCAGGGCGCGGGCGAGGCAGGCGCGTTGCAGCTGGCCGTCGCTGACCTCGTGCGGCCGCCGGGTCAGCAGGTCCGGGGTCAGGCCGACCGTGGCGGCGAGTTCGGCGACCCGTTCGGGGACCTGGGCGCGCCGGCCGGTGGCGCGCAGGGGTTCGGCGATCAGGTCGGCGAGCCGCAGCCGGGGGTCGGCGGAGAGCCGCGGCTGCTGGAAGACGACGCCGAACGCGGTGCGCTGCTCGCGGGGCGCGCGGTGGCGCCATCCGCGCGCGGGGGTGCCGTCGAGCACGACGGCGCCCGCGTCGGGGCGGTGCAGCAGTGCGGCGACCCGCGCCAGGGTGGACTTGCCGCACCCGCTGGGCCCGAGCAGTCCGACGGCTTCACCGGGGGCGACGGTCAGGGAGACGTCCCGGACGACGGGGTCGCGGCGGTCGTATCCGGCGGTGATGGCGCGCAGTTCGAGCAGGGGCGTTGCGGGTGCGGGGGTCTCGGGCGCGGCGGTGCCGGCCGTGGAGGTTGCGGAGGCTGCGGGGGGCGCGGAGGCTGCGGAGGTCGCGGACACGGGGGTTTCAGGCACGGAGGTCTCCCACGCGGGTGGTGTCCCGGACGTCCTCGACCGCGTACGGGTGGTGGCAGGCGACGGCGCCGCCCGGCGGCGGGGTGCCGCAGACCTCGGTGGCGCGGGCGCAGCGCGGGGCGAAGGCGCAGCCGCCGGGGAGGTCGCCGAGTTCCGGGGGCATGCCGGGGATGGGGGTGAAGGCGCGGTCGGGCAGGGCGTCGAGGAGACCGCGGCTGTAGGGGTGGCGGGGACCGGGCGTGCCGAAGAAGGCGGCCGCGTCGGCGAGTTCGACGATGCGGCCCGCGTACATCACGGCGACGCGGTCGGCGATGCGTTCGGCGGCGGCCAGGTCGTGGGTGATCACCAGCAGTGCGCGGCCGGTGGAGCCGGCGGGCCCCTCGGCCTTTTCCGCACCCCCGGCGCCCTCGGCCGTCTCGGCCCCTCCGCCCCTCTCGGCGCCCTCGGCCTCTTCGCCCTTCTCGGTCACCTTGGCCCGCTCCGCGCCCTCGGCCGTCTCGCCACCCGCCGTCTCCTCGGCCCTCCTGGCCCTCTCGCCACCCCGGGCCCCCTCGTCGACATGCCGCCGCAGCTCGTCGACGGTGCGGTCGACGAGGTCGCGGTCGAGGCCGGTGGTCGGCTCGTCGGCGAGCAGCAGCGGGGCGTCGCCGACGAGGGCGAGCGCGGTGGCGGCGCGCTGGGCGAGGCCGCCGGAGAGTTCGTGCGGGTAGCGGTCGAGGTGGCCGACCGGGAACGCGGCGCGCTCGGCGGCCCGTTCGGCGGCGGCGCGCAGGGCGTCGCGGCCGCGCACCGGGGTGAGCGCGGCGACCGTCTCCTCCAGCTGGGAGCGGATGGTGCGCACGGGGGTGAGGTGCGCGGCCGGGCTCTGCGGGACGAGACCGACGAGGCGGCCACGGACGGTGCGGGCGAGGGTCCGCTCGTCGGCGGCGAGCAGGTCGAGGTCGCCGAGGAGGGCCTGCCCGGCGACCTGGGCGTTGCCGGGCAGCAGTCCGAGCAGGGCGGAGGCCAGCACGGACTTGCCGCAGCCGCTCTCGCCGATGAGCGCCAGGCACTCGCCGGGCGCGACGTCGAAGTGGGCGTCGGTGACGGCGGCGACACCGCGTCCGCCGGGCATCAGGAAACGCACCGACAGACCGCGCACCGACAGGACGGGGGCGGGGGCGCGCTCGCTCACAGCATCAGCTCCGATCGGCGGCGGGGGTTGATCCGCTCCCGCCAGGCGCCGGCGAGTCCGGCGATGGCGAGGGTGGGCAGGATGATGAACAGGCCGGGGAAGAGGGTGGGCCACCACTGTCCGGCGAGCAGGGAGCCGCGGGCGCTCTGGATGAGGTTGCCGAGGCTCGCGGTGTGGGTGGGCAGTCCGAGGCCGAGGAAGGACAGCGCGGACTCGTGCCACATCGCGTGCGGCACCATCAGGACGGCGGCGAGCGCGGCCTGCGGCAGCACGGCGGGCAGCAGGTGCCGTACGGTCACCCGCCACCGGGACGCTCCCCCGCTGACGGCGGCGTCGATGTACGGCCGGGAGCGCAGCGACAGCACCTCGGCGCGCACGATCCGCGCGGTGGACAGCCAGTGGGTGAGGGCGACGGAGACCACCACGGGCCAGACGCCGGGCCGGAACATGGCGACGATGAAGATGCCGAGCAGCAGGTGCGGCACGGAGGAAACGGTGTCGACGACCCGCATGACGGCGCGGTCGGCCCAGCCGCCGAGTGCTCCGGCGGTGGCGCCGACGGCGGTGCCGACGACGGTGGCGGTGAGCGCCGCGGCCACGCCGACGAGCAGCGAGACCCGCAGCCCGTAGACGCAGCGCAGCAGCAGGTCGCGGCCGACGTCGTCGGTGCCGAACGGGTGCTCCCAGGAGGGCGCCTTCAGCTTGGCGGCCAGGTCGACGGCCTGCTGGTCGAGCTGGACCAGGGGCGGGACGAGCAGCACGGCGAGGACGGTCGCGGCCAGCACGGCGGCCGAGACGCGGACCCGCAGGGCGCGGCTGGTGCGGCGGTTCGTGCCGTACGACCGCCAGACGCGCCCGGCCGGGGACTTCGCCGCGGAGGGCGCCGGTGCGTCACATGTCACTGAGCTTCACCCTCGGGTCGAACAGTCCGTAGAGCAGGTCGGCGAGCAGGTTGCCGACGAGGACGGCGGCGGTGGCGAGCGTGGTGAGGGCGGCCAGCAGCGGGAAGTCCACGGCGGTGGCCGCCTGGACGGTGGCGGCGGCGATGCCGGGCCAGCTGAAGACGCTCTCCACCAACAGGGCGCCGGTGATGAGTTCGGGCACGCGGGAGCCGATCAGGGTGAGCACGGGCAGCAGTCCGGAGCGCAGGGCGTGGCCGAGCAGCACGGTGCGTTCGGCCAGGCCGCGGGCGCGGGCGCCGCGCACCGGGTCCTCGGCGAGTGCGTCGCCGACGCCCTGGCGGACGTAGAGCGTGAACCAGGGCAGCTGGGAGACGGCGAGCACCCCGGCGGGCAGCACCAGGTGGCTCGTGACCTGCCCGAAGGTGACCTGCCCGCTGGCGGTGTCGGTGAGGCCGCCCGCCGGGAGGAGGTCCCAGCGCAGGGCGAACAGCCAGACGGCGAGCAGCGCGATCCAGAAGACCGGGGCGGCCTCCAGGAGGTAGGCGAGCGAGCTGACGGCGCGGTCCACGGGGGAGCCGGGGCGGCGGGCGGCGAGCACGCCGAGCACCGTGCCGAGCAGCACGGCGACGGCGAACGCGACCGCGCACAGCAGCGCCGACCACACCAGGCGTTCGCCGATGACCTGGGTGACCGGCTGGCGCAGCACGGTGGAGTGGCCGAGGTCGCCGGTGAGGGCGGCGGTCAGCCAGTCCCACCAGCGGGTCCAGAACGGCTGGTCCACGCCGAGGTTGGCGCGCAGCCGGTCCAGGGTCTCCTGGTCGGCGCCGAGCGCGGCGGTGCCGGCGTAGGCCTTGACGGGGTCGAACGGGGAGGCGGCGGCGATGGCGAACACGCCGAAGGTGACGGCGAGGAGGACGGGCCCCGCGAACAGGGCCCGTCGTCCCGCCAGGCGTGCCATCGCCCCCCAGGGGGGTGTTCTCATCGCTTCGGCTGCCAGTCCTCGATGTTCCACCAGGGGCCGCTGGCGAAGCCGTGCTCGTGCGGCTCCAGCTGGGTGGTCAGGCCGTCCCAGCGGTCGGCGAGCACGTACACGTGGTCGATGTGGGTGAGGAAGGTGTAGCCGGGGTCGTCGACGAGGGCGCGCTGGACCGTGCCGTAGGCGGCCTCGCGCCGGTCCGGGTCCTGGGTGCGGCGGCCGGTGTCGAGGGCCTTGTCCACGGCCGGGTTGCGGTAGCGGGCCATGTTGTTGAAGCCGTCGCCGGCGAGGGAGGAGTGCAGCAGGGTGTACAGGCCGAAGTCGGGGTCGCCGACGCTGCCGAAGCCGGCGAGGACCGCGTCCTTGCCCATGCGCGGCTCGATGACCTCCCAGGTGGCGCTCTCCACCTTCACCTCGATGCCGGCCTTCTTGGCGTCGGAGGCGTAGGCGAGGGCGTGGTCCTGGCGGACCTTGTCGCCGGAGGGGTAGAGCAGGGTGAAGGAGGCGCGGCGGCCGTCCTTGGCGCGGACGCCGTCGCCGCCGGGCTTCCAGCCGGCCTCGTCGAGGATCTTCTCCGCCTTCGCGAGGTCGCGGTCGCGTTCGACGGCCGGGTCGAACGCGGGGTCGTCGGTGGGCAGCGGCCCGTAGGCCGGGCGGCCCGCGCCGTCGAGGATCTTGTCGACCATGGCCCGGCGGTCCACGGCGGCGTCGAGGGCCCGCCGGATCGCCCGGTCGCCGGTGACGGGACCGTCGCTGGGGAGGGTGACGGCCCGGAAGTCGTAGGACTTCGCCTCGTACGTCCGCCTGTCGCCGTCCTCGACGAAGGTGGCGGCGAGGTTGGGCGGCAGGACGGCGCCGTCGAGGTCGCCGGAGCGCAGCCGGGTGGCGCGGACGTCGTCGTCGGCGATGACCGCCATGGTGAAGGTCTTCACCTTCGGCTTCGGTCCCCAGTAGTGGGGGTTGGCCTTGAAAGTCAGCTTCTCGCCCTTGCGCCAGTCGGCGAGGACGTACGGTCCGGTGCCGACGGGCTCGGTGTTGAAGGAGCCGGTGTTGGGGTCCTGCTTCCCGGCGATGTGCTCGGGGACGATGGGCAGCACCGTGCGGGCGGCGAAGGGCGCGTAGGGGTACTCCAGGCGGAAGACGACCGTGTCGTCGCCGCGTGCCGTGACGCTGTCGACGGCGTCCAGCTCGCTCTTGGCGGTGTTGTTGGTCTTGGCGTCGAGGACGGTCCGGTAGGTGAAGACGACGTCGTCGGCGGTCAGCGGTTCGCCGTCGCTGAACTCGACCCCGTCGCGCAGGGTGTAGGTGTACGTGCGGCCGCCGTCGGTGATCTTCGGCAGCGCGGTGGCGAGGGCCGGCTTCAGCTTCAGGCCGGCGTCGCGGGCGAGCAGCCCGTCGAAGATCTTGGAGTTGCCGTCCTTGCCGTAGCCGAGCAGCGGGCTGAGGGTCTCCGGCTCGGTGGCCACGCCGATGACGACGGAGTCGGCGGCCTTCGCGTCGTCCGTCCCGCCGCCGGGTGCCGAGCAGGCGGCGACCCCGGCGGTCAACGCCGCCGTGGCGGCGGCACCTCGTATCCGTCGGGCCGTCATGGACCTCACACCCTTGTTGCCGTTTTCGCGTTGTTGCATAGCGGTGGCAATTAAAGGTCACGAAGGCGCTCGAGCACCAGTCCGTACGTCCCCCGTGGGACGTCACCGCAAGGCGCGCCCGGATTGCCCATTTTGTCTGCTTAGCATGCGTACTCCGCGTGATGAGAGGACATCAGATGGCGCCCACAGGCCGTCGCACAGGCCTGCCCGAGCATCCCTCGGCCCCCACCGACGCCGTATGGCGTGCCGCGGTCCCGCACCTCGCCCGCCGCCGCTTCTTCACCGTCGCCGCCGCGGCCGCCACCCTCGCCTTCGGCACCGGCCTGCCCGCCCGCGGCGCGATGGCCGCCCCGCAGCTCGACGCCGCCCGGATCACCGAGGACCCCTTCACCCTGGGGGTCGCCTCCGGCGATCCGCTGCCGGACTCGGTCGTGCTGTGGACCCGGCTCGCGCCCACCCCGTACGAGCCGGACGGCGGACTCGGGCAGCAGCGGATCGCCGTGCAGTGGGAGGTCGCCCTCGACGAGTGGTTCGCCATCGTCGTGCGCGACGGCGTCGCCCTGGCCTACCCGGAGTACGGCCACAGCGTGCATGTCGACGTCAAGGGCCTGGACCCGGGCACCCCGTACTACTACCGGTTCCGCACCGGGGCCTGGATCAGCCCGGTGGGCCGCACCCACACCGCGCCGGACACCGGCACCCCGGTCGCGTCCCTGCGCCTGGCCGCCGTCGCCTGCCAGGCTTACCACGACGGCTACTACACCGCCTACCGGCACCTGGCGAACGAGGACGTCGACCTCGTCTTCCACCTCGGCGACTACCTGTACGAGTACTCCGTCAACTCCGCCGGCGGCGAGCGCGGATACGCCGACGGCACGCTCCCGGACGTCTTCAACCGGGAGACGATGACCCTGGCGGACTACCGGATGCGGTACGCCCTGTACAAGACCGACGCCGACCTGCGGGCCGCGCACGCCACGCACCCCTTCGTGGTCACCTGGGACGACCACGAGACCGAGAACAACTACGCGGGCCCCTTCGACGAGAACGGCAGCCCGCCCGAGCAGTTCCTGCTGCGGCGGGCCGCCGCCTACCGCGCGTACTGGGAGAACCAGCCGCTGCGCTCCGCGCAGCTCCCCCAGGGCCCGGACGCCCGGCTGTACCGCCGCCTCCACTGGGGCACCCTCGCCCAGTTCGACCTGCTCGACACCCGCCAGTACCGCTCCGACCAGGCCTACGGCGACCGCCCGCACGTCCCGGGCCCCGAGTCCGACGACCCGGCGCGCACCCTCACCGGCGCCGAGCAGGAACGCTGGCTGATCGACGGCTGGCACGACTCCGGCGCGCTGTGGAACGTGATGCCCCAGCAAGTGCTGTTCAGTCAGCGCAACTTCGACGTGACCAACCCGCCGAAGGTCTCCATGGACGCCTGGGACGGCTACCGCGCCTCACGCAACCGGGTCGTCGCCGGGGCGAAGGCCGCCGGACTCGCCAACTGGCTCGTCCTCACCGGCGACGTCCACGTCAGCTACGCCCTCGACATCAAGGACGACTTCGACGACCCGGCCTCCCGCAACCTCGGCACGGAACTCGCCTGCACCTCCATCACCAGCGGCAAGGACGGCGCGGCGAGGCTGCCCAACTGGGAGTCGCACCTGCGGGCCAACCCGCACATGAAGTTCTACGACGGCAGGCGCGGCTACCTCCGGGTGCGGCTGGACCGGACCAGGGCGGAGGCCGACTTCCGGACGATCCCGGCCGTGTCGACGCCCGGGGCGCCCGTCACGACGGCCGCGTCGTTCGTCACCGAGGTGGGAAACCCCGGGCTCACACCGGCGTGACACCGGCCCCGGCCCGCCCCGGCCCACCCCGGCCCACCCCCGGCCCACCCCGGCCCGCCCTCCGGCCCGCCTGGGTCCGCCTCCGGGCGCCCCCGCTCCGCCAGGGGGCGTCCTACTGCACATGGCGCCCCGTGGCGTCACCAAAAGCGCGAAACCGCGCCGCACGCGACATCCCGACGGGCCGTCGCGGCAAGGCCTATGGCCTCACGGCAGCTTCCCCAGGAGCGAAGGAGACAGCTCGCATGGCCCACAGACACACCGTTGCCCGGCACGGGGCCGCGCTCACCGTGCTCGGCGCGCTCGTCCTCGCCGCGATCCCCACGGCCGAGGCGGCCGATCCGGAGCCCTCCGCCGGCTCGGTGGCCACGGCGGCCCAGACCCTCGGTGCCGACAAGCCGTCGCAGCAGGTGCTCCTCGCGCTGCAGCGGGACCTGAGGCTGACGTCGACGCAGGCGCGGGAGCGGCTGGTCAACGAGGCGGAGGCCGGGACGCGCGCGGGCAGGCTGCGCAACGCGCTCGGCGAGCGGTTCGCCGGCGCCTGGCTGCGCGGCCCGGTGGCCGGCGAGCTGACCGTGGCGACCACCAGCGCCGAGGACGTGCCCGCCATCGAGGCCGAGGGCGCGAAGGCCGTGGTCGTCACGAACACCCTGGCCGCCCTGCGGGCCGTGAAGGCGCGGCTGGACAGCACGGACATCCTGTACGACACGGAGAGAACGCCGCTGTGGTACGTCGACGTGCCGGGCAACCGGGTGGTGCTGGAGGCCGCGGATCAGGCGTCCGGGGCCGCGTTCGTGCTGGCCGCCGGGCTCCGCCCGGAACAGGTCGCCATCCGGGTGACGGAGGACCGGCCGCGCCTGTTCGAGAACATCACCGGTGGTGAGGCCTTCTACATCGACGGCGCCGCCCGCTGCTCCGTCGGCTTCTCCGTCACCAAGGACCAGCAGCAGGGCTTCGTCACCGCCGGCCACTGCGGCAAGGCGGGCGCGAAGACCACCGGCTTCAACCAGGCCGACCAGGGCACCTTCCAGGCCTCCACGTTCCCCGGCAAGGACATGGCGCACGTGGTCGTCAACGCGAACTGGACCGCGACCCCGGACGTGAAGGGCCAGGGCGAGCAGAAGGTGCAGGTCGCCGGGTCGGTCGAGGCGCTGGTCGGGGCGTCGGTGTGCCGTTCGGGCTCGACCACCGGCTGGCACTGCGGCACCGTCGAGCAGCACGAGGTCAGCGTCAGCTACGCCGAGGGCACCGTCGACGGCCTCACCCGGACCACGGTGTGCGCCGAGCCCGGCGACTCCGGCGGCCCGTACGTGGCGGGCGTCCAGGCACAGGGCGTCACCTCCGGCGGCAGCGGCAACTGCACCGACGGCGGCACGACGTTCTACCAGCCGGTCAACCAGATCCTCGGCGACTTCGGCCTCACCCTGACGACGGCGTCGCAGCAGGCCGCGCCCGCTCCGCAGGACGGCGCCGCGGCGGACGCGTGGAAGTCCGGCCGGGTCTACGAGGTGGGGGCCACCGTGACCGTCGCCGGCGTGCGCTACCAGTGCCTCCAGCGGCACCAGGCGCAGGGCGCGTGGGCGCCCGACACGACGCCCGCGCTCTGGCAGCGGCTGTAACCGGCCCGGAACCCCAATTCACGGCTCCGCGAGAAGACATTTCAACGATCGGTCAGTTGACGAGCGGACTTCTCGGACCTCGTGAGTGACAAGTCGGCGAGATCGTCCGGGGCTGCGCCGACAGCCCGAGAAGGACGGCGGCGGGTTACGGGAGCAGCCGCAAGCTCGGCGGCCCCGTCCGCCGAAGATGGCCGTGCACGCGCCGGTGGCGCCGAGGCCCCGGTCGTCGCTGTCAACCACCGCGGAAGGCGGAGCCGTTCGCCGCTCCGGCGCCCGTCGGCGCCCGTCCGCACGGGGGGCCTGCCGCACGGAGCGGGCACGTTCGACATCTGAATCCAGGACTTCTTGAATTCAGGAATCCGTGTACTCTGCCGCCGTGCTGACTGCTGCCTCCGACATCGACGTGCTGACCCGTTTCGGCCGCGCGCTCGCCGATCCCCTCCGCTGCCGCGTCCTGCTCGCCCTGCGCGCCGCCCCCGCGTACCCGGCCGACCTGGCCGACGCGCTCGGCGTCTCGCGCCCCCGGCTGTCGAACCATCTCGCGTGTCTGCGGGACTGCGGCCTGGTCGTCACCGTCCCCGACGGCCGCCGCACCCGCTACGAGCTGGCCGACGCGCGCTTCGGGCAGGCGCTGGACGCCCTGCGCACCGCGGTGGTCACCGTGGAGTCGGACCGGACATGCGCGGACGCGGACGACAGGGGGTGCTGCTGACCATGACAGCGCGGCCCGCACGCACCGTCGTCTCCCCCCACACCGGCCCGGACCGCCGTGACGCGCTCACCCGGCGCATCCGGCTGCTGGTCGCCGCGACCATCGCCTACAACCTCGTCGAGGCGGCCGTCGCCCTCACCGCGGGCGCGCTCGCCTCGTCCACCGCCCTGCTCGGCTTCGGGCTGGACTCGGTGATCGAGGTGTCCTCCGCCGCCGCGGTCGCCTGGCAGTTCTCCGCCCGCGACCACGCCGTCCGGCAGGCGCGCGAGCGCCGCACGCTGCGGATCGTCGCCGTGTCCTTCCACGCCCTCGCCGCCTACGTCACCGTCGACGCCGTACGCGCCCTCGTGGGCACCGGAGAGCCGGCCGAGCGCTCCGTCACCGGCATCGTGCTCGCGGCGCTCTCCCTCGCCGTCATGCCGTTCCTCTCGGCCGCGCAGCGCCGGGCGGGGCGGGCCCTCGGCTCCGCCAGCGCGGTCGCCGACTCCCGGCAGACCCTGCTGTGCACGTATCTGTCCGCCGCCCTGCTGGCCGGACTGCTTCTCAATGCCACGCTGGGCTGGTCCTGGGCCGACCCGCTCGCCGCCCTCGCCATCGCCGCCGTCGCCGTCAGGGAAGGGCGGGCCGCCTGGCGCGGCGAGGGCTGCTGCGCCCCGCCCACGGCCCCCGCCCCACCCACAGCACCTGCGACGCCCGCCGTGCCCACGGCACCGGCCCCGTCCACCCCGCGCGAAAGTCAGGCGTGCGCTTGCGCGCCGGGCGGGACCTGCTGCGTCTGAGACCGGGCCGGCAGGCCGCACCGCGCCGGCAAAACCGTAGCCGCACCGGCCAGGCCACGTCGGCGTCGGCCACCCGGCCCGCGCCCGCCGCCGGGCGCGTCAGTCGACGTACGACTCCAGCGTCCCGCGCCGGCGCACGTCCAGCGTCGCGCAGTGGAACGAGCCGCCGAACGGGGCGTAGTGCAGGAGGTCGCAGGGGATCGGCTCGAAGCCCCAGCGTTCGAGGGAGCGCAGCATCTCGGTGTGGTGGCGTTCGGCGATCACCCGCTTCTCGTCCACCATGAGCACGTTCATGCTGAGCCAGCGGCCGCACATCGAGGTGACCTTCAGCAGCGGGTCCCGGATGGGGGTGGGCTCGGGGGCGATCAGGACGTCCCAGGAGCGCAGCACCTCGGGCAGCCGGTCGACGTCCACGTAGTCGGGGTTGACCAGCACCTTTCCGGGTGCCAGCGGGACGAAAGTGGTGTCGATGTGCATGGGCGTGCGGCAGCGGCTCTCGATCTCGTGGATGCGGTAGCCGGGGCCCAGGTGGCGGCGCAGCCACTCGATGCCCATGCGGTTGGTGACGTTGCTGCGGGTGACGAACAGGTCCCGTCCGGCGCGCACGAAGTCCGCGGCGTCGAAGACGGGTTCGAACTCGGTGAGGATGTAGCGCATGGGCTCGTCCGGCCCGGGGACGCGGAAGCCCTCGACGAACAGGTCGTCGGTGAGCTGTGGCTTGGGGGCCGAGGTCCAGCGGGCGCCGCGCCGGAAGTAGTCCTTGAGGATCGGGCGGTAGGAGTGCGTCTCGAAGTACCGGCAGGGCCAGGCCATCGGCGTCTCGATGATCTCGTCGCCGATCACGAGCATGCTGTCGCGCGGACAGCTGTTGCAGAAGCCGCGTGACGACCAGTCCGGGGTGCCGAAGCGCCGTCCGTGGTCGACGGCGTCGGGGCGGCGGACGGTGACGCCGAGGGACGTGAGCAGCGCGACGAACCCTTCCAGTTCCTGCTGCGCCCGCTCGACCAGCAGCCGCGGGTACCGGAAACCGCCGGCGAGCCCTTGCAGCCGCGCGGCCCACGGCGGCACGTTGCACGTCACCACCGGGTGGGTCGGGGGGATCCGCGACCCGTCGAGCCGCCCGACGATGATCTCCTCCAGCGGATCCCACTCGTTGTGCGAACAGACCGGTGACACAAGACGTTCCGCCGACTCGTCGGTCACCTCACTCACCAGCGCCATGCAGACCAGATTCCCGGACGACCCGGATTCAAGCGCACCCCACCCGTACGGAGGCACCCGAGTCCGCCTGAGTCCGACGTAATCCCCATACCGGGGGCATATGCGGTTTTCATGCCGTTGGCATATGACAAGTGCCCTCACCTACCGGCCCACCGGCGGCATCGTCGCCGCGGCCACCACCTCACTGCCCGAACAGCCCGGCGGCCCCCGCAACTGGGACTACCGCTACTGCCGGCCGCGCGACGCCACGTTCACCCTCCAGGCGCTCATCGGCACCGGCTACCTGGAGGAGGCCACCCAGTGGCGGGACCGGCTGCTGCGCGCGGTCGCCGGCAACCCCGGGCACCAGAAGGTGCGGTACGCGGTGGTGCGCGATCTGCTCGACGTACGCGAGGGGACCGGCTGCGCGCCCAGCGGATCCAGCCCGCGCACCGCCGCTGCCGCCGTCGGCCTGTCGTGGTCGGTCATGCCCCCACTCTGCGCCGGGCGTCGCGCGCTCGCCTCCCGTGGGCGCGCGGCCGGGCTTCGGGGCCGGCCCCGCCCACGTGCCCCGCCCGTCGCCCGCGCGCCCGCGCGCCCGCGCGTGGAACGGTCACCGGCGGTCCTCCCCCGCCGTGCTCGCGGGCGCTGTCCGTGCTCTCAGGCGCTGACCGTGCTCTCAGGCGCTGACCGTGCTCTCAGGCGCTGTCCGCCGCGGTGAACTGGCCGTTGCCCACCACCTTCAGCAGTGCGAGGCGTTCGCTCGCGTCACTGCCGACGGGCGGGGTGTAGAGGATGACGCGCTGGTCTCCGCGCGGCGCGAGCAGGACCTGGCAGTCCAGGTCGACCGGGCCGATCAGCGGGTGCAGCACGCGCATCCTGGACGACCGCCGTACGGCGACCTCGTGCAGGTCCCACAGGGCGCCGAACTCCTCGCTGGCCTCGCGCAGGCGCCGTACCAGACGGGCCGCCGCGGGATCGCCGGTGCGCCGGCCCGCGGCGGCCCGCAGGTCGGCGACGTGCAGCCGGCTGTAGTAGTCGTGCTCGTCGGACGGGTACGCGGCGCGCTGCGCGGGGTCGGTGAACCAGCGCCAGACGATGTTGCGGCCGTGCTCGGACACCGAGCACACCCCGCCGAGCAGCGCCTCAGCCATCGCGTTCTGCGCCAGCACGTCACCCAGGTCGTTCAGCACCTGCACCGGGGTGGTGGGCAGTTGGTCCACCAGGTGCAGCAGGCCGGGGTGGACGCGGTCGCCGCAGGTGCGGGCGGCGGGCGGGCGCCGGCCGGCGAGGAGGTGGAGGTGGTCGGACTCGTCGTCGGACAGCCGCAGGGCGCGGGCCAGGGCCGCCAGCATCTCCGGGGAGGGCTGCGGGCCGCGGCCCTGTTCGAGCCGTATGTAGTAGTCGGCCGACATGCCGGCGAGCTGGGCGACCTCCTCGCGGCGCAGTCCCGGGGTGCGGCGGCGCGGGCCGACGGGCAGCCCGGCGTCCTGGGGGCGCACACGGTCGCGGGAGCGGCGCAGGAAGTCGGCGAGGCCGGCACGGTCGATCGTCATGGCCGCCATCCTGCAACACCCCTGCTCCGCGCAGCCAGGGATCGCCGGTCCCAGGCTGAGGAGGTCTCTCCCGGCCCGTCCGCCGCGGCGGCAGTGTGGGCGGGGCCGGGGCACGAGGCGCCGGCGGATGACACGAGGAGCGTCCCATGCCCACCCTGACCGTCGACGGCGCGCGGGTCCACTACCACCGGACCGGCGAGGGCCCCGCACTGGTCCTGGTCCACGGCACCGGTTCGGCGGGCGCCGCCGTCAACTGGGGTGAGATCACACCCCGGTTCGCCGGGCACCGTACCGTGATCGCCCCCGATCTGTCGGGCACCGAGGCCACCACCGACGACGGTGGTCCGCTGACCGCGGAGGGGCTGGCCGCGCAGGTCGTCGCCGTCATCGAGGACGCCGCCGACGGCCCGGTGGACCTGCTGGGCTTCTCCATGGGGGCCACCGTCGCCGCCACCGTGGCCGCCCTGCGCCCCGACCTCGTACGGCGTCTGGTGCTCGCGGCCGGCTGGGCCCACACCGACTCCGACGCGTACCTGCGCAGCCTGTTCACCCTCTGGCAGGAGCTGGGCACCGCCTCCCCGGCCGCGTTCGGCCGGGCCGTGGCGATGACCGGCTTCAGCCGCGGCTTCCTCAACGCCATCGGGCGGGAGCGGTTCGAGGCCCTGATCCCCAACATGCCGCCCACCGAGGGCACTCTGCGGCACATCGCCTACGACCTGCGGGTCGACATCCGGCACCTGCTGCCCCGGATCCAGGCCCCTTCGCTCGTGATCGGTGCCGCCCAGGACATCACCGTCCCCGTCGAGCACAGCCGCGCGCTGCACGCCGCCCTCCCCCACAGCTCCTACGCCGAGATCGACACGGGGCATGTGATGTTCTTCGAGCAGGAGGACGCCTTCGTCAAGCTCGTGACGGGCTTCCTGGACAGCTGAGCGCAGGGGCAGTCGGAAGGGGGTCGCCGGGGCTTACGGGAGGCCGGCCGCCAGGCCTCCCGTAAGGCTGACGCCGTGTCAGGCCGCGGACAGGTAGGCGGGTGCGGACCAGGCCACGTCGTCGACCGCGAGCCAGGGCGCGTCCGCCACCGCGCCGGGCGTCACCCCGGCGAACGCCCGGACGTCACGGTGGAGATGGGACTGGTCGACGTAACCGCTCTCCGCCGCGACGAGCGCGGCGCCGTGCCCGGCGGCGAGACGGTGCACCGCGTGGTCGAAGCGGATCAGCCGGGCCGCGCGCTTGGGGCCGAGGCCGATCTGGGCGCGGAACCGGGACCACAGCCGCTTGCGGCTCCATCCGGCCTCGGCGGCCAGCGACTCGACCCGCGCCAGGCCCCGGCTCGCCACCAACCGCCGCCAGACGAAGGCGACTTCGGGATCGGGCGCCCGGTCCTCGTCGAGCCGCCGGGCGAGGGCGGCCTCCGCGAGCGCGAACCGTCCCTCCCACGAGCCGGCCTCGCGCAGCCGCTCCCCGGTGCGCGCGCCGTCACGGCCCCACAGGTCCTCCAGCGACAGCACCGTCCCGGCCGGCTGCGACGGCGCGCCCAGCACCGCGTGCGCGACCAGCGGCGACAGCCGCACCTGTAGACACTCGATGGCACGGCCGCGCCCTCTGACCCCGCTCGGCCCGAGCCCGACGACCACACTCCCCGCCTGCCGCCGGCCGCTGGTGTCGGCCACGGCGAGCGAGCCGTCCCCCAGGTCGACGGCGACCGTGACCGCCGGGTACGGCACGACGCTCAGATCGACCAGGTCCGCCGTACGGGCGCGGAAGCCGGCCATGCCGACCCCGGGCAGCCGACCGGGCCGCGACGGGGTGGCGATGTCCCACACCGCGGCGGCGTCCGGGGCCCGCTCGGCGGATGGCATGGCGCCAGGTTACGGGACATTCGTCCAAGACGGTCCGGGGCGGGTGCCCGGAGACTGGCGGCGCGCCGCTGAGCGCGGCCGTGAACACCCGCACCGGGAAGGACCGTTGTGATGCGCTCACCGATCGACCCGTTCACGCCGGCCGTCGAACTCGCCGCCGCGATCCGCGGGAAGGAGGTGAGCCCGGTGGAGGTGGCGGAGATGTTCCTCGAGCGGATGGACGCGCTCGACCCCCGCCTGAACGCCTTCTGTCACCGGGCCGACGACGACGTCCGCAAGGCCGCGGCGGAGGCGGCCGACGCGGTGGTCCGGGCCGGGTCGCGGTCGTCGTCGGCGGCCAGGGATCTGCCGCCTTTCCTCGGCGTCCCGCTGCCCGTCAAGGACCTCGTCGACGTGGCCGGCTGGCCCACCACGCACGGTTCGGCCGGCGCGGACCGGCGGCCGGCCACGGCGTCGGATCCGGTGGTACGGCGGTTCCTGGACGCGGGGTTCGTCCTGCTCGGCAAGACCACCACCTCCGAGTTCGGCACCCTGCCCTTCACCGAGAGCCCGGCCCTGGGGATCTCGCGCAACCCGTGGGACCCGGACCGCACCCCCGGCGGGTCGTCGAGCGGTGCGGGCGTCGCGGTCGCCGCCGGGATGGCGCCGCTCGCGCACGCCGAGGACGGCGGCGGGTCGATCCGCATCCCCGCCTCGTGCACCGGCCTCGTCGGGCTCAAGCCCACCCGCGGCCTGGTGACCAACGAGGTGATCGGCGTGGAGGGGCTGGCCACCAGCGGGGTGGTCACGCGCTCGGTGGCGGACACCGCGGCCGTCCTCGACGTGCTCGCGCGTCATGACCCGGGCGCCTGGTGGTCGCCTCCGAGCCCGCGCCGGCCGTTCACGGCCGCGCTGCGCGCGGAGCTGCCGGCCGGGCTGCGGATCGGTGTGCTCACCGACTCCCCGATCGACGGCATTGCCGTGGACCCGGCGTGCCGGGCGGCCGTCGACGTCACCCTGCGGGCGCTCGAATCGGCCGGCGGGCACCTCGTGGACACGCCGCTGCCGCTGCCCCCGGCCGACGAGCTGGTCGGGTCCTTCACGACCCTCTGGAACCTCGGCGGCGCCGGTGTCCCGCTCGCGGACCCGGACCGGGTCGAGCCGCACAACCGGGTCCTGCGGGACGCGGCACGCGCGGTCGACTCCTGGGCCTACGCGGAAGCGGTGCGCGGGACCCAGCGGCTGTCGCGGCGCGTCGTGGAGGGCTTCGTCGCCGGCTTCGACCTGCTGGTCACCCCGACGACGGCCCGCCTCCCGCCGCGCGTCGGCGCCCTGCGGGCGGGCACCGACGAGGATCCCCTGGCGGCCCTGCGCAACAGCTATCCCCTGGGGGTGTTCACGTCGCTGTTCAATGTGACGGGCCAGCCGGCGGTGTCCGTCCCCGTCCACCACGACGACGCGACCGGCCTGCCCGTCGGCGTGCAGCTCGTCGCCGCCCCCTGGCGCGAGGACCTGCTCCTCCAGGCGGCCCGCGCCCTCGAACTGGCCCTCCCCTGGGCCGGCCGCCGCCCGCCCGTCGGCTGAGGCCCGGCCCGCGAGCGACGGGGAGCGGGACGTACCCCTTGGGTGGGGTCTGCGCGGAGCCGGAGCCGCTCGGTGGGGTCCGGGGGCTGGTGCTCGGCGGGTCGATGCGGATCTTCGCGAGGACCCGCCCCGCGGCCCGTTCACCCGTGCCCGGCTCAACCCCGAGCCGGCCTGGGCGGACGTCGGTCACCGGCCGGGGCGGGGCCGCGCGTCGTGCCCGCCGGTGCCTCCTCCGTCCACCACACGGTGGCGGCCCGGCGCTGGTCGCGGCGCATGAGGACGGCCGTGAGGAGGACGACGACCGCCGTCGCGGCGGCGAGCGGGATCAGGAACGCGGTCATCATGACTCCTTCCGTCCGGAGGTCTCCTCACATCTGCCGCGGCACGGCCGACGCGGCGCGCTCGACGGGGCACGCCTTGACGGGGCACGCCTTGAGGGGCGCGCCTCACGCCCGGTGCCGGTTCCCGGCGTACTGCCGGTCACCGGCACCGGAGCGATCCGTTGTGCTCCCCGCGGCCATGGTGCACCGGCGGCGCGGGCCGGCGCATTGCCGAGTCCCGGCAGAGTTCTCTAAGGTCTGCGTGCCTGGCACTGTCAGGAAGTCGTCAAGATCCGCCGGATACCGCCGGACGTCTGGAAGGGGGTACGCGTGGCGGAACCCGCACCACCGGAGCCGTACCTCGACGGCTACGCCCGCATCCTGGCCGAGGTGTCCGCCACGGGCCGCCGCCTGACCCGCGACGAGCTGGAGTCCCGCCGGGTCCTCGGCGAGCGGGCCGCCGACGCCGGACTGGGCCTGCGCGCCCTGGTCGGCGCGTATCTCGCCGCCACCCGCACCGCCTGGCCCCACACCCCCGGCACCGCCGACAGCGTGCTCGCCGCCGTCGAGCAGGCGATCGACGCGGTCGCCGCGGGCTACGAGCGGGCCCAGCGGCTCGCCGTACGGCAGGAGGAGGCCGCCCGCCGCGAGTTCATCGACGACCTCCTCTACGGCCGCTCCGACCTGGGCCGCCTCGCCGAGCGCGCGGAACGCTTCGGGCTGCGGCTCTCCCGCGCCCACGCCGTGGCCGTCGCCGAGGGCTCCGGCGGGTACGAGGAGGGCGCCCCGGTCCCCCGGCAGGTGGAGCAGGCGCTCATCCTCCGCTTCGGCGACCGCGACTTCCTGCTGACCACGAAGGGCGGCCGGCTCCTGTGCGTCGCCCCCGGCGACCAGCCGGAGATCCTGACCCACTTCGCCCGGCAGGCGCACGCCGCGACCGGCGGCGGCCGGGTCGCGATCGGGCGCCCCCAGCCCGGTCCGGGCGGCGTCGTCCACTCCTACGAGGAGGCGCTCAACACACTGGAACTCGCGGACCGCCTCCACCTCGACGAGCCCGTGCTGCGCGCGGCCGACATGCTCGTCTATCCCGTCCTCACCCGTGACCGCCAGGCCATGGCCGACCTGGTCCAGGGCACCCTCGGCCCGCTCACCACCGCCCGCAACGGCGCCCAGCCGCTCCTCGACACCCTCGTCGCCTACTTCGACTGCGGCTGCGTCGCCGCCGAGGCGGCCCGGCGGCTCTCCCTGAGCGTGCGCGCCCTGACGTACCGGCTGGAACGCATCCACCAGCTCACCGGCGTGAACCCCACCGACCCCGCCCGCCGCTACACCCTCCACACCGCCGTCATCGGCGCCCGCCTGCTGGACTGGCCCGCGCAGAGCCTGTGACGCGTGCGGTCGCGACGGGACGGCGCGAGGGCGACGCGGCGGCGCGAGGGCGACGCGGCGGCGCGAGGGCGACGCGGCGGTGCGAGGGCGACGCGGCGGCGCGAGGGCGACGCGGCGGTGCGAGGGCGACGTCACTTCTGGTCCTGGTGCGGGACCACCGCCACCGGGCAGTCGGCGTGATGCAGCAGCGTGTGCCCCACCACCCCGAGCTGCGGCCCGAGATGCCCGTGACGGCGGTGGGCCCCGACGACCAGGAGGTCGGCCGCGGCGGAGCGGGCGAGCAGCACCTGGCGGGTGGACCCGTCGGTCACCAGGCGCCGCACGTCGGGGCGGGAGAGCCCGTCCGGCAGGTCCCCCACGGCACGCAGGGTCTCGTCGACCAGCGCCGAGGCCTCTTCCTCCAGGTGATGAGCCGGCTCTCCGCGCAGCAGCGGGTGCCCGGCGGCCCGGTGGGCCGGCCGGTGCCAGACCCGTACGACCTCCAGCACGCTGTGGCGCACCGCGGCCTCGCGCAGCGCGAACCGCGCCGCCGCCGGACCGGTGGCCGGACCGCCGACGCCCAGGACGACGCGGCCGTTCGCCACGTCCTGATTGCGCAGGCTGCCGCGTACCACGACGACCGGGCAGGTGGCGCGGGCCGCCAGGGACAGGCCGACCGAGCCGAGCAGCAGCTCCCGGATCGGTCCCCGGCCCCTCGACCCGGTCACGACGGCGGTGGCGCCGGCGGCCTCCCGCAGCAGCGCCGACGCGGCGTCCTGCGGCACCAGATCGGTGCTGATCTCCAGCATGGAGGCGCGCCGCCTGGCCCGCTCCGCGGCCTGCGCCAGGATGGCCTCGGCGAGATCGTGCTCGGTGACCGGCTCCGGATCACCTCCCAGGGCGTCCTGGAACGCGTCGGCCTCGTACCGCTCCCACAGCGACGCGTGGACGATCCGCAGCGCCAGACCGTGCCGGACCGCCTCGTCGGCGGCCCAGTCCACCGCCAGCAGACCGGGCTCCGAGCCGTCGACGCCCACGACCAAGGGCCGCCGTTCCATGGCCCCCACCGCCTTCGTCACACAGGGACCTCCTCAATGTCCCTCCGACAGCGATCCACGGTCGCTGCCATTTGCCCGTTTCATTGGCGTACGTCCGGATACGCGGCAAAGCGCACCAACTGCCACATCCATACCGGCGCGTACAGGGCGGCGAAGGCCCGGAACGGTGTACGCGCGCAGCAGGGAGGAAGCGATGACTGCTGAACCGACGGACGGCGGTCCCGAGCGTGTCCAGCGGGCCGGACAGACGGCGAAGGAACAGGCCTCGGCCGTGACCGGCCAGGCGGGCCAGGCCGCCGGCCAGGTCGGGAGCACAGCGCTGGAGCAGGCCAGAACGGTGACCGGAGAGGCCCGCCGGCAGACCGAGAGCGCGGTGTCCGACCTGCGGGAACGCGTGACCCAGGAGATGGAGGAGCAGGCGCGGCGCGCGGCGGGCACGGTACGGCAGTGGGCGGACGATCTGGCCGCTCTGGCGGACAACGCGCCCGGCGAGTCCCCGGCCCGCAGTCTCGTGACGCAGGTGGCGGACGGAGGTCACCGCGCCGCCGAGTACCTGGACCAGCACGGGGTGGCCGGCATGACCGAGAACCTGAAGGGCTTCGCTCGCCGGCGGCCGGGCGCGTTCCTGGCGGGTGCGGCGCTGGCGGGCCTGGCCGTCGGCAGGATGGGCAAGGCCGGCGGCAAGGCCCGGTCCGCACAGCAGCAGCCGTCCATGGCGGGCGACGCCACGCAGCCGTCCATGGCGGGCGCCGCCACGCAGCCGTCCATGGCGGGCACCGCCACGCCACCGCCGCCACCACCACCGCAACTGCCGGAGGGCGCCGCGCCGCCGGTGCCGCCGGTGCCGCCGGTCTACCCGGGGGTGTGACATGCCGTCGTTCACACCCGAGCCACGCGGCCAGGACCGCTCGGTGGGAGAGCTGTTGTCCGAGGTCACCTCGGACGTACAGACACTCCTGCGGCAGGAGATCGAGCTGGCCAAGGTGGAGATACGCCAGGAGGCCACCAAAGCGGGGAAGGTGGGCGGCATGTTCGGCGGGGCGGGCTTCGCCGGGTACATGGTCGCCCTGTTCGCCTCGCTCGCGGCCGTGTTCGGCCTGGCCAACGTGATGGACGCCGCCTGGGCGGCCCTCATCGTCACCGCTCTGTGGGCGGGAATCGGAGCGGTGCTGTTCGTCATGGGCCGCTCCCGGATGCGAGAGGTGTCGCCGAAACCGCAGCAGACCGTGGAGACCCTGAAGGAGGACGCCCGATGGGCACGTCACCCGACCAAGTGAGGGCCGAGATCGAAGCGACCCGTGGCCGACTGTCGCAGAACGTCGACCGGTTGGCCGACCGCACCAGCCCCGCGCGCGTGATGCGCCGCCGCACCCATCGGGTCCGCGGCGCGGTCTCCGGAATGCGCGAGCGGGTCATGGGCTCCGCCTCCGGGACCGCGGGCGCGGTCCAGGGGCGTACGCAGCAGGCCGCCGCGTCGGTGCAGGAGAGCGCCGGCCAGGCGGCGGACACCGTGCGCCGGACCGCCGGGCAGGTCGGTGAGGCCGTCGGCAGCGCCCCTGAGCAGGCCGTCCGGCAGACCCAGGGCAATCCGCTCGCGGCCGGACTGATCGCCTTCGGCGCCGGTCTGCTGGCCGCCTCGCTCCTGCCGACCACGCAAGCGGAGGAACAGGCGGCCGCCCAGCTCACCGAGCAGGCCGGTCAGGCCTTGGAGCCGGCCAAGCAGGCGGTGATGGAGTCCGCGCAGCACCTCAAGGACGACGCCGCCGAGACCGCCAGGCAGGCCGCTCAGGAAGTGAAGGACACCGCGACGGAGGCCGCCCGCACCACCAAGGAGGAAGCGCGGGAACAGACCGGACACGTCTCCGAGCAGGCCAGGCAGTCCGGCGGGCAGGTGGCCGACGAGGCCCGTCGGCAGCCCCCCGCCTCGGCCTGAACGCTCAGCGGCCCGCCGCACCGGCTGCGTCTGCCGGTGCGCGGGCCCCCTTCGGTGGGGCGGGCCGCTGTCGGTCGGCGGACCGCGTTCGGTGTGGCGGACCGCGGCCGGTGCGGCGGGCCCCGGCGGTGGCGCCGGTCAGACGGGTTTGCGTGGCCGAGGCACCCATGCCTTGGCCCCCACGAACCCGCACACGAGGCCGAGCGCGTCCCGCAGAATGCGCTGCTCGGGGGACGGGCTGACCCAGAGTGCCTGCTCCAGCAGCTGACGGCGACGCTGGCGCGTCGCCTCCAGAAGGGTTCGCCCCGCCCCGGTGAGGGCCACCTCGACGTGGCGCCCCGCCGGAGTACGGCGCACCAGGCCGCGCGCCTCCAGCCGGTGGCACAGCCGGGTCACCGACGACCGGCTGATGCCCAGACAGTCCGCGAGTGTGTCGGAAGAGAGAGCGCAGGCGCTCTCCGAGAGCGCGGCCAGCGCACGCAATTGCTGCTCGGAGACGGTGGGTGCGACATCCCGGCGAGCGCGGTGCCACAACTCGACAACGGATTCGACCACTGGCTCGACCACCGCCATGGCATGGGCAGCCTCACGGTCTGTGGACATGCTCCGCTCCTTCCTCGGCGTCAGGCCGGGCCTCTACCCGCCTGGCGGTGCACCACCCGCGGAGCGCTCCTCGTCAATCCGTTCGAAACCGATGTGACCTGGTCTTTCGGCCTGAGAGCGTTGATCACCGGGTCAGCCACTCGGGTGAAGGACACCGGGGCGCCGTGGCACCGGGCGGGAAGATCGCCGAGCGGTGAACAGGTCGCGGAACACAGAAATGGTGGCCGGGATCGCTCCCGACCACCACTCGTGATCTGTGTCCGAGGGGGGACTTGAACCCCCACGCCCGATAAAGGGCACTAGCACCTCAAGCTAGCGCGTCTGCCATTCCGCCACCCGGACCAGGTGTCTGCCGCCCTGCCGGGGTGTTCCCCCCGCGGCGACAGGGACAACAATACCAAGGTTTCGGAGTGCCTTTCACCTGCGTATTCGCAGGCCGGGGAGACAGGGGGCGGCGGGCGGACACCCGGAAGGGGACCGTCACCGCTTGCGACGGCGCTGTCACTCGATGGTGCCAGGTGCGGGTGCGAATGCGGTCAGCACTTCTCCCGCAGCGAGTGCAGGTGCTCGCTGGACTTGCGGGCGAAGGCGAAGGACTCGGCCGGGTTGTCGTGCTCGGCCTGCCAGTGGTGGGCGAAGCGCTCGCCGCGCAGCCGGGTGACGGCCGACAGGAACCGCCGGTAGTCGATGTCCCCGTCACCGACGTCGACCATGCGGTAGCCGTGCTCGGTGGTCGGGTCGCTGACCCCGTCCTTCACGTGGAACAGGGGGTAGCGGTGGGGCTGCCTCAGGACGTAGTCGAGGGGGTCGAAGGGGGCGGGTGTGCCGTCGGGCCGCTTGGAGAAGCGGAACTGGCCGACGTACGCCCAGTAGATGTCCATCTCCAGGTAGACCAGGTCGGGGTCGGTCTCGGCGAGCAGCACGTCGTAGAGGCGGACGTGCGGCTTGTCGGTGGCGAAGGAGAACTCCTCGGAGTGGTTGTGCTGGTAGAACTTCATGCCGCGCGCCCTCGCCGCCGCGCCGTAGGTGTTGAAGTCCTCGGCGGCGCGCTTCCAGGCGTCGACGGTCGAGCCGTAGCGGAACGGGTTGGACGCCGTGCCGATGTGCCTCAGGCCCAGTGCCTGGGCGTCGTCGAGGACCTTGGTGAGGTTGGTGGCGAAGGTGTAGGCGTTGGGGTCGCTGGAGTGATAGTTGACGTGGCTGCCGATGGGGTTGAGGCCGTGGTTCCGGGCCAGGCGCTTGAGCTGGGCGAGGGTGATGGCGCCCGCGGAGCCCTGGGTGTATCCGGCGAATTCCACCTCGTCGTAGCCGTACTTCTCCAGTTCGGCGAAGACGGGGCCGAAGCCGAGCGTGGAGACCTTGTCGCGCAGGCTGTACAGCTGGATGCCGAGCCGGCCGGGCGGCAGGACGGGGCGGCCCCGGCCGGGCGCGCTCGCGGTGCCGGCCGTGGTGTTGCCGGCGGCGGCCGCGGGGGCGGACGCCGCGCCGAGCAGGCCGGCGGCGGTGGCGCCGGCGGCGACACCGAGCATGCCTCGTCTGGTGAGGCGGTGGGTGAGTTCGGGGTCGGGCTGGGAGAAGCGGCTCATGCCTGGAACTCCTTGGGGTCGGGGGCCGTTGTCAGTGGTGGGTGCTTCACTGGTGACAGGTCAGGACAGACCGGCCAGCCGGAGCAGGAGTGCTTTCACGTCGGTGGCCGCGACGCGGTCGCCGACAGCGCGGGGGGTGGAGCAGATGAGGAGCGGACCGTCGTCGTCGCTCGCCGGGAGGCGGCCGTGGCTGCCCCGAATGGGTGAGGGGTCCAGAGGCACGACCGCCATGCGGTAGCGCAGGCCCAGCTTCTTGCGGGCGAGGGCCGTCGCCGCCTTCACCTTGACGTAGGGGTCGAGGGGATCCATGAAGAGTTCGACCGGGTCGTAGCCGGGTTTGCGGTGGATCTCGACGAGGCGCGCGAAGTCGGGCGCGCGGGCGTCGTCGAGCCAGTAGTAGTACGTGAACCAGGCGTCCGGCTCGGCCACGGCGACGAGTTCACCGGAGCGCGGATGGCCGAGGTGGTGGGTCTTCTTGCCCTCGTCGTCGAGGAGCAGGTCGATGCCGGGCAGGCCGTCGAGCGCGGCGCGGGTCGCCGCCAGGTCCTCGGGGCGGCGGACGTAGACGTGGGCGATCTGGTGGTCGGCGACGGCGAAGGCGCGGGACGCCATCGGGTCGAGGTATTCCATGCCGTCCTGGGTGTGCACCTCCAGCAGTCCGGCGCGGCGCAGTGCCCGGTTGATGTCGACGGGCCGGGACACGCGGGTGATGCCGTACTCGGAGAGGGCGACGACGGTGCGGCCCTCGGCGCGGGCGTCGTCCAGCAGCGGGCCGAGCGCGGTGTCCAGGTCGGCGGCGGCCCGCAGGGAGCGGGGGTCCTCGGGGCCGAAGCGCTGGAGGTCGTAGTCGAGGTGAGGGAGGTAGCACAGGGTCAGGTCGGGGCGGCGGGTGCGCTGGATGTACCGGGTGGCGTCGATGATCCAGCGGCTGGAGACGAGGCCGGCGCCGGGGCCCCAGAACTGGAAGAGGGGGAAGGTGCCGAAGTTGCGGGTGAGTTCGTCGTGCAGGCCGGCGGGGCGGGTGTAGCAGTCGGGCTCCTTGCGGCCGTCGGCGTAGTAGACCGGACGGGGGGTGACGGTGACGTCGGTGTCGGCGCCCATGGCGTACCACCAGCAGATGTTGGCGACGGTGTAGCCGGGGTGGGCGCGGCGGGCGGCGTCCCAGAGCTTGTCGCCCGCGACCAGACCGTTGTGCTGGCGCCACAGCAGCACCTCGCCGAGTTCGCGGAAGTACCAGCCGTTGCCGACGATGCCGTGCTCGGCCGGCATGGTGCCGGTGAGGAAGGTGGACTGGGCGGCGCAGGTGACGGCGGGCAGGACGGTGCCGAGCGGGGCGTGGGAGCCGGACCGGGCGAGGGCCTTGAGGTGCGGCATGTGGTCGAGGAGTCGGGGGGTGAGGCCGACGACGTCGAGGACGAGGAGCGGGGTGGGGCGCGCCGGGGTGTGGGCGGTCACGGCAGCTCCTTCAGGCCGAGGTCGGTGAGGAGGTCGCGGGCGAGGGCGAGTTCGGCGGCGATGCCGTCGGCGAGCCGGCCGCGGGTGTGGGGGCGCAGTTCGGGCGGGAGGGCCTGCCAGGTGTAGGTCTCGACCTCCAGGTGGCGGGTGAGCGGGTGCGGGCCGCCGACGAGCCGGGCCAAGGCGGCCTTGAGGACGGGGAGGGTGGAGGTGAGGGGCGCGGCGGGGGCCGCGTGCAGCGGGACGTGGAAGTGGGACCGCCAGGGTGCGCCGTCCGGGAGGGTGTCGCCGCGCAGGGCCTCGCCGAGGTCGTCGGTGCCGCGCAGGCCGGCCGCGGTGGGGGTGCGGGTCTGGTGCAGGAAGCGGGGTTCGTCGAAGGCGGCGAGGGCGTCGCGGACCTCGGGGAGGTGGGGGTGTTCGGCGTGCAGGGCGGCGGAGAGCTGGGATTTGACGACGGGGACACCGGCGTCGGTGAGGGCGTCGAGGGCGGTGTCCGGGTCTTCGAAGGAGGTGGCGAGGTGGCAGGTGTCGACACAGATCCCGATGCGGGGGTGGGCGATGGCGGCCAGCGGGGCGAGGGCGTCGCCGGTGGTCTCGACGACGCAGCCGGGCTCGGGTTCGAGGCCGACGCGCAGGGAGCGGCCGGTCAGTTCGGCGAGGGCGTCGAGGCGTTCGCCGAGGGTGGCCAGGGCGGTGCGGGCGGCCGCGGCGCGTTCCTCGTCGGCGGCGGTGCGCCAGGCGAGCGGCAGGGTGGAGATGCTGCCCTCGGTGACGTCGTCGGGGAGCAGCCCGGCGAGGACGCGGGCGAGGGCGGTGGTGTGGTCGAGACGTTCCGGGTCGGCCCAGTCGGGGCGGTAGACGCGGTACTTGACCTCCTCGGCGCCGAACCCTTCGTAGGGGAAGCCGTTGAGGGTGACGACCTCCAGGCCGCGCCGGTCGAGTTCGGTGCGCAGGGCGCGCAGCGCGGACGGGTCGGCGACGAGGGCGCGGGCGGCGTCCCGGGCGAGCCACAGGCCGATGCCGAGGCGGTCGCGGCCGAGGCGGCGGCGCACCGGTTCGCAGTGGTCGCGCAGCTGGGCGAGGACTCCGTCGAGGGTTTCCGCGGGGTGGACGTTGGTGCAGTAGGCGAGGTGGACGACGGAGCCGTCGGGGTGGCGGAAGCGCATCGCTCACTCCCCGCCGCGCAGGATGGAGTTGCCCTCGTGGGTGGCGTCGGTGGCGGCGACGTCGAGGGTGAGCCGGCCGCTGAGGCCGTAGAAGGCGACGGGGTTGCGCCACAGCACCCGGTCGACGTCGTCCTCGGTGAAGCCCTCGGCGAGCATCAGGTCGCCGACCTTGCGGGTCTTCAGCGGATCGCTTCTGCCCCAGTCGGCGGCGGAGTTCACCAGGACCTGGTCGAGGCCGTGGGCGCGCAGCAGGGCGACCATCCGTTCCTCGTCCATCTTGGTGTCGGGGTAGACCGAGAAGCCGAGCCAGCAGCCGCTGTCCTTGGCCTCCTTGACGGTGGTCTCGTTGAGGTGGTCCAGCAGCACCCGCTCCGGCGGGAGGGCGGATTCGCGGACCAGGTCGAGGGTGCGGCGCAGACCGGCGAGTTTGTCGCGGTGCGGGGTGTGCACCAGGGCGGGCAGGCCGTGGTCGGCGGCGAGCTGGAGCTGGGCGGCGAGCGCGGTGTCCTCGGCGGGGGTCATGGAGTCGTAGCCGATCTCGCCGACGGCGACGACCTGGTCCTTGACGAGATAGCGGGGCAGTTCGTCGAGGACGGGACGGCAGCGCGGGTCGTTCGCCTCCTTCGGGTTGAGCGCGATGGTGCAGTGGTGGGCGATGCCGTACTGGGCGGCGCGGAAGGGTTCCCAGCCGAGGAGGGAGTCGAAGTAGTCGAAGAAGGTGGCGGGCGAGGTGCGGGGCTGGCCGAGCCAGAAGGAGGGTTCGACGACGGCGCGGACACCGGCCGCGTACATGGCCTCGTAGTCGTCGGTGGTGCGGGAGGTCATGTGGATGTGGGGGTCGAAGATGCGCATCAGGACTCCTTGCCGTGGGGGACGTCCGGTCCGTGCGACGGGGGCGGGGGCGCGCTCTCGGTGCCGGGTTCGGTCAGGGCCAGTACGCGGTGCAGGTCCTCGGGGACGGGGCGGCCGGCGGCGGTGCGTTCGGCGGCGTAGTCGCCGAGCATGCGGGCCAGTTCGGCGTCGCCGCGGGCGCGCTCCGCCAAGCCGGCCACCGCGTCGACGGGCACGCCGGTGAACAGGCACTTCAGGACGGCGTGGCGCCAGGTGTGCGGGTCGAGGTGGCGGGCGGCGTACGGGCCTACGGCGGCGGCGAGCAGGCTGGTGTCGTTGGTGCGCAGGGCGTCCTCGACGAGCGGCAGGGCGTCCGGGCCGGGCACCAGGTGGGGCAGGGCGTGCAGGACGGCGCGGCGTTCGGCGGCGGTGCCCTGGGCGTAGACGCGGCGCAGCGCGGCCGGGTCGGCGCGGGCGGCGTGCAGGACGAGGACGCGGGCGGCGTCGGCGTGGGCGGCGCCGCAGCGGCGGCCGGCCTCGGCGAGCCGCAGCTCCCACACCGAGATCGGACCGTGGGCGCCGGGGTGGGCGGTGGCCTCGGCGAGCGCCTGGTCGAGCCAGGCGCGGGCGGCTCCGGACAGTTCGGCGTCGAGGCGGGCGCGGAGGTCGTCCAGCGGGGCGCGGGCGAGGGTGACGCCCGGTACCGGGCCGCCCGGCGTGGGGCCGCCCGGGTCGGGCTGTGCGTGGGTCATGGGGTGCTCCCTTGTGGGGTCGGCGCCGCGTGACGGAGGAAGGGCAGGGACCGCTCGGCGTGGTGCGGGCCCGCGTGGGAGTGGCGGGGCAGTTCGACGACGGTGAGTCCCTGGTAGCCGGTGGCGGCCAGGGCCGCGAGGACCGGCGGGAAGTCGATCTCGCCGTCGCCGAACGGCAGGTGCTCGTGGACTCCGCGCCGCATGTCCTCGATCTGGACGTGGCGCAGCCAGGGGGCGGCGGCGCGGACGCAGTCGGCGGGCGGGAGCGGTTCGAGGCACTGGCAGTGGCCGATGTCCAGGGTGAGCCCGAGGGGTCCGGGGTCGCCGAGGAGGCGGCGCAGGTGGTGGAAGTCGGCGAGGGTGGCGAGGAGGTGGCCCGGTTCGGGTTCGACGGCGAGGGGGACGCCGGCGGTGGCGGCGGCGTCCAGGACGGGGGCGAGGCTGTCGGCGAGGCGTTTCCACGCCGTGTCCGGGTCCGTCCCGGCGGGGGTGATGCCGCTGAAACAGTGCACGGCGTGGGCGCCGAGGTCGGCGGCGATCCGCACGGCGCGCAGCAGCAGGTCGGCGCGGCGGGCCCGGTCCCGCGGGTCCGGGTCCAGCAGGGAGGGGCCGTGCTTGCGGCGCGGGTCGAGGACGTAGCGGGCGCCGGTCTCCACGGTGACGGACAGGCCGAGCGCGTGCAGACGGCGGGCGACGCGGCGGGTGCGGGCGGAGAGGAGGGGTGCGTACGGGTCGAGGTGCATGTGGTCGAGGGTCAGTCCGACGCCGTCGTAGCCGAGGTCGGCGAGCAGGGCGAGGGCGTCGTCGAGGCGCAGGTCGGCGAGGCCGTTGGTGCCGTAGCCGAAGCGGAGGGGGGAGCGGGTGCCGGCGGCGGCGGGGCGGGTGGTCATGTGATGCTCACCTTCCTCGCGCAGGCCCGGCCGATCGGGGCGAGGGCGGCGACGGCCAGGGCGGTGACGCGGGCTCCGGCGCGGGCGCACAGCGCGGCCTGCAGCGGGATGGTGGCGCGGATGCCGCCGCCGACGGCCCGCTGGGTGAGCGGGGGTGAGGGGTTGAGGGCGGCGTGCAGGTAGGGGCGGGCGACGGTGGCGGCGTACGCGGCGCCGAGGGCGGTCCGCAGGGCGGAGGTCTGCCGGGACTCGGCGGCCGGCCGGGGTGCGGTGGTCCGCCGGGATGCGGCGGTCTGCCACGACTCGGCGGCCTGCCGGGACAGTGGTGGGGCGGGCCGGCGGGTCAGCAGACCGGTCAGCAGGGCGGCGATCTGCCGGGACTCGGCGGCCTGCCACGACGTGACGGTCTGCTGGGACTCCGGTGGGGCGGGCCGGCGGGTCAGCGGGCCGGTCAGCAGGGCGGCGATCTGCCGGGGCTCGGCGGCCTGCCGGGATGCGGTGGTCTGCCGGGACGCGGCGGCCTGCCACGACTCGACGGCCTGCCGGAGCGCCACCGCCTGCCGGGGCTCGGCGGTCTGCCGGGACTCCGGTGGGGCGGGCCGGCGGGTCAGCAGGCCGGTCAGCAGGGCGGAGGCGGCGAGCGCGGCCAGCGGGCCGGCGGACGAGCCGCCCTGCGCCTCCCGGCGGGACACCGTCGTCACCGCGAGGGTGTGGCCGGCCAGCAGCGCCGCGGACGGGAGGGCGGCACGGGTGCGACCGCCGCCGGCCGCGGCACCCAGGAGCAGGTCGAGGCCGCGGGCGGCGGCCATGGCGGCCGGCCCGGCCGGGGTGTGCTTCAGGCCGAGGTCGTACGACCAGACGGTGGCCGCGAGGGGTGCGGCGACGGCCAGCGCGGGGCGCCCTGCGCGGGCGGCGAGGGCGAGCCCCGCGCCGGTCAGCGCACAGGCCGCGGTCAGGGCCGCCACCGGGCGGACCCGGCCCGAGGGCAGCGGCCGGTGCGGGCGGTCCCGGGCGTCCTCCGCGCGGTCCGCCCAGTCGTTGAGGGCCATGCCGGCCTCGTACAGGCAGAGGGAGGAACCGATGGCGAGCAGTGTGCGGGTGTCGGGACGCGTCCCCGTCGCCGCGGCGCCCGCGAGGGCGTCGCCGGGGACGGTGAACAGGGCGGGCAGACGCAGCAGTTCCGCCCAGGCGCGGGCCCCGTCCCGGCCACCGCGCCGCGCGGCCCGCACGGCCCGGGCGGCCCCCGTGTCGGAGACGTCGGGGGCGTCGCGGGCGTCGGAGGCCTCCGGGGCACCGCCTGTGCCGGTGAGGAGCGGGGCGGTGGTGCGGCCGGCACCGCCGGACACGTGGTGCGCGAGCCTGCCTGTGCGGCGGCCGGTCCCGTCGCGCAGCGCCCCGCCGCCGGTCTCGCCCGACGGTCCCTGCCCGTCGACGTGTCGCTCACTCATCGGCGCTCCCCGGACGACTCGGCCCGGGCGACGCCGGGAGCCTGCGCCCCGGCGGCCCCGGAACGCTCCGCCGTCGCAGCGTGACGACGCCCCGCCCCGGCGGCCCCGGAACGCTCCGCCGTCGTCCCGGCGGCCTCCGCCTCCGCCCCCGTGGCTCCGAACGGCTCCGCCTCGGGCGGCTGCGGCCGCCCCTCGCCCCGTAGCCGTTCCGCGAGGTCCAGCAGGACCGTGTACTGCTCGCCGAGGGACGACGGGGCGTTGCCCACCGGGTCCTTGAAGTAGAAGGCCAGTTCGGCGAGGGGGCCGGCAAGGCCCTGCTCGTGGGCGCGGGCGAGGAGGCGGGCCAGGTCGAGGACGAGGGGCGCGGCGAGGGCGGAGTCGCAGCCCTGCCAGATGGTCTGGAGGATCATGCGGGTGCCGAGGAAGCCGTCGAAGGCGATGTGGTCCCAGGCGGTCTTCCAGTCACCGAGGGCGGGCACGTCGTCGATGTGGATCTCGCCCTCGGGGACGGTGCCGAGGGTGTCGGCGAGGACGCGTTCCTTGCCGGCGTTCTTCGCCGCGGCGGCGGCCGGGTCGGCGAGGGCGGCGCCGTCCCCGCCGCCCAGCAGGTTGGTGCCGGACCAGGCGCGTACGGTGAGCGCCCGCTGGGCGAACATCGGGCCCAGCACGGAGCGCAGCAGCGTCTGCCCGGTCTTGCCGTCGCGGCCCGCGTACGGCAGTCCGGAGGCGGCCGTCTCCGCGGCCAGCGCCGGGTGGTGCAGGCCTGTGGAGGGGGTGAAGTTGACGTAGGGGCAGCCGGCGCGCAGGGCCGCCGCCGCGTACAGGGAGCTGGCCGGCAGCTCCTCGCCGGCCGGCGCGGGTTCCGTCGAGGCCACGTTCACCACGACGGCCCGCTGCAGCCCGTGCCGCCGTATGAAGTCCCGTATGTCGGAGGTGAAGACGGTGATCAGGTCCTCCGCGTCACGGGTGTCGCCGGCGCCGCCCGGGGCCGGACCGCCGGGCCGGATCTCCCGGTCGGCGGCGGCGAGTTCGGCGGCGACGGCGGCCGGCAGGCCGGGCGGCAGGACGCCGCCCGCGGCGAGCGCCTCGGCGCGTTTGGGCAGGGGGCAGTCGACGACGTCGTGGCCGCCGAAGACGAGGGAGGACAGGGGTGGCAGCCCGCAGTCCGCGAAGGGCGGGGTCTCGGTGACCATGCCGGTGGGTGGGTGCAGTCCCGCCGTGACGGCGGCGCAGCCGGCGACGACGGTGGTGGCGACGGACCCGCGGGCCCCGATCAGCCAGACGCCGACGCGTGGCCGGGAAACGGACGCGGACATGAGCGGCCTCCTTGTGCCCACGATGTGGCCGGATGTCGTCCCCGTAGCGGTGGCGGAGGACGGCGGGCAGGGGTCCGGCGTCCCCCGCCCGCCGCCGTTCAGTCGCCCTGCGAGCCCTGGGAGCCCTGGGAGCCCTGGGAGCCCTGGAGGTCCCGGGAGGCGGTCGCGGGCAGTTCCTTGATCCGGATGTCGCGGAAGGACACCTGGTCCTCGGCTCCGTGGTTCTGGATGCCGATGTGTCCGTCCCGAAGGCTCCGCGCCGGGTCCGTGCTGGTGAAATCGTTGATCTTCACGCCGTTGAGCCAGACGCGGAGGCGTTCGCCCTCCACGCGGATCTCGTACGTGTTCCACTCCCCCGGCGGGTTGAGCGCGCGGTCGCGTTTCCTCAGGTCGGCGGAGCGGAAGCCGTAGACGGAACCGGTGGTCTTCTCCGGTACGTCGGTGGCGTCGATCTGGATCTCGTAGCCCTGGTTCACCGCCGACCAGGGGTCGTCCGACGGCGGGAAGCCGACGAACACCCCGGAGTTGTCGTCGCCGGCCATGCGCCAGTCCAGCTTCAGCGAGTAGGCGGAGAAGCCGGACGCGGCGTACCAGAGCATCCCCATGCCGCCGGACGAGGTGAGCGTGCCGTCGTCGGAGAGGGTGAAGGAGCCGGGGCCGGCCTGGCGCCAGCCGTCCAGCGAGGCCTGGGTGCCGTCGAAGAGCGGACGGTAGCCGTTCTCCGGGCGGCAGTCGGCCTGGGCGTCGCCGATGGCGTACCGGATCCCGCCGAGCAGGTGCTCGCGGAAGGCGGGTTCGGCGAAGGACTCCTCGGTGTGGCCGCCGCCGGTGTAGAAGGCGCGGCCGCCCTGGTAGGTCTGGCACCAGGCGATCGGGTGGTCGCCGTGCATGGTGCCGCCGGTGTACGAGGACTCGTCGAGCGAGGCGAGGACATGGGCGCGCTCGCGCGGGTTGGAGCGGTAGTCGTACCACTCGTCGGTGCGGTGCCAGGTGCGGGCCAGCCCGGAGGTCGCCGGGTGGGCGCGGTCCTCGACGTGGACGTCGGCCGGCTGGATCGCCGGGTGCGACCGGAAGTAGGCGCCGGCGAGTCCGCCGTAGAACGCCCAGTCGTACTCGGTGTCGGCGGCCGCGTGGATGCCGACGTAACCTCCGCCGCGGCGGATGAACCCCTCGAAGGCGGACTGCTGGGTGGCGTTCAGGACGTCGCCGGTCGTGGAGAGGAACACGACCGCGTCGTAGCGGCGCAGGTTGGCCGGGGTGAACGCGGCCGCGTCCTCGGTGGCGTCGACCGTGAAGCCGCCCCGCTCGCCGAGCGCGCGCACGGTGGCGACGCCCTCGGGGATGGAGTCGTGGCGGAAGCCGGCCGTCTTGGAGAAGACCAGTACGCGCTTGCCGTCGTGCGCGCCCTCCGCGGCCGAGAGCGCCGGCTGCGCGGCGAGGCCGCCGAGCAGCAGCGCCGCCGCGGTGACCGCGGTGGTCAGTCGTGCGGTGGATCGCATCGCGGCCTCCTCTCAGCCGGTGGTGAAGGTGAAGTCGTCGACGTCGAACAGCGCGCCGGTGCCGCTGCCCTTGAAGACCAGGTACAGGGTGGTGGTGCCGCGCGGGGCGCGGGAGAGGCCGGCGCTGACGTCCTGGAAGACGTCCCAGCCGCCGGTCACCGGGACGGTGGCCTTGCCGAGGAGGGTGCCGGTGGAGGAGCCCGCGCGGATCTCCAGGGTGCCGCCCGCGCCACCGGAGGAGACGCGCGCGGTGATGCTCTTGGCATTGTTCAGGAGGTACGGCGTGAAGGAGATCCAGTCGCCGTTGTGGACGTTGCCGACGGTGCGGCCGCCGTGCGCGGTGTCCTTGGTGATGACCGAGACGCCGGAGCCGTTGCCGAAGTGCTCGGCCTGGCGGTGCTTGGGCTGGGCGACGTTCTGGTCGTGGGTGGTGAGCGGGGCCTGGCCGCCGCCTCCGCCGTCGGTGTACTCGGCGTCGATCACGCCGAAGATGTTGGCGTCCTCGTCGTGGCCGCCGTCGGCGCTGGTCTGCAGGGTGCCGGTGCAGCCGTTGGCCGAGGTCAGCGGGTGGCCGTGGGAGTCGTGGCCGAGGATGAAGGTGACCTTGACCTTGGCGCAGTCGATCGCGGTGCCGTCCTCGGGATCGGTGACCCTCACCTTGAACGGGATGGCGTCACCGAAGCTGAACAGCTGTCCGTCGCGCGGTGTCTCCAGCACCACGGTGGGCGCGGTGTTGCCGACGACGATCCGCACACTGGCGCTGCCGGTGCGGCCCGAGGGGTCCGTGGCGGTCACGGTCGCCGTGTAGGTGCCGTTCTTGCGGTAGCGGTGGGCGGGGTTCGGCTGGGTGGAGCTGGTGCCGTCGCCGAAGTCCCAGCGGTAGGTCAGGGCGTCGCCGTCCTGGTCGGTGGAGCCCTCGGAGGAGAACCGGACCCACAGCGGGGCCTTGCCGGAGGTGCGGCTCGCGCTCGCCTGGGCGACCGGGGAGTGGCCGTCGGTGGCGTTCTCGATGCGGTACAGGGCCGAGTGCTCGTCACCGCCGAACCAGGCGGTGCCGTAGTCGAGGACGTACAGCGCGCCGTCCGGGCCGAAGGCCATGTCCATGACCTGGGTGCCGGTCCACGGGATGTCGGAGATCGCCTGCACCGTGCCGTCGCCGCCGTGCTCGATCCGCTTGATCCAGCGCCGCCCGAACTCCCCGGCGAAGAAGTCGCCGTCGTACGCCTCGGGGAACTTCACCGGCGAGTCGAGCGCCGGGTCGTAGCGGTAGACCGGGCCGCCCATCGGGGACTCGGAGCCGCTGCCGAACTCGGGCAGTGAGCCGCCGTCGTACGGGATCCAGGCGGGCTGGGCCGGGGGCAGCTCGGTCAGGCCGGTGTTGTTCGGCGAGGTGTTCCTCGGGGCGGCGCAGTCGAAGGGCGCGCCCGAGGTCTTCGTGGCGAAGTCGTAGTCGACGTAGGCGTCGTTGTCGCCGGTGCAGTACGGCCAGCCGAAGTTGCCGGGGCCGGTGACGCGGGCGAACTCGACCTGGCCGGCCGGGCCGCGGGCCGGGTCGGCGGCGCCGGCGTCGGGGCCGTAGTCGCCGACGTAGAGGATGCCGGTCTCCTTGTCGACGCTGAAGCGGAACGGGTTGCGGAAGCCCATCGCGTAGATCTCGGGCCGCGTCCTGTCGGTGCCGGGCGGGAAGAGGTTGCCATCGGGGACGGAGTAGGAGCCGTCGGCGTTCACCTTGATGCGCAGGATCTTGCCGCGCAGGTCGTTGGTGTTGCCGGAGGTGCGCTGGGCGTCGAAGGCGGGGTTGCGGTTCGCGCGCTCGTCGATCGGGGTGAAGCCGTCCGACTGGAACGGGTTGGAGTCGTCGCCCGTCGACAGGTACAGGTTGCCGGCGGCGTCGAAGTCGATGTCGCCGCCGACGTGGCAGCAGATGCCGCGGCTGGCCGGGACGTCGAGGATCTTCTTCTCGCTGGCGGTGTCGAGGGTGCCGTCCGTCCGCAGCACGAAGCGGGAGAGGCGGTTGACGCCGTCGAAGGGGGCGAAGTCGGCGGCGGTGCCGGTCTCGGGCGCGTCGCCCGCGGGGGTGTTCAGCGGGGGCGCGTAGTAGAGGTAGATGAAACGGTTCTCCGCGAAGCCGGGGTCGACGCCGACGCCCTGGAGGCCCTCCTCGTCGTGGCTGTAGACGTCGATCTTCCCGGCGAGTCTGGTGTTGCCCGCGGCGTCGGTCAGGCGCAGTTCGCCGTCGCGCGAGGTGTGCAGGACGGAGCGGTCCGGGAGGACGGCGAGCGACATGGGCTCGCCCACCTCCGCCTCGCCCTTGGCCAGGGTGACCTGCTGGAAGTCCTCTGCGGCCACGGCGCTCCGGCCGTCGGCGGCGTCCCGGCCGGGCACGGCCGCGCCGGCCTGGGGCGCCACGAAGGTGAGGGAGGCGCCGGCCAGCAGCGCCCCGCCGAGCAGGGCGACGGCTCTGCGCAGGGCCTGGCGCGGTCGCCCGGGGGTGTCGGTTCTTCCGGTGCCGGTCGTGGGGTGGTTCCGGTCGTTCCCGTGCACGAATGCCTCCAGAAAGGGGCGGGTTGTACGGGCGGGTGCCTGCGCCGGGATGCGCCGTCATCCCGGAGAGTCGTGCGGTGCGGTGCGGTGCCGTGCGGGTCCGGTGCGGGCCGGCGGTGGGGCCGCCGGCCGGCACCGGGGCGGTTCAGTTGCCGAACGCCGCGTCGAAGGAGGCCGACGGCGGCTCGAAGTCGTACGCCTTGAGGCGGGTCAGCGCCTCCGGCGCGCCCTGGAGCCGGTCCATGCCCGCGTCCTCCCACTCGACGGAGACCGGTCCTTGATAGTCGATGGACCGCAGCATCCGGAAGACGTCCTCCCACGGCACGTCACCGTGTCCGGCCGAAACGAAGTCCCAGCCGCGCCGCGGGTCGCCCCACGGCAGATGGGACCCGAGGCGGCCGTTGCGGCCGTCGAGGCGCTTGCGGGCCTCCTTGCAGTCGACGTGATAGATGCGGTCGCGGAAGTCCCACAGGAAGCCGACCGGGTCGAGGTCCTGCCAGACGAAGTGGGAGGGGTCGAAGTTGAGGCCGAAGGCGGGCCGGCGGTCGACGGCGTCCAGCGCGCGTACGGTCGTCCAGTAGTCGTAGGCGATCTCGCTGGGGTGGACCTCGTGCGCGAACCGCACGCCCTCGGCGTCGAAGACGTCGAGGATCGGGTTCCAGCGCTCGGCGAAGTCCTCGTAGCCGCGCTCGATCATCGACTCGGGCGCGGGCGGGAACATGGCGACCAGGTGCCAGATCGCCGACCCGGTGAAGCCGATAACGGTGTCGACGCCGAGGGCGGCGGCGGCCCGCGCGGTGTCCTTCATCCGGGCCGCCGCCCGCTGCCGCACGCCTTCGGGGTCGCCGTCGCCCCAGATGGCGGACGGCAGGATCGCCTGGTGGCGCTGGTCGATGATGGCGTCGCAGACGGCCTGGCCGACGAGGTGGTTGGAGATCGCCCAGCACTTCAGGCCGTACTTGTCGAGCAGCTCGTGCCGGGAGGCGACGTAGGCGGGGTCGGCGAGCGCCCGGTCGACCTCGAAGTGGTCGCCCCAGCAGGCGAGTTCGAGGCCGTCGTAGCCGAAGTCGCGGGCGAGGCGGCAGACCTCCTCCAGCGGGAGGTCGGCCCACTGACCGGTGAAGAGCGTGAACCTGCGCGGCATACGGCGTGTCCCCTCAGGCGGCGATCGGCGTGTAGACGGAGTTCTTCTGGGCGCTCTCCTCCACCGCGGCGAGGACGCGCTGCACCTGGAGCCCGTCGGCGAAGGAGGGTTCGGGGCGACGGCCCTCGGCGACGGCGTGCACCAGGTCACGGGCCTGGTGGACGAAGGTGTGCTCGTAGCCGAGTCCGTGGCCGGGCGGCCACCAGGCGTCCAGGTAGGGGTGCTCGGGCTCGGTGACGAGGATGCGGCGGAAGCCCGCGTGCGTGCCGGGCTCGGTGGCGTCGTGGTACCACAGCTCGTTCAGCCGCTCCAGGTCGAAGGCGAGCGAGCCGCGTTCGCCGTTGAGTTCGAGACGCAGGGCGTTCTTGCGGCCGGTGGCGTAGCGGGTGGCCTCGAAGGAGGCGAGAGCCCCGGAGGCGAAGCGGCCGGTGAACAGGGCGGCGTCGTCGACGGTGACGGTCCCGGTGCCGTTCGCGGAGACGGCGGCGAGACCGCTCGTCGGCCCGCCGGGCAGCGGCCGCTGCCGTACGAAGGTCTCGGTCAGGGCGGACACCCCCGCCAGCGGCTCTCCCGCCAGGTACTGGGCGAGGTCGACGATGTGCGCGCCGAGGTCGCCGAGCGAGCCGGAGCCGGCCTGTTCCTTGCGCAGCCGCCAGGTGAGCGGGAACTGGGGGTCGACCAGCCAGTCCTGGAGGTACGCCACCCGTACGTGCCGCAGGGTGCCGAGGCGGCCTTCGGCGACCATCCGGCGGGCGAGCGCGGTGGCGGGGACGCGGCGGTAGTTGAACCCGACCATCGCCAACTGGCCGTTGCGATAGGCGGTTTCGGCGGCCTCGGTCATCGCCTCGGCCTCCTCGACGGTGTTCGCTAGGGGCTTCTCGCACAGGACGTGCTTGCCGGCGGCGAGGGCGGCGAGCGCGATCTCGGCGTGGCTGTCGCCGGGGGTGCAGATGTCGACGAGGTCGACGTCGTCGCGGGCGATCAGCGCCCGCCAGTCGGTCTCGGCGGCGGCCCAGCCGTGCCGGTCGGCCGCCGCGCGCACGGCGTCCGCGTCCCGCCCGCAGATGGCGGCCAGCACCGGGCGCCGGGGCAGGTCGAAGACACGGCCCGCGGTGCGCCAGCCCTGGGAGTGGGCGGCGCCCATGAAGGCGTAGCCGACCATGCCGATGCGCAGCGGGGGCTTGCCCGTTCCCGGCGGCGGTGCGGCGGGCCGCTCCGCCGTGACGGGTCGCTCCGCCGTGGCGGGTGACTCCGCCGTGGCGGGTGACTCCGCCGCGACGGGTCGCTCTGCCGTTGCGGGCCGCTCCGCCGCCGCGGTCGGCAGCGGTGCCGCGGACTGCTCCGGTGCGATGGGCTGCTCCGGTGCGATTAGCTGCTCCGGTGCGACGGATTGCTCCGGTGCGATGGATTGCTCCGACGTCAGGGACTGCCCCGGTGCCACGGGCTGCCCGGCCACCACGAACTGCCCCGGTACCGCCGCAGACGGCCCGGCCGCCACAGTCTGCCCGGCCACCACGGTCTGCCCGGCCGCCACGGACGGCTCCGCCGTCGCGGGCCGCTCGGATGCCGCGGACTGCTCCGGTGTCACCGACCGCTCCGGGTCCGCGGGCCGGTCCGGTGCCGCGGACCGATCCGGCGTCACGGACCGTTCCGGTGCCGCGGACTGCTCCGGCTCTTCCATGCAGATGTCCTCCTCGTCAGTGGGCCGCCGGGGCGGCCCGGGCCGTGCGCGGTGGGGGGTGCGGCAGGACGCCTCACTCGAAGCCGGTGGGCATGTACTGGTCGACGTTGGTCTTGTCGACCACGGCCGAGTAGAGGGTGAGGGACGCCGGGATCTCGAACTCGGCGAGACCGCCGACGCCCTTGCCCTGGCCGAGGGCGCGGGCGAGGTCGATCGCGGACGCGGCCATGGTGGGCGGGTAGAGGACGGTCGCCTTGAGGACGCCGTCGTCCTGCTTGATGGCCTGGAAGGCGGAGAGCGCACCGGCTCCGCCGACCATCAGGAAGTCGTCGCGTCCGGCCTGTTCGATGGCGCGCAGCGCGCCCACGCCCTGGTCGTCGTCGTGGTTCCACAGGGCGTCGAACCGGGACTGGGCCTGGAGCAGTTGCGCCATCTTGGCCTGCCCGGACTCGACGGTGAACTCGGCGGCCTGGCGGGCGACCTTTTTGATGTTGGGGTAGTTCTTGAGGGCGTCGTCGAAGCCCTGGGTGCGCTGCTTGGTCAGTTCCAGGTTGTCCAGTCCGGCGAGTTCGATGACGCGGGCGTCCGGCTTGTCCTTGAGCTTCTCGCCGATGTAGTGGCCGGCGTTCAGGCCCATGCCGTAGTTGTCGCCGCCGATCCAGCAGCGGTAGGCCTGCGGGGTGTTGAAGATGCGGTCGAGGTTGACGACGGGGATGCCGGCGCGCATCGCCTTCAGGCCGACCTGGGTGAGGGCCTTGCCGTCGGCGGGCAGGACGACCAGGACGTCGACCTTCTTGTTGATCAGGGTCTCGATCTGCCCGATCTGCTGGGCGGTGTCGTTGGAGCCCTCGGTGATCTCCAGGGTGACGTCCTGGTACTTCTCGGCGCGGCTCTTGGCATTCTCGTTGATCGCGTTGAGCCAGCCGTGGTCGGCCTGCGGTCCGGCGAAGCCGATGGTGACCTGTTTGCCCGGCTTGTCGTCGGCGGCCGGCTGGTCGTTCGCGGCGGGCTTGTCGTCGTCCTTCTCGTTACTCGTGCAACCTGCGAGGAGGGCACCGGCGGAGACGGCGGCGGTCCCGAAGAGCAGTCCTCTGCGACTGGGGAGGTGCGACATGGTGGTGAACCCTTTCCTCAGGTCGTGCTTGCGGTACGGCGCTGGACCAGCACGGCGGCGACGATGATCGCGCCCTTGGCGATCTGCTGGACGTCGCTCTGCAGGTTGTTCAGGGCGAAGATGTTGGTGATCGTGGTGAAGATCAGGACGCCGAGCACGGAGCCGGTGATGGTGCCGCGGCCGCCGCTGAGCAGGGTGCCGCCGATGATCGCGGCGGCGATGGCGTCGAGTTCGTAGAGGTTGCCGTTGGTGTTCTGGCCGGAGCCGGACAGGACGATCAGCAGGAAGGCGGCGATGCCGCAGCACAGCCCGGACAGCAGGTAGAGGTAGAGGCGCTGGCGGCGGACGTCGATGCCGGCGAGCCGGGCGGCCTCCGCGTTGCCGCCGACGGCGACGGTGCGGCGGCCGAAGGTGGTGCGGTTCAGCACCAGCCAGCCGATGACCGTGACGGCGGCGAAGACCAGGACGAGCGGCGGGACGCCGAGGACGTACGCGTCGCGTTCGCCGAGGTCGAGGATGCCGTCGACGGTGACGATCTGCGTCTTGCCGTCGGTGATCTGCAGGGCCAGGCCGCGGGCGGACGCCAGCATGGCGAGCGTGGCGATGAACGGGACCATCCCGCCGTAGGCGATCAGCAGTCCGTTGACCAGTCCGCAGCCGACGCCGACGAGGACCGCGGTGAACAGGATGCCTGCGAAGCCGTACTCCTGGGTGGCGACCGTCGTCGCCCACACCGAGGCGAGGGCGACGATCGCGCCGACGGAGAGGTCGATGCCGCCGGAGGTGATCACGAAGGTCATGCCGACGGTGACGACACCGATGACCGAGGCCTGGGTGAGGACGAGCTGGAGGTTGCGGGTGTCCAGGAACTCGTCGGGCTTGGTGATGCCGCCGATGACGACGAGCGCGGCCAGCACACCCAGCAGGGACAGGGTGCGGACGTCGGCGCGGAACACCAGGGTGCTCCAGGCGGGGCGGGGGTCGGCCGGCGGCGCCTTGTCGGTGGCGCCCCGCGGCGGGGAGACGGGCTGCGTCATGACGCCGGGCTTCCTTCCATCACGAGGTCGAGTACGCGGTGTTCGTCGAGTTCGCCGGCCGGCGCGGTGTGGACGACGCGGCCCTCGCGCAGCACCAGCACACGGTCGGCGAGGCCCAGCACCTCGGGCACCTCGCTGGAGACGAGGAGCACGGCGAGGCCTTCGTCCGCCAGCCGGCGGACCACCGCGTACAGCTCGGCGCGGGCGCCGACGTCGACACCGCGGGTGGGCTCGTCGAGCAGCAGCACCTTGCAGCCGCGCAGCAGCCAGCGCGCCAGGACGGCCTTCTGCTGGTTGCCGCCGGAGAGGGTGCGCACGGGGACGGCGGGGTTGTCGGGCCGCAGCGACAGCTCGCGGGTCGCGGCCCGGGCGGCACCGAGTTCGGCGCCCCGGTCGATCCAGCCGCCGCGGGAGAAGCGGGACAGCGAGGAGACGGAGACGTTGCGGGTGACGGACTCCAGCATCAGCAGGGCCTGCGCCTTGCGTTCCTCGGGGGCCAGGCCGAGGCCGGCGCGGACGGCGGCCCGTACGCTGCCGGTCCTCAACGGCCGCCCGCCGACCAGGACCTGACCGGCCGTCGGCTTGCGCGCGCCGTACACCGTCTCCAGGATCTCGGACCGTCCCGACCCGACCAGCCCGGCCAGCCCCACGATCTCGCCCGCGTGCACCGTGAGGTCCAGCGGCGCGAACTCGCCCTTGCGCGCCAGTCCCCGCACTTCCAGCACGGGGCGCCGCGTCCCCGGTGCCGGCGCGGCCGGCCGCTCGGGGAAGACGTACTCCACGTTCCGGCCGGTCATCAGGGCCACGACGTCGCGCGTCGGCGTCGTCTTCGCGGGCAGCCCGCCCGCCACCGCCCGCCCGTCCTTCAGCACGGTCACCCGGTCGCCGATCCGGCGGATCTCCTCCAGCCGGTGCGAGATGTAGACGACCGCGACGCCGTCGGCGGTGAGGTCGCCGACGATCCGGAACAGGTTGTCGACCTCGTCCGGATCGAGCGCGGCGGACGGCTCGTCCATCACGATCAGCCGTACGTCGTGGGAGAGCGCCCGCGCCATGGAGACGATCTGCTGCTGCGCCGCCGACAACTCCCCCACCAGGCGCGCCGGATCGATCTCGGGGTGCCCGAGCCGCTTGAGCAGCGCGGCCGTCGAGGCGCGGGCCGCTCCGCGCCGTACGACGAAGCCGGCGGCCGTGGGTTCGTGGCCGAGGTGGACGTTCTCGGCCACCGACAGGTGTTCCACCAGGTCGAGTTCCTGGTAGATGGTGGCGATGCCGAGGCGCATGGCGGCGACCGGGGAGCGCAGGGTGACCGGCTCGCCGCGCCAGCGGATGGTGCCGTCGTCGGGCTGGTGGGCGCCGGCGAGGACCTTGATGAGGGTGGACTTGCCGGCCCCGTTCTGGCCGAGCAGACAGTGCACTTCACCGGCCTGGACGTCGAGGTCGACACCGTCCAGGGCGCGGACTCCGGGGAACGACTTGGTGATGCCGGACATGCTGAGCAGCGGTGGTTCTGGTGCCATGTGGGTTCCCCTCGGCGGGCGTGGGTGCGGGCCGGTTCAGGGCGAGGGTGGAGCGGGGGGGGGGAAGGTCTGGGCGGAACAGGGCAGGGCAGGGCGGAGCGCTGAGCCGGGTGTGTGTGCCGAACTGACGCGGTCGAACTCGGGGTCGTACGGTCGTGCGGTCGTACGGGGCTGTGCCTACGCGGGTGAGAACAGGTGGTCGCTGATGAGACGGGCCGCGCCGATGACACCGGCGGTGGGGCCCAACTCGCCCAGCACGATGGGCAGGTTGCCGGTCGCGAGCGGCAGCGACTGGCGGTAGACCTGGGTGCGGATCGCGGCGAGCAGGGTGTGGCCGAGGCCGGTCACCCCGCCGCCGATCACCACCAGGCCGGGGTTGAAGAAGCTGACCAGGCCGGCGATGACCTGGCCGGTGCGGGTGCCGCCCTCACGGATCAGGTCGAGCGAGACGGCGTCGCCCGCGGCGGCCGCGGCGGCGACGTCAACGGCGGTGAGGGTGCCGTTCGCCTCCAGGCGGGCGGCGAGTTCGGCGGACTGCCCCTGCTGGGCGGCCTCCAGGGCGTCGCGGGCGAGGGCAGCGCCGCTGAAGTGGGCCTCCAGGCAGCCCCGGTTGCCGCAGGCGCAGGGGCGGCCGTCGGGTACGGCCTGGATGTGGCCGATGTCGCCGGCGCTGCCCGTCGTACCGCGGTGGACCGCCCCGCCGGCGACGATGCCGCAGCCGATGCCGGTGCCGATCTTGACGCAGAGGAAGTCGCCGACGGAACGGGCGACGCCGGCGTGCTGCTCCCCCATGGCCATCAGGTTCACGTCGTTGTCGACCATGACGGGGCAGCCGAGTTCCTGGCTGAGCGCCTCCCGGACCGGGAAGCCGTCCCAGCCCGGCATGATCGGGGGCGCGACCGGGATGCCCTCGGGGAAGCGCACCGGGCCGGGCACGCCGATGCCGGCGCCGTCGAAGCCCTCGGCGAGCCCCGAGGCCTTCAACTTGCCTGCCATGGCGAGGACTTGCTCGAAAACCGCGACGGGTCCCTCGCGGACCTCCATGGGCTGGGTGATGTGGCCCAGGATCTCGAGTTCCGCGTTGGTGACGGCGACGTCGATGGAGGTGGCACCGATGTCGACGCCGAGGAAACGCAGGCCGGGGGCGAGCCGGATGTTGTGGGAGCGCCGGCCGCCGCGCGAGGCGGCGAGTCCGTCGGCCACGACCAGGCCCGTCTCCAGCAGCCGGTCGACCTCCACGGCCAGTTTGGACCGCGACAGATCGACCTGATCGCCCAGCTGGGCCCGCGAGTTGGGCCCGCCGTCCCGCAACAGCTTCAGCAGTCTGGCCTGATGGGCGTTCGCGGGTCGCGCGGTCATACGTCTCACGTGCCCCTCCCGCCTCATGTCCGGCCATCGCGGTCACCGGTGCGTCCGGCTTTCGAGGGGGAACGTAGCAGCGGCTGCCGGAGGTGGGAAGAAGTCGCGCAGGAATTGGCCCCGACTTTTTCCACTCACAGGACAAAGCTGCGCGGACAAAGCCGCGCGGGGACGGGATCGGTACGGGCCGCCGAAGGAGCGGCGCCGAGGGAGCCCGGGCGCACGCCGACGCCTTCTGAGGCCCGCACCCCGCCGGCGACGAGGCGGTGACGGCGGGCCCGCGACACGGCAAGGCGTCACGACGGGCCCGCGACACGGCAAGGTCGTGTCACGGGCAGCGGACGACCTGCCCGGCGTACGACAGGTTGCCGCCGAAACCGAACAGCAGCACCGGGTCACCGCTCGACACGGCACCCTTCTCCACCAGCTTCGAGAAGGCGAGCGGGATGCTGGCGGCCGAGGTGTTGCCCGATTCGGTCACGTCGCGCGCCACCACCGCGTTGACGGCGCCGAGCCGTTCGGCGAGGGGTTCGATGATGCGCAGGTTGGCCTGGTGCAGCACCACCGCGGCCAGGTCCTCGGGGGCGAGCCCGGCCCGTTCGCAGGCCGCGCGGGCGAGCGGCGGCAGCTGGGTCGTCGCCCAGCGGTAGACGCTCTGGCCCTCCTGCGCGAACCGCGCGGGCGTGCCCTCGATGCGCACCGCGTGCCCCATCTCGGGCACCGATCCCCACAGCACCGGACCGATGCCCGCCTCCTCGCCGGACCCGCAGGCCTCCACGACCGCGGCCCCCGCCCCGTCACCGACGAGCACGCAGGTGGTGCGGTCGGTCCAGTCGGTGACGTCGGACATCTTGTCGGCGCCGATGACCAGGGCCCGCCGCGCCGCCCCGGCCCGCACGGTGTGGTCGGCGGTCGCCAGGGCGTGGGTGAAGCCGGCGCACACCACGTTCACGTCCATCGCGGCGGGCTGCGGGATGCCGAGGCGGGCGGCGACCCGGGCGGCCGTGTTCGGGGAGCGGTCGACGGCCGTCGACGTGGCGACGAGCACCAGGTCGATGTCGCCGGGGGTGAGTCCCGCCGCCGCGAGCGCCTTGGCGGCGGCGTGCGCGGCCAGCTCGTCCACGGGCTCGTCGGGGCCGGCGATGTGCCGCGTACGGATGCCGACCCGGGACGTGATCCACTCGTCACTCGTGTCGACCATGCCCGCCAGGTCCTCGTTGGTGAGGACCCTGGCGGGCTGGTAGTGGCCGACGGCGGTGATGCGCGAGCCGTTCATGGATGGTGTTCCCCCTTGGGCCTCGGGTAGCGGGGTTCACCAGTCTGATCAGTGACTGACGGGTAGCACGGCAGGTGATGCCACAGGAAACGGGCGCCCGGATTGTCGGCTCCCATCAGACCGGCCGCGGGGAGCCGCGCGTGCCACGGTGCGGCCGCGACCCGTCCCGGCGCGTGCAGGACAATGAGTGCGTACGGGCCGCGTCGGCTGCCGGCACGTACACAACCGGGACGGACGGGACTGATCGGGACATGGGACGAGTCACGGAACGACGCAAGGTGATCCGCATCCGCGACGGGGCGGTCACGTCCCGCCCCGACACGCTCGTCGCCGAGGAGCCGCTGGAGATCCGGCTGAACGGCAAGCCGCTCGCGATCACCATGCGGACACCGGGCGACGACTTCGCGCTGGCCGCCGGCTTCCTGGTGAGCGAGGGCGTCCTCGCGGCGGCGGACGATCTGCGCACCATCGTGTACTGCGCCGGGGCGACGGCGGACGGCTCCAACACGTACAACGTCGTCGACGTGCAGACCGCTCCCGGGGTGTCCCTCCCGGACATCACCCTCGAACGCAACGTCTACACCACCTCCTCCTGCGGCCTGTGCGGCAAGGCGAGCCTCGACGCGGTGCGCACGACGGCCCGCTTCCCGGTCGCCGACGAGCCCCCGCTGCGCGTGGACCCGGAGCTGCTGGCGGCCCTCCCCGACCGGCTGCGCGCGGCCCAGCGGGTCTTCGACCGCACCGGCGGGCTGCACGCGGCGGCCCTGTTCGACGAGGACGGCGAGCTGCTGGACGTACGGGAGGACGTGGGCCGGCACAACGCGGTCGACAAGCTGGTCGGCCGCGCCCTCCGGAGCGGCGGCCTGCCGCTGTCCCGGGCGATCCTCCTGGTGTCCGGCCGGGCCTCCTTCGAGCTGGCGCAGAAGGCGGTCATGGCGGGCATTCCGATGCTGGCGGCGGTGTCGGCGCCGTCCTCGCTCGCCGTCGACCTGGCCGCGGAGACGGGGCTGACACTGGTGGGCTTCCTGCGCGGCAGCTCCATGAACGTGTACGCGGGGGAACACCGCCTCGCGCTGCGCACCCCGGCCACCCGCGACTGACCGGCGCGCCGCGACCCGGCGCTGTGTGACTGCGACAACGACTGCGACTGCGACTGCGACTGCGACTGCGACGAGGGTGCGCTACGGCCCGTCGTTCACCCGGAAGTTCGCCTCGACGCCAGCCGGGCGTGTGCACGAGATGATCGAAGGGCGGGGTGATCTCGGCAAGGTGGTGCCGCGGGCCTGACGGGGCGTCAGGAGCGGCGTACGCCCGACCCGGTGACGGTGTGCCCGCGCGCGGGTGTCGGTGACGGCGGCGGCCGTCCGCGGCTCCCTAGGTTGACGCGGGAGGTCCGCAAGTCCGTCCCAGCCGAAGGGCAGACCCACTGTGCCGTCAGGCCTTCTCGCACGCACGAGATCCACCGTCACCACGGCCGCCGTCCTCACGGCGACCGCCGTCCTTCCGGGAGCCGGCGTCCTTCCGGGCGTCGGCGTCCTCCCGGGGGCCGGCGGCCTTCCGGGGGCCGGCGTCTTCCCGGAAGCCGCGTGGGCCGCATCCCCGGCGGGCATGGCCCCGTTCGAGCAGCAGGTGCTCTTCAAGGCCTCGCAGGACCCCGGTTACGCCTGCTTCCGCATCCCCGCCCTGGTGCGGACCACCGCGGGCACCCTGCTCGCGTTCGCCGAGGGACGGGTCCTGAACTGCGGGGACGCGGCCGACATCGACATCGTCGTCAAGCGCTCCACGGACGGCGGCCGCACCTGGGGCCCGCTCCAGGTGGTCACCGAGGGCGCCGGTGACACCCACGGCAACCCCGCCCCGGTGGTGGACCGGGAGACGGGCCGCGTCCTGCTGGCCCAGACGCACAACACGGGCCGTACGGACGCAGCGGGCTGCGGGGTGCCCTGCGACCGCACCCCGCATCTGCAGCACAGCGACGACGACGGGCGGACCTGGTCCGCGCCGCGCGAGCTGAGCGGGGAGATCCTGCCCCCGCACTGGAACTCCTGGTACGCCACCGGGCCCGTGCACGGCGTCCAGCTCGCCCACGGGACCCACGCGGGACGGCTGGTGTTCGGTGTCAACGCCGAGACGTGGGACGGCGGCCGGGTCACCGAGAACCACGCCGCGCTGGTCGTCAGCGACGACGGCGGCAACCACTGGCGGATCGGGGCGACGGACTCCTGGCCGGTCGCGGACGACGGCGTCTTCCGCCAGAAGCCCTCCGAGCTGACGGTGACCGAACTCGCCGACGGCGCCGTCCTGGTGAGCGGCCGGGAACAGGACGGCACGGACCTCGGCCACCGCACCCAGGCCGTCAGCGGCGACGGCGGCGACACCTTCGACGCGCCTTTCGAGGCCCTGCCGGACCTGTACACCCCGCAGGTGCAGGGCGCGGTCCTCCGGCTGGGCTCGCGCCTGCTGCTGTCCGCGCCCGCCGATCCCGACCGCCGCCGGACCATGATGATCCGCTCCTCCCCCGACGGCGGCCGCACCTGGGACAGCGTGGACCGGGGCACGGTCGTCACCCGTGACTGGGCGGGCTACTCCGACATGACGGAGATCGCCCCGGACACCGTCGGCCTGCTCTACGAGGCCGGGACCGCCGACGCCCGCGACGAGATCCGCTTCGCCCGCTTCACCGAGGACTGGCTGGTGCCGCCCCTCGGCCCCGACCCGACCACCCCGGATCTAGGCCCGTACGGCGAGCGGGCGGCCGTCCTCGGCGGCGCCGCGCCCGTCCCCGACGGCGCCCTGGGCGGCGCGCTGGCCCTGGACGGCGCCGACGACGCCGTACGACTGCCCCACCGCGCCCAACTGGAACTGGGCACGGGCGAGTTCACGGCGTCCCTGTGGTTCCGGTACACCGCGGACTCCGGCGAACAGCCGCTGCTGTCGGTCGGCGGCGCCGGCGGCTCGCAGCCGCGGCTGCGGCTGTGGGCGGAGCCCGCGCACGACCGGCTGCGCGGGCTGATCACCGTGCGGGAGGGCGCCAGGGCGGTGCGCACGGCCGAGGTGAGCGCGGCGGGCGCCCGCAACGACGGCCGCTGGCACCGCCTGGTGCTGCGGCGCGGGGGCGGGCGGCTCACCCTGTCCGTCGACGGCGCGCCGGCCGCCGAAACGGCGGACGTGCCCGGCTCGCTCAGCCGCAACGCGCCGTTCGGGGTGCGCGTCGGGCAGCGCATGGACGCGCGGGCGTTCTTCGCCGGCGCGATCGACGAGGTCCGGCTGTGGAACCGGGCACTGGCCGACGGCGAGCCGGACGACGCCTCCCCCGCGGGCACCGTGCTGTGGCTGCCCATGGACCGGGTGGACCGCAGCCGCTAACGTCCCGGAGCGTGCCCGAGGACGGACGCGCGCGACGAGACGTACGCAAGGCGCCGGATGTGCGGCGCCGGGTCCGGGCCGGGGGCGGGCCGCCGCTGGTGCCCGCGCTCACGGCCGTGCTGCTGGCCTTGGCGCTCGCGGCCCTGCTGCCGGGCGGCGGGCGGGACTCCGGCGACCGGGCACGACCGGGGGCCGGCTGCGTGCCGCACACCGTCGCCGCCTGGTCCGCCGCCGACCGCCTCACCGCCGAGTTCGCCCGCTACGGCGACGACCCCGCCCGCACCGACGACTGGACGGGCGGCGACGGCACCCACTCCCTGCGCCTGCCCGACGGCCGTCTGCTGTGGCTCTTCTCCGACACCTACCTCGGCCCGGTGCACGCCCCGCCCAACCCGGCCAGCGAGTCCCACCCGTGGCGCGACGCCGGCGCCCCGCTGGTACGCAACTCCGCGGTGGTGATGACGGCGGGCGGCCGGCTGACCGCGACCCTGCCCGCCCCGCTCTTCCCCGACCCGGCCCCCGGGCAGTGGCGCTGGCCCGTCGCCGCCCGCGTCGAGCCCCGCTCGCCGGGCGCCGCCGAGCAGGTGGTGCGGGTGGTGCTGTGGACGCGCGAGGCCGGCCGGGCGCCGTGGATCTACGGTGTCCCGCTGGCCACCGAGGTCGCCACGCTGTCGCTGCCGGAACTGCGCGTCGAGAGCATCGCCGTGGTGCGGGACGAGCGCGCGGTGGCCGACCCCTCGCGGCGGGTGCTGTTCGGGACCACGCTGGTCGCGCGGGACGGCTTCAGCTATGTCTTCGGCGGCGACGACGGGCAGGCCGCCGCCCGGCCGGTCTCCTCCGCCTTCGTCGCCCGGGTCCCGGCGGGCTCCCTCGCCGAGGCGGCCGCCTGGGAGTTCTGGACGGGTTCCGGGTGGGCGGCCGGGGCGCGGCCCGCTGCGGTGCTCGGCGACGAGCGGCGCACGGGGGTGGGCAGCGCGTTCTCGGTGGTGCGGCGGGGCGGCACGTATGTGCTGTTCACCATGGCGGCGGGCACCCGCGGGCTGGCCGACGTGACGTCGTACTGGGCCTGCTCCCCCACCGGCCCGTGGCACGGCCCGGCCCGCGTCCTGACCGCGCCGCTCCCGCCGGGCGAGGTCGCCGCGTACAACCCGCAGGCGCATCCGGAACTGGGCGGCGACGACGGACGGCTGGTGCTCAGCTACGACGTCAACTGGCTGCGGACGACGGACGCCTCGGCGCAGCTCAGCGGGAACGCCGGTCTGTACCGGCCGCGGTTCGTGACGCTGCGGCTGCGGCCGGCGGACCGCTGACCGGTCCGGGCTCTTCCTCCGGGTCGCGGGAGCGGCGTCTGGCGATGACCGCGCACACCATCAGCTGCATCTGGTGGAAGAGCATCAGCGGCAGCACGGCCAGCGCGGCCTGAGCGCCGAACAGGACGCTCGCCATGGGCAGCCCGGCGGCGAGGGACTTCTTGGAGCCGGCGAACTGGATGGTGATCCGGTCGGCGCGGCCGAAGCCGAGCGCCCTGGCGCCGTACCAGGTCAGGGCGAGCATCACGGCCAGCAGCACGGCCTCCACCGCGAGCAGTCCGGCGAGCCGGGCGGGGCTGACCTGATGCCAGATGCCCTGGACGACGCCCTCGCTGAACGCGGCGTAGACGACGAGCAGGATGGAGCCGCGGTCGACGTAACCGAGGACCTTCTTGTGGCGGGTGACGAACCCGCCGATCCAGCGGCGCAGCACCTGCCCGGCAAGGAACGGCACGAGCAGCTGGAGCACGATCTTCACCAGCGAGTCGGCGGAGAACCCGCCGGCGGTGCCGCCGAGCAGGGACGCGGCCAGCAGCGGGGTGATGACGATGCCCGCGAGGGAGGAGAAGGAGCCGGCGCAGATCGCGGCGGGCACGTTGCCGCGGGCGATCGAGGTGAAGGCGATGGAGGACTGGATCGTCGACGGGACGAGGGTGAGGAAGAGCAGGCCCTGCCACAGGGAGTGGGTGAGCACCACCGGCACCAGTCCGCGGGCGGCCAGCCCGAGCACCGGGAAGACGACGAAGGTGCAGGCGAGGACGGTGACGTGGAGCCGCCAGTGGCGCAGTCCGTCCAGCGCCTCGCGGGTGGACAGGCGGGCGCCGTAGAGGAAGAAGAGGAACGCGATGGCGGCGGTGGATGCGCCGGAGACCACGTCGGCGGCCGTGCCGCGGGCCGGGAGCAGCGCCGCGAGGCCCACCGTCCCGAGCAGCAGCAGGATGTACGGGTCGATCGGCAGCCGGCTCGGCCGTCGCAGGCGTTTCACGGTGCTCCACACAGTTCGCGGTCAGGGGGTTCGGGGGCAGGGGTCAGGGGGTCAGGGGGTCAGGGGGTCAGGGGGTCAGGGGGTCAGGCAACAAGGTCCGGCCGCCCTCTCCATCGTGCTCCCCGGCCCGCCGATCGGGAATCCGGCATACCACTCTGACTGTCATCGCCGATCGCGATGACGGCGCTATGCTCGCACCGTGTACGACCCCTCTCACCTGCGCACCTTCCTGGCGGTCGCGCAGACGCTGAGCTTCACGCAGGCCGCGCGGCGGCTCGGGCTGCGCCAGTCGACCGTCAGCCAGCATGTGCGGCGGCTGGAGGACGCCACCGGGCGGACGCTGTTCTCCCGCGACACCCACTCCGTGGAGCTGACCGAGGACGGCGAGGCGATGCTCGGCTTCGCCCGGCGCATCCTGGAGGTGCACGAGCAGGCGACCGCGTTCTTCACCGGCACCCGGCTGCGGGGCCGGCTGCGGTTCGGCGCGTCGGAGGACTTCGTGCTGACCCGGCTGCCGGAGATCCTGGAGGGCTTCCGGCACGACCATCCGGAGGTCGACCTGGAGCTGACGGTCGAGCTGTCGGGCACCCTGCACGAACAGCTGGCGGCCGGGAAGCTGGACCTGGTGCTGGCCAAGCGGCGGCCGGAGGACCCGCGCGGCGAGCTGGTCTGGCACGACCGGCTCGTCTGGATCGGCGCCGACCGGCTGCGCCTCGACCCGGAGCGCCCGGTGCCGCTGATCGTCTATCCCCCGCCGGGCATCACCCGGGCGCTGGCGCTGGAGGCGCTGGAGCGGCAGGGGCGCGCCTGGCGGATCGTGTGCACCAGCGGCAGCCTCAACGGGCTGATCGCGGCGGCCCGCGCCGGGCTCGGGGTGATGGCGCACTCCCGGGGGCTGGTCCCGCCGGGCCTGGTCCGCGTCCCCGACAGGTTCGGGCTGCCGGAGCTGGGCCGGGTCGACTTCGTGCTGGTGCACGGCCGGCGGCGTACGCCGGCGCAGGAGGCGGCCGACGCGCTGGCTGCGGCGATCCTCGCGGGCGGGGACCGGCTGCACCGGGGCGGAACCCCGGCCGCGCGGGAGCGGCCGGGCGGAGACCGGGAGTGACGAAATTGCCCGTTCCCGCGCTGAGAGAGGTGACGGTGCGCGCACCGGCGGCCCGGTAAGCGGGTCGTACAGATTCCGTGGAGATTACGGCACCGAAACTTACTCCGCCGTCAGGAATGCGCCCGGCCCCTCCCGATCTACGCGCTTTGTCCCCCGCTGACCAGCGCGAACGTGAGCACCGCTCGCCTTCGACACCCCTCCCGTCCCGACTCCGCGTGAGGTAGCTTTCACCGTCTGTGCGGGGCGCCAGGCGTCACCGGGAACCGTCACGGAGATCGGGGGAGCGGGTTTGCGCGAGTTCACCAACCCTCCGCCGGCCTTGGCGCCCCCCGTGGGCGGTCTGGCCGACGCGGTCTACCGCAACGCCGACGAGGACCCGCACCGCGTCGCGCTGGGCCGCAAGGACGAGACCGGGCGGTGGCGGGACGTGACCGCCGCGGAGTTCCGCGACGAGGTGCTGGCCCTCGCGAAGGGGCTGCTCGCGCAGGGCGTCCGGTTCGGCGACCGGGTCGCGATCATGTCCCGCACCCGCTACGAGTGGACGCTGTTCGACTTCGCGCTGTGGTCGATCGGGGCGCAGGTCGTGCCGGTGTACCCGACCTCGTCGGCCGACCAGTGCTTCTGGATGCTGTACGACGCGGAGGTGACCGCCGCGGTCGTGGAGCACGAGGACCACGCGATGACGATCGCCACCGTCATCGACCGGCTGCCCCGGCTCAAGCAGCTGTGGCAGCTGGACGCGGGCGCGGTGCGCGAGCTGTACGACGCGGGCGCCCACCTGGACGACGAGATGGTGCACCGGCACCGCACCGCGGTCACCCCGGACACGGTCGCGACGGTCATCTACACCTCGGGCACCACCGGCCGCCCCAAGGGCTGTGTGCTCTCGCACGGCAACTTCATGTACGAGGCGGACACGGTCGTCGAGCGCTGGGAGCCGGTGTTCCGCTCCGGCAAGGGCGACGAGGCGGCCACCCTGCTCTTCCTGCCGCTCGCGCACGTGTTCGGCCGGATGGTGCAGGTCGCGGCGGTCCGCGGCCGGGTCCGCTTCGGCCACCAGCCGCAGCTGAACGCCGCCGCCCTGCTGCCCGACCTGGCCGCCTTCAGGCCGACCTTCTTCCTCGCGGTGCCGTACATCTTCGAGAAGGTCTTCCACTCCGCCCGCCGCAAGGCGGAGCTGGAGGGCCGCTCGGGGCCGTTCGAGAAGGCCGTCGACGTCGCCGTCCGGTACGCGGAGGCGCTGGAGGAGAAGGCCTGGGGCACCGGCCCCGGCCCGTCGGCGGGGCTGCGGATGCAGCACCAGTTCTTCGACAAGCTCGTCTACGCCAGGCTGCGCGAGGCCATGGGCGGCAGGGTGCGGCACGCGATGTCCGGCGGCTCGGCGATGGACCGGCGGCTCGGCCTGTTCTTCGCGGGCGCGGGCGTGCGCGTCTACGAGGGGTACGGGCTCACCGAGACCACGGCCGCCGCCACCGCCAACCCGCCCGAGCGCACCCGCTACGGCACGGTCGGGCAGCCCATCCCTGGCGTCACCGTGCACATCGCGGACGACGGCGAGATCTGGCTGCGCGGCCCCAACGTCTTCCAGGGCTATCTGAACAACGCCAAGGCGACCGACGCGGCCCTGCACGACGGCTGGCTGGCCACCGGCGACCTCGGCACCCTGGACGAGGACGGCTACCTCACCATCACCGGCCGCAAGAAGGAGATCCTGGTCACATCCGGCGGCAAGAGCGTTTCACCGGGGCCGCTGGAGGAACGTGTCCGGGACCACCCGCTGGTCGCGCAGTGCGTCGTCGTCGGCAACGACCGCCCGTTCGTCGCCGCGCTGATCACCCTCGACCGGGAAGCCGTGGACCACTGGCTGAAGATGCGCAACAAGCCCCTGCTCACCCCCGCCGAACTCGTGCGCGACGCGGATCTCGAGACGGAGATCCGGCGCGCGGTGGTCGCCGCGAACACCTTGGTGTCGCAGGCCGAGTCGATCCGCACGTTCCGCATCCTCGCCCAGCCGTTCACGGAGGAGCACGGGCTGCTCACCCCGTCGCTGAAGCTGAAGCGCAAGGCCATCGAGAAGGCTTACGCGAACGAGGTGGAGGCGCTGTACGAGACGTGAGACCTGCCGTACCGGACGTAAGACATTCCGGACGCACCTACGGATTCTCCCGTCAGGAATGCGACGCGGCCCGTGATCGTTGACGATGTGAGTACCACCTGACGACAACCGAAGGATCAAGAGCTCGTGAGCAGCAAGGTCCCCCCGATCATCCTCAACAACGGCGTCGAGATGCCCCAGCTGGGCTTCGGCGTCTGGCAGGTGCCGGACGACGAGGCGGAGCAGGCGGTCACCACCGCGCTGGAGGCCGGGTACCGCAGCATCGACACAGCGGCGATCTACGGCAACGAGGAGGGCACCGGCAAGGCGATCGCCTCCTGCGGCATCCCCCGCGAGGAGATCTTCGTCACCACCAAGCTCTGGAACAGCGACCAGGGGTACGACTCCACACTGCGCGCGTTCGACCTCTCGCTGGCCAAGCTCGGCCTGGACTACGTGGATCTGTACCTGATCCACTGGCCGCTGCCGGCCCGGGACACGTACGTCGACACGTACAAGGCGATGGAGAAGCTGCACGCGGACGGCCGGATCAAGGCCATCGGTGTCTCCAACTTCCTGCCGGAGCACCTGGAGCGGCTGATCGGTGAGACCTCGGTCGTCCCGGCGGTCAACCAGATCGAGCTGCACCCGCACCTGCAGCAGCAGGCGGCCCGCGAGTACCACGCGGAGCACGGCATCGCCACCGAGGCCTGGTCGCCGCTCGGCCAGGGCAAGGGCCTGCTCGAGGTGCCGGCGATCGTCGCCATCGCGCGCAAGCACGGCCGCACCCCGGCCCAGGTCGTGCTGCGCTGGCACCTCCAGCTGGGCAACGTGGTCATCCCCAAGTCGGTGACCCCGTCGCGCATCAAGGAGAACATCGACGTCTTCGACTTCACCCTGGACGACGAGGACCTGGCGGCGATCAGCGCCCTGAACGAGGACCGGCGCATCGGCCCGGACCCCGCCGAGTTCGACATGGCCTGACCGCACGGCCTGACCGCACCGCTTGGCCGCACCGCTTGGCCGCACTGCCTGGCCGTACGGACCGACCGCCACGGCACAGCCGTCGTGACCGCGCCCCGGGACCGCAAGGTCCCGGGGCGCCGTCGTGCGGCCGGGGGCCCGCCCAGCGCTGATCGGTCGGTGGACCGGCCGACGGACCGGGCGGCGGACAGGGCGGCGGACAGGGCGGCGGATCCGTCACAGGGACTTGGTCGCCGTGTACACGGTGTGCGCCGCCAGCACGAACACGTCCGGGCGGTGGTGCACGCTCGCCTCGTCGTCGGGGTCGAGCAGCCGGTCGAGGGTGGCGCGGTCGGTCGCGTCGAGGCGGTCGCCGAAGCCGTCCCGCATCCGGGAGAGCGTGGCGGCGACATAGGCGCGGGCCCGTTCGGTGGCCGGGGCGGGCAGGTCCAGCAGGAAGCTGCGGGTGTGCGGGTGGCCGAGGCCCGCGGCGGCGAGCAGCGCCGGCCAGTCCTCCGTCTCGGCGACGCTGCCGGGCAGGTCCGCGCGCATCCGCTCGAACCACTCCTCCTGGAGCGCGTCCAGCCGGGCCTGGAGGCCGGGGCGGCCGAAGCCGAGGTCGCGGGGGAGGAACCGGGCGGGCAGGCCGCCCTCCAGGATGGCGAGGGTGCCGCCCGGTGCGAGCCGGTCGGCGAAGGCGGCGAGCGCGGCGCGCTGGTCGCCGAGGTGGTGCAGGCTGCGGCCCGCCCACAGCAGGTCGGCCGGGTAGTCGAGGTCGCCGAGGACGCCGGGCAGGTCCCCGGCGAGGGTGCCGAACCGGTCGGCGACGCCGAGCCGCTCGGCGCGGGCGCGGGCCCGTTCCAGCAGTGGCTCGGTGGCGTCGACGGCGACCACGCGGGCGCCGGGGAAGGCCTCGGCGAGCAGACAGGAGACGACGCCGGGTCCGCTGCCCGCGTCCACCACCAGGCCCGGGTCGGTCTGCTGCTTGGCCAGCCAGGCCAGGGCCCGCTCGTACAGCGGGGTGAACAGCTCGGCCTGGGCCTCCAGCAGCGGGGCCATCCCGGCCCAGTCGACGTCGCCGTCGCCGTGACCGTGGCCATGATCGTCGCCGTGGTCGTGGTCGTGGCCTTGACCGTGCTGATGCCGGTGGTCGTGCTGATGCCGGTGGTCGTGCTGATGCCGGTGGTCGTGCTCGTGCCGGTGCTCGTCGCGGTGCCCGTCGCGGTGCTCGTGGCCGGGTGCGGGGTCGTGGTGGTCGTGCGGCATGGTGCTCAGCCTCTCCTCCGGGGTGCGGACAGCGTGCGCCGACGCACCGCGAAGGAGCCAGTCGTGTTGCCGCAACGGCAACACGACTGGCCGGATTTCCGGCTCACCGCGGTCGCCGGACGCCGCGGTGGCCCGCACCCGTCAGCTCAGCGGCGGGTAGGCGTTCTGCATCAGCTGCTGGAACTGCGCGGAGAACCAGTGGCCGGAGAGCGGGGCGTTCGGCAGGGCACCGGACATGTTGTTGTTGTTCCGCGGGTTGCCGGTGTACGTGGGGTCGCACATCCGGTCGAAGCCCTTGCCCTCGTCGTTCGGGATCTCCTTGCTGGCGCCGTCGGACTCCCCCGGCGGCTTCATCCAGACGTAGGCGTCGATGCCCGGCTCGGGGTTGGCGCGGGGCCGCTCACCGAGTCCCGCCCCGTCCTGGTTGCACCAGTTGCCGAGGTGGATGCGGCGGTCGTAGCGGCCGCCGTCGACATAGGCGTTGACGTCGGTCGTCGGACCGGGCCCGGCAGGCCGCTTGGTACCGCCCCAGCCGTTGCGGGAGGTGTCGATGAGCATGCCGATCTTCGAGTCGAAGCCGATCGAGACCAGCTTGTCGCGCATCGCCTGGGCGTAGGACAGCTCGTCGGTGTAGCGGTTCCAGTCGACCCACTTGGACTGGCGCACGGACGTCCCGTTCACGGTGTCCGTGATCTTGAAGTGGTCCTCCTTCAGGGCACTGTAGTTGGCGGTGTTGACGATGAAGCCGTGCACGTCGGCGACGGTCGCGCCCTCGGTGGTGGCGGCGGACTTGAACATCTCGGCGGAGGCGCCGAAGTTGTCGTCCCAGCCGAGCCAGCCGTGGTGGCCGGCGTCGACGTAGTTGTAGACGTTCGGGATGTCGCCGAGCTTGTTCAGGGCGTAGCCGACGCCCTTCTGGTAGTTGCCGTTGGCCTTCATCACGTCGCAGTTCGGCGTGGCGGTGGGCCGCGGCGTGACGTTGGTGACGAGGTTGGGCAGCGAGTCGATCTCGACGGTGGTGACGATCCTGAGGTCCTTGTACTTGGGGTCGGCGAGGATCGCGGCGATCGGGTCGATGTACTGCGTCTTGTACTTGTCGATCTCGGTCGGGCCCAGCTCGCCGTTGGAGGCGAGGGCGGCGCAGTCCCGGCCGGGCAGGTTGTAGATGACCAGCTGGACGACCAGCTGGTCGGAGCCCTTCTGCTTCAGCGCCTCGTCGAGGTGGGCGCGCAGGCCCATGCCGCCGTTGACGCCGTTGATCGCGGCGATGCGGTCCAGCCAGACGCCGGTGGGCTGGTTGGCGATGCGGCTGCCGCCCGGCTCGGCGGCGGCCTTCCGCGACCACTCGGGGTTCACGTACACCTTGGCTCCGGCGTACGGGTTGTCGGCCTTGCCCGACGGGTTCGGCGGCGGGTCGGTGGGGCCGCCGGGTCCTCCGCTGCCGTCGTCGACGTTGCAGGTGACGCCGTCCAGGGTGAAGGTGGCGGGGATCGCGTTGGTGCCGCTGTAGGTGCCCTGGAAGCCGAAGTTGACCGAGCCGCCGGTGCCGAGCGGGCCGTTGTAGCTCTCGTTGGCGGCGGTGACGGCACTCCCGCTCTGGGTGACCTTGGCGTTCCAGGCGCTGGTGACCTTCTGGTTGCCGGCGTACGACCACTTCACCGACCAGGCGGACTTGGCGGCGCCGTGGTTGGTGACGGTGACGGAGGCGGTGAAACCGGTGCTCCACTGGTTCTGCACCTTGTAGTCGACGGTGCAGGGGATGGCGGCGGCGCCGGTGTCGTCGGGGATCGCCGCCATGGCGGTGCCGGTCGCACCACCCACGAGCGTGAGTGCGGCCAGCAGTGCGGTTCTCGTGCGGGTACGGCTCATCGGTGGGGTTCCTCTTCGTGCGACTTCTGTGACAGGGCGGCCCGTCCCTCAAGGAGGGCGCGGTGGGGGCGCGGTGGCCGGAGCACGTCAGCGCGAGTGAGCGAGAAGCGGGCGCGGCGGGGGTCCCACGGGAGTGGGCACGGCGGCGCCGGCACGTAAAAGACCTGAACGCGGGGGGTGTCGCATGAGCGACTCCTTGCAGCTGGGACGGGTCCTGACGGCCCGTCGACTGGCGGAATCGCTCCCACTGGTGAGGGTCGAAGGTAGCGCCAAGTGACGGCAAAGAACAGAGGAGTTGCTTGACTTTTCCGCCGGCACGTTCATCGAATCTTTTCGACTCTTCAAGCGTCTTGACCGGAACATGCCCCGTCCTCACTATGGGAGCGCTCCCACTGGTTCAAGCCTTGACATTCCGAGCCGCACAGCCGCAACAGCCGCACCTGTCGCAACTGCCGCAAGGAGGAACCAGCTCATGCCCCCCAGAACCAGACGCCGCACCGCGCGGCGGTTGTGGACCGCCGTGGTGGCGGCCCTCGCGGTACCCCTGTCGATGCTGGCCGCGAACCCGAGCCCCGCGCACGCGGCGGCGCTCCAGTGCAGCGTCGACTACAAGAAGACCAACGACTGGGGTTCCGGCTTCACCGCGGATCTGACGCTCACCAACCGCGGTACCGATCCGATCGACGGCTGGACGCTGACGTACTCCTACAGCGGCAACCAGAAGCTGACGAACGGCTGGAACGGCACCTGGTCGCAGTCCGGCCAGGCGGTCACCGTGAAGAACGCCTCGTACAACGGGCGGATCGCGGCCGGCGCGGCGGTGTCGACCGGCGCCCAGTTCACCTACAGCGGCACCAACACCGCCCCCACCTCCTTCGCGGTGAACGGCACCACGTGTGCCGGTGCCCATCAGCCGCCGATCACCGTGCTGACCAGCCCCAAGCCGGGCGCGGTCTACTCACAGGGCGACCCGGTGCCGCTGGCGGCCACCGCGGCGGCGGCGGACAACGCGAGCGTCACCAAGGTCGAGTTCTACGACGACACCACGCTGCTGGGCACGGACACCACCGCGCCGTACACCTTCTCGGCGACCGGACTGTCCGTGGGCAGCCACTCGCTGGTGGCGAAGGCGTACGACAGCCTGGGCGCCTCGGGGTCCTCGACGCCGGTCGGCATCACGGTCGCCTCGGGCCCCGCCGTGGTGGCCTCGCCGACCCAACTGCCCGTCCAGCAGGGCAAGACGGGCAGCTACGAGGTGCGGCTGTCCACCCAGCCGTCCTCGAACGTCACGGTCACCACCGCCCGAGCCTCCGGCAACACGGGCCTGACGGTGACCGGCGGCGCCTCGCTGACCTTCACCCCGTCGAACTGGAACACCCCGCAGAAGGTGACGATCACCGCCGACTCCTCCGGGACCGGCGCGGCCGTCTTCGAGTCGACGGCGCCCGGCCACGGCAAGGCGTCGGTGACGGTCACCCAGATCGGCGCGACCAAGGAGTACGACGCCCGCTTCCTGGAGCTGTACGGGAAGATCACCAACCCGGCGAACGGCTACTTCTCCCCCGAGGGGATCCCCTACCACTCGGTGGAGACGCTGATCGTCGAGGCGCCGGACCACGGCCACGAGACCACGTCGGAGGCGTACAGCTACCTGCTGTGGCTCCAGGCCATGTACGGCAAGGTGACGGGCGACTGGTCCAAGTTCAACGGCGCCTGGGAGATCATGGAGAAGTACATGATCCCCACCAAGGCCGACCAGCCGACGAACTCGTACTACAACGCCTCCAAGCCGGCGACCTACGCGCCGGAGCTGGACACCCCGAACGAGTACCCGTCCAAGCTGGACACGGGCGTCTCGGTCGGCCCGGACCCGATCGCCGGTGAGCTGAAGTCCGCGTACGGCACGGACGAGATCTACGGCATGCACTGGATCCAGGACGTCGACAACGTCTACGGCTACGGCAACTCGCCCGGCAAGTGCGAGGCGGGCCCCACCGACACCGGCCCGTCGTACATCAACACCTTCCAGCGCGGCCCCCAGGAGTCGGTCTGGGAGACGGTCCCGCAGCCGACCTGCGACGCGTTCAAGTACGGCGGCAAGAACGGCTACCTGGACCTGTTCACCGGTGACTCCTCCTACGCCAAGCAGTGGAAGTTCACCAACGCCCCCGACGCCGACGCGCGCGCGGTGCAGGCCGCCTACTGGGCGGACATCTGGGCCGAGCAGCAGGGCAAGGGCTCGCAGGTCGCGGCCACCGTCGCCAAGGCGGCGAAGATGGGTGACTACCTGCGGTACGCGATGTACGACAAGTACTTCAAGAAGGTGGGCAACTGCGTGGGCCCGGCCACCTGCCCGGCGGGCAGCGGCAAGGACTCCTCGCACTACCTGCTGTCCTGGTACTACGCCTGGGGCGGCGCCGTCGACACCTCGGCGGGCTGGGCCTGGCGCATCGGCTCCTCGCACGCGCACGGCGGCTACCAGAACCCGCTCGCCGCGCACGCCCTGGCCAACTACCCGGACCTGAAGCCGAAGTCGGCGACGGGCCAGGCCGACTGGGCGAAGTCCCTCGACCGGCAGCTGGAGTTCTACCGCTGGCTGCAGTCGGCCGAGGGCGCCATCGCGGGCGGCGCCACCAACAGCTGGGCGGGCCGCTACGCGACCCCGCCGGCCGGCACCCCGACCTTCTACGGCATGTACTACGACGAGAAGCCCGTCTACCACGACCCGCCGTCCAACCAGTGGTTCGGCTTCCAGGCGTGGTCGATGGAGCGGGTCGCCGAGTACTACCAGCAGACGGGCGACGCGGACGCCAAGGTCGTCCTCGACAAGTGGGTGGACTGGGCGCTGTCCAAGACCACCGTCAACCCGGACGGCTCCTTCCGGATCCCGTCCACCCTCCAGTGGTCGGGCAAGCCCGACACCTGGAACCCGTCGAGCCCCGGCACCAACACCGGGCTGCACGTCACCGTCGTCGACTACACCAACGACGTCGGCGTGGCCGCCTCGTACGCCAAGACCCTGACGTACTACGCCGACCGCTCCGGTGACACGGACGCGGCACGGGTGGCGAAGGCCCTGCTGGACGGCATGTGGGAGAACAACCAGGACGCGCTCGGCATCGCCGTCCCGGAGACCCGCACCGACTACAGCCGCTTCAACGAGAAGGTCTACATCCCGAGCGGCTGGACCGGCACCATGCCGAACGGCGACACCATCAACTCCTCCTCGACCTTCGCCTCGATCCGGTCCTTCTACAAGGACGACCCGGCCTGGTCGAAGATCGAGTCCTACCTGGCGGGCGGTGCCGCGCCCACCTTCACGTACCACCGGTTCTGGGCTCAGGTGGACATCGCCACCGCCATGGGTTCGTACGCGGAGCTCCTCGAATAAGTCCCCGCTGAACGCTCCGCGTGCACGGGCCCCGTCACCTGACGGCGGGGCCCCGTCCGGCCGGGCGGTCCCCACCCGCACGGGGGACCGCCCGGCCGTCGTACGTCCCCCTCGCAGCACCCGCAGCCCCTCCCCCGGCTCAAGCAGCAGGAAGGACATCCCCACCGTGCGAAGAACCCGCATCCTCACGGCCGTGCCGGCGCTCCTGGCCGGCCTGCTCGCGGGCGGTCTGCTCGCGGGCGCCCCGCCCGCGCCGGCGGCCGAGCCCGTCGAGCGGGAGGTGTCGATCGCCGCCGACACCTACACCTGGAAGAACGCCCGCATCGACGGCGGCGGCTTCGTCCCCGGCATCGTCTTCAACCGCAAGGAGAAGAACCTCGCCTACGCCCGCACCGACATCGGCGGCGCCTACCGCTGGCAGCAGTCGACGAAGACCTGGACGCCCCTGCTCGACCACGTCGGCTGGGACGACTGGGGCCACACGGGCGTGGTGAGCCTCGCCTCCGACCCCGTGGACCCGGACAAGGTGTACGCGGCCGTCGGCACGTACACCAACGACTGGGACCCGGGCAAGGGAGCCGTGCTGCGCTCCGCGAACCGGGGCGCGAGCTGGCAGAAGACCGACCTGCCGTTCAAGCTGGGCGGCAACATGCCGGGCCGCGGCATGGGCGAGCGCCTCGCCGTCGACCCGAACCGCAACAGCGTGCTGTACCTGGGCGCGCCCAGCGGCAAGGGCCTGTGGCGGTCGACGGACTCGGGGGCCACCTGGTCGCAGGTGACGAGCTTCCCCAACCCCGGCAACTACGCGCAGGACCCGAGCGACACCTCCGGCTACGCCAGCGACAACCAGGGCATCGTCTGGGTCACCTTCGACGAGTCCACCGGCACGTCCGGCAGCGCCACGAAGACCATCTACGTCGGGGTCGCCGACAAGGACAACGCCGTCTACCGCTCGACCGACGCGGGCGCGACCTGGCAGCGGCTGGCCGGGCAGCCGACGGGCTACCTCGCCCACAAGGGCGTCCTGGACACGGCCAAGGGTCATCTGTACCTCGCCTACAGCGACAAGGGCGGGCCGTACGACGGCGGCAAGGGCCGGCTGTACCGGTACACGACGGCGACCGGCACCTGGACGGACATCAGCCCGGTCGCGGAGGCCGACACGTACTTCGGCTTCAGCGGACTGACGGTGGACCGGCAGAAGCCGGGCACCGTGATGGCCACCGCCTACAGCTCCTGGTGGCCGGACACCCAGATCTTCCGCTCCACCGACAGCGGCGCCACCTGGACCAAGGCGTGGGACTACACGTCGTATCCCAACCGCGAGAACCGGTACACGATGGACGTCTCGTCCTCCCCGTGGCTGACCTGGGGCGCCCACCCGTCCCCGCCCGAGCAGACCCCGAAGCTGGGCTGGATGACGGAGGCGCTGGAGATCGACCCGTTCGACTCGAACCGGATGATGTACGGCACCGGCGCCACGGTCTACGGCACCGAGAACCTCACCAACTGGGACACGGGAGCCAAATTCACCATCAAGCCGATGGTGCAGGGCCTGGAGGAGACCGCGGTCCTCGACCTCGCCTCTCCCCCGTCCGGCGCGCCGCTGCTGAGCGCGCTCGGTGACATCGGCGGCTTCCGGCACACGGACCTGACGAAGGTCCCGCCGATGATGTACACCTCCCCCAACTTCACCTCCACCACCAGCCTCGACTTCGCCGAGTCGAACCCGAACACGGTGGTCCGGGCCGGCAACCTCGACTCCGGTCCGCACATCGCGTTCTCCACGGACAACGGCGCGAACTGGTTCGCCGGGACCGACCCGTCCGGGGTGAGCGGCGGCGGGACGGTCGCGGCGGCGGCCGACGGCAGCCGGTTCGTCTGGAGCCCGCAGGGCGCGGGCGTGCACCACACGACCGGCTTCGGCACGTCGTGGAAGGCCTCCACCGGCATCCCCGAGGGCGCGATCGTCGAGTCGGACCGGGTGGACCCGAAGACCTTCTACGGCTTCAAGTCGGGGAAGTTCTACGTCAGCACGGACGGCGGCGCGACCTTCACCGCGTCACCGGCGGCCAACCTGCCGAGCGGCGACAGCGTCCGCTTCAAGGCGCTGCCCGGCGGCAAGGGCGACATCTGGCTGGCGGGCGGCGCGAGCGACGGGGCGTACGGGCTGTGGCACTCCACGGACGGCGGCGCGAGTTTCACCAGGCTGTCGAACGTGCAGGAGGCCGACACCATCGGCTTCGGCAAGGCGGCGCCCGGCGCCTCGTACCAGACGCTCTACACCAGCGCGAAGATCGCCGGGGTGCGCGGCATCTTCCGCTCCACCGACCAGGGCGCGACCTGGACCCGGATCAACGACGACGCCCACCAGTGGGGCTGGACGGGCGCCGCGATCACCGGCGACCCGCGGGTGTACGGGCGGGTGTACGTCGCGACCAACGGGCGCGGCGTGATCTACGGCGACACCTCCGGCACGGGCGGCGGTGGCGGCACGGACCCGACACCGACGCCGACGCCCACGCCGACGCCCACGGGTGCCTGCGCGGTGACGTACAAGGTCACCAACCAGTGGTCGGGCGGCTTCCAGGCGGAGGTGCGGCTCGCCAACACCGGGAGCGGCGCCTGGAACGGCTGGTCGCTGAGCTGGTCCTTCCCCGACGGGCAGACGGTGTCCCAGATGTGGAACGCCGAGCACTCCGCGTCGGGCGGGACGGTGACGGCGCGCAACGTCGGCTGGAACGCGAGCGTGGCCGCGGGCTCGTCGGTGAGCTTCGGCTTCACCGGCACCTCGCCGGGCGCGAACGGGAAACCGGCCGCGTTCAGGCTGGGTGACCTAACCTGCGCGATGAACTGAACCGGGAGGGCGCGCATCGGCAGCGGTGCGCGCCCTCCCTTGCCTCAACTTGCCTTTCAGTCCCGCTGGTTCAGTGGAACTGCCCGGCCTTGTAATCCCCGGCCGGCTGCCGGCCGATGACGTTCAGGCGGTTCGCCGCGTTCATGAAGGAGACCAGGACCGCCAGGGCGGTGAGCTGTTCCTCGTCGTAGTGCTTCGCGGCGCGCTCCCACACCTCGTCGCTGACGCCGGTGGCCCCGTCGGCGATCCGGGTGGCCTCCTCCGCCAGTTCCAGCGCGGCCCGTTCGGCCTCGGTGAACACGCTGGCCTCCCGCCACTCGGCGACCAGGTGGAGCCGCACCGGGGTCTCGCCCGCGGCGGCGGCCTCCTTGGTGTGCATGTCGACGCAGACGGCGCAGCCGTTGATCTGGCTGACCCGCAGCGACACGAGTTCCCGCGTGGCGGCCGGCAGTGCCGAGGCCTTGATCGCCTGGCCCGCGGCCATGAGGTGCTTGAGGGCCTTGCCGGCGGTCGGGTCGGCGAAGTAGTTCAGGCGCGCGTCCATGGGGTGTCCCTTCGTGGTGGCCGGTGGGTCGCACCCATGAGACGGATCGCGCCGGCGCCGTGTGACACGGACGGGTGTGACCCGCGTCGCCCCTCAGGTCCGGGGTGCCTGCGGCTTGCGGAAGGCGCGAAGGGTGAACCACGGGTCGGGGCGCGGCCGGTCCTGGTCGGGGAGGGCGGCCAGGCGTTCGGCGAAGACGTCGGCGCGGGGGTCGCCGGGCGGCAGGGTGACGAACCAGCCGCGGCGCAGGTCGGCGATGGTGCGGCGGGGGCTGCGGCCCTGGCCGCGGCCACGGAATCGCCCACGGCCGGCCGGGACCAGGCCGTGGGCGGCGGCGTGCGCCCCGACGGCCGCGGACTCGTCGGCGGGGCGGGTGCGGGGGCGGTCGGCGAGGACGGCGTCGATGTCGCTGCCGACGTTGTGGGCGGCGGCCTTGTCGACGGTGGTGACCCAGACGCCGCCGGGACGCAGCACGCGCGCGCACTCGGCGACGACGGCGCGCACGCCCGCCGGGTCCGGCAGCAGGTGCAGCAGCCATACGGTGGTCACCGCGTCGAACGTGGCGTCGGGGAAGGGCAGTCGGCGGGCGTCGGCGCGGACCACGGCGCCGGGCAGGCGGGCGGCGGCGCGGTGGATCATCTCGGCGGTGAGGTCGACGCCGGTCACCCGTGACCCGCTGCGGGCAGCGGCCAGGTGCCGGGTGACGATGCCGGTGCCGCAGGCGAGGTCGAGCACGCTGCGCGCGGTGGCGGGGATCAGGCCGAGGACGGCCTCGGCGGCGGCGCGCGCCCGGGGCTCGCCGCCTCGGGAGGCGTCGTAGTGTTCGGCCTCCTTGTCGTAGTCGAGCACCGCCGGCTCAGTCCGCGCCGTGGGCCGGGGCGAGGGCGGACACGCGGCGGGCCAGCTCGATGTCCAGCTCGGTGACCTTGCCGCCGACGCTGTGGGTGTGCACCGAGACGGTCACGTCGTGGTAGCCGAGGGTGAGGTCGGAGTGGTGGTCCAGCTCGTCCTGCACCCGGGCGATGTGCATGACGAGCGCGGCGGCGGCGATGTGTGAGCCGAGCCGGTAGGTGCGGGTGAGCCGGTCCGCGTCGAGGGACCAGCCCGGCAGTTCGGCCAGCCGGTCCTCGATCTCCTGGGGCGACAGCGGTTCGACGGCCATGACCTCGCTCCTTCCGGGGGTCCCCGTCCAGCCTGCCACAGGGACGGGGTTCCGGTCCTGGTCAGAGGGGCCGCCGGGGGGTGGCTGCGGCGGCATTCGGCCGCCGGGTACGGGCCATCGGCATATGCGGCATCGCCCGTGACGCCTCGGCACCACGCGTGTCGTCTCGGCACCACCCGTGACGCCTCGGCGCCGGCCCCGCGCACAGGCACCGGCCCATGCACAGGCGCCGGCCGGGACCACGCAAGCCGCGGCGCGCGCGTCAGCCCGCCTCGCACTCCGCCGCCAGGTCGTCCGCGAGCGCGGCGATGCGCTCGCGGCCCTCCACCTGCCGCACCCACTCCTGCGGCAGCCCCACGTCGCCGAGGCGGGCGCCGAGGAGGTTGCCGCAGACGGAGCCGGTGGAGTCGCTGTCGCCGGAGTGGTTGACGGCGAGCAGCAGGGCGTGGGCGGGCCGGTGCGGTTCGGCGAGCGCGGCGTAGACGCCGAGGGCGAGGGCTTCCTCGGCTATCCAGCCGGCGCCCAGCTTCTCCAGCCGGTCCGCGCTGGGGGTGCCCTCGGCTGCCGCGTCGAGGGCCCTCCCCAGGGCCGCGGTGGTCTCCTCGTGGCCGGGCCGGCCGGCGAGCAGCCGCAGGGTGCGCAGGACGGCACCCTCCAGGGAGTCCCCGGTGATCAGGTACGCGATGATCGCGGCGAGCGCGCCGGCCGCGAGGTACCCGGTGGGGTGGCCGTGGGTGAGCCGGGCGCAGCGGGCGGCGAGGTCGAAGGCGCGGTCGGCGGGGGCGCCGGTGAGCCCGAAGGGCGCGGAGCGCATCACGCCGCCGCAGCCCTTGGAGTTGGGGTTGACGGGCCCGAAGCCGCCGAGCGGGGCGCCTTGGTCGGGGACGTAGGGCTGGTGGAGGCCGGACAGGCAGGCGTTGCCGGGGGCGCGGCGGGCGTACAGCCAGGGCTCGGCGAGCAGCGGCCGGTCGTTGCCCGTGTACGCGGCGTAGGGGCCCTCGGGGCCGGGCCGTTCCTGGGTGACGAGCCAGCGCTGGTAGGCCTCGTACATCAGCTGGTGGGCGGCGCCGCCGATGCCCTTCTCGCGTTCGCGGCGGCGGGCGACGAGGATGCCCTCGACGGTGAACAGGGTCATCTGGGTGTCGTCGCTGATCCGGCCGGCCACGCCGCCGGCGTCGGCGACGAGGGTGGTGACGCCGCGCGGTCCGTGGGCGGCGCGGATCGCGTCGAGGGAGCTGAACTCGACCGGGTAGCCGAGGGCGTCGCCGAGCGCCCCGCCGAGCAGACAGCCGCGCACCCGTGACCGGTACACCGCCCGTGCCTGCTGGTCTCCTTGCTGCGACAGCTCGTTCACGCGGTGCCTCCTCGACTACGGTCGTACGCATGAGCATTGTCACGCCCGGACCGTCCGCGCCGGTCGCCGCCCCCGCCGAGCAGGGCGTCGGCCCGCTGCTGCGGGCCTGGCGGGAGCGGCGGCGGATCAGTCAGCTGGAGCTGGCGCTGCGCGCCGGCTCGTCCGCCCGGCACATCAGCTTCGTCGAGACGGGCCGCTCCCGGCCGAGCGAGGAGATGGTGCTGCGGCTGGCGGAGCATCTGGAGGTGCCGGTGCGGGAGCGCAACGCGCTGCTGCTGGCGGCCGGTTACGCCCCGCGCTATCCGGAGACCCCGCTGGACGATCCGTCGATGGGCGCGCTGCGGGCGGGCATGGAGCGGCTGATCCGCGGCTACGAGCCGTATCCGGCGCTGGTGGTGGACGCGAGGTACGACGTGGTGGCCGCGAACCGGGGCATCGCCATGCTGCTGGAGGGAGTGCCCGAGGAGCTGCTGGTGCCGCCGCTGAACGCGATGCGGCTGACGCTGCACCCGCGGGGGCTGGCGCCGCGGATCCGCAATCTGCGCGAGTGGCGGGGGCATCTGCTGGCGCAGATGGAGCGGCAGATCGCGCTGCACCGCTCGGCGCCGCTGCGCGCCCTGTACGAGGAGGTGGCGGCGTACCCGGTGCCGCGGACCGCGCCGGACGCCGAACCGGAGGAGCCGGTCCCGTACTTCGCGCTGCCGATGCAGGTCGAGTACGAGGGCCGGATCCTGTCGTTCATCTCGTCGATCTCCACGTTCAACACGCCGATGGACGTGACCGTCGCCGAGCTGGCCATCGAGACGTTCCTCCCGGCCGACCCGGCAACGGCGAAGCACCTTCAGGAGCTGATGTCCTGACGGGCCTTCAGCGACATGTGCTGGAGGCCGGCGAATCCGGCGACGGTGAGCGCCTGGAGCACCGTCCACCCCGCGCCGGCGGTACTCGGGGTCAGCCACAGCGCGAGGGCGAGCAGACTGAGCGCCGCCCAGGCGAGGTTGGCCTCCACGACCAGGCGCACGGGCAGGGCCGCGGGGTGCGGGCGGGCGGCCAGCAGGCCAACCCCGGCGGCGAACGCGGCGAGGAACGCGCCGAGGATCAGCAGCAGGGTCGCGTCGACGTCGAACAGGTCGCCGAGCGGGCCGGAGGCGGCGAGGTAGGCGACGCCGTTGGCGCCGGTAACGACCGCGTCGAGGGCGAGGAAGCGCCGGAGCATGGTGCGCGGGTCGGAGGTGCGGGCGAGGGCGGCGAGCTGGGTGGCGGACATGGCGGATCATCCTCCGGCGAGGTCGTCGGTGCGGGGACCCGGGTGAACGGGGCGGAGTGCGCCGCCCCGTTCACCCGGTACGCCAACCATCCCGCGGGGCGTGGTCCCGGTCGATTACCCGCGAGGTAAGGGGGCGGTGGGGGGCAGTGGCCGCCTGTCCCGGATGCCGGGCACCGCACGCCGAACCCGTGAGAGTGCGCCGGGAACATGACACACTGCTGGCGGACTTCCGGCGCGTAGGGGAGGCGTGGCGTGAGTGAGCGGCGGCCGGCGCCCACCGTGGGCCAGGTGGTGCTCGGCAAACGGTTGCAGGAGCTGCGGGAGGCGGCCGGACTGAGCCGCGAGGACGCCGCGCGGGTGCTGCGGGTGGCCCCGGCGACGGTGCGCCGGATGGAGACCGCCGAGGTCGCGCTGAAGATCCCGTACGTGCAGCTGCTGCTCGACGCGTACGGGGTGCCGGAGGACGACGCCGCCGCGTTCGTCACCCTGGCCGAGGAGGCCAACCAGCCGGGCTGGTGGCAGCGGTTCCACGATGTGCTGCCGGACTGGTTCAGCCTGTTCGTGTCCCTGGAGGGGGCGGCCCGGCTGATCCGCTCCTACGAGCCGCACTTCGTGCCCGGCCTGCTGCAGACCGAGGAGTACGCGCGGGCCGTGCTGGAGGCGGGGACGATCGGGCAGACGGACCGGCCGTCGCTGGAGCGGCACGTGTCGCTGCGGATGGCCCGCCAGGAGCTGCTGCGCCGCCCGAACCCGCCCCACCTGTGGGTGATCATGGACGAGACGGCGCTGCGGCGCCCGGTGTCCACCCGGCCCGAGGTGATGCGCGGCCAGCTGGACCGGCTGCTGGAGGCCGTCGAGAGCGACCGGATCACCCTCCAGGTCGCGGAGTTCACCGCCGGCCCGCATCCGGGGACGTACGCGCCGTTCGCGCTGTTCCGGTTCGCCGAGCCGGAGCTGCCGGACATGGTGTTCACCGAGTATCTGACGGGCGCGCTGTATCTGGACTCCCGTGCGGAGGTCTCGGCGCACCTGGAGGTGCTGGACCACATGACCGCGCACGCCGCGTCGGCGCGGCGTACGAAGAAGATCCTTCAGGAGTGCCGTGGGGATTACTGAGCAGGACGAGCGAAACGCCCGCATCGACACCGGCCGGCCGCATCCGGCGCGGGTGTACGACTGGTGGCTGGGCGGCAAGGACAACTACCCGGTGGACGAGGAGCTGGCCCGCCGGATCCTCGCCGTGGACGGCACGGTGGTGCGCGGGGCGCGCGCCAACCGGCGGTTCATGCACCGCGCGGTGCGCACGGTCGCGGAGGCGGGGATCCGCCAGTTCCTGGACATCGGCACGGGCATCCCCACCGAGCCGAACCTGCACCAGGTGGCGCAGGCGACCGCCCCGGAGAGCCGGGTGGTGTACGCGGACAACGACCCGATCGTGCTGCGGCACGCCGAGGCGCTGCTGTACGGCTCGCCCGAGGGCCGCACCGCGTATGTGCACGCCGACGTGCGGGACGTGGACGCCCTGCTGGAGCGGGCCGCCGAGACCCTGGACCTGACCAGGCCGGTGGCGCTGTCGCTGGTGGCGCTCACCCACTACCTGGACGCCGACCCGTCCGGCGACGACGTGTACGGGCTGGTCGCGCGGTACGTCGACGCGCTCGCGCCGGGCAGTTACCTGATCCTGTCGCAGGTCACCCCGGATCTGAACCCGGAGGCGATCGGGAAGGCAGCCGAGAACTTCCGCCGCACCGGCACGCCCTTCCACCCCCGCTCGCTGGCCGAGTTCGCGCGGTTCTTCGACGGTCTGGAGCTGCTGGGTCCGGGGCTGATCCCGGTGCACGGCTGGCGTCCGGAGGCGGAGGACGTGGCGGCGCAGGCGGAGGGCATCGTGCCGGTGTACGCGGGGGTGGCCCGCAAGCCCTGACGTCACCGGTACGGCCCCCGCGGGCGGGCGCGTCCCCTGCCCGCCCAGTGCGGGGTGCCCGCGGAGCCGCGTCGTCCGTCCGGAGGGCGGGGCGGCGCGGGATGCCGCTGGTGCGTCTCGGAGACGTCTACCGCGCGCAGGGGCTGGAGTTCAGCGGTGAGGAGCTGCCGAGCTTTCTGCCGACGGTGTCCACCGGAGAGAGGTGAGGAGAGAGTCGTGAGGGGCAAGGCAAACGACGACCCCCACCCCTTGCCACTCTCAACCTATAGCGCACCCGGGGGCTTGCCGCAAGGCCCCCTCCGTCCCGCACAATCGCTGGCCTCGGCCGGAACCTGCGGGAATGGGAGCTTCACGAAATGCGTACCTCTTTGTCGACGTCCTCGAGCGCGTTCGACCTTCCCGAGCGTCTGGCCGCGAAGGCCGACCCCGCGCTGATCGCCCGCGACGAGCGGCATTTCGCGGCCGTCGCGGCGGCCCTGGAGCAGGCGATCGCCGAAGTGTCCGGCCGTCTCGACGAGGTGCGCCGGTCGCCCGGCGGGCTGGGCCGGCAGGCGCTGGACCGGGACGTGGAGATCCACCGGCTGACGGGCCGCCTGCGCGCCCTGCGCCGGTTCGGACTGGACCTGTGCCTCGGGCACATCGTCCGCGCGGACGACCCCGAGCCGGTCTACATCGGGCGGCTCGGCCTCACCGACCCGGCCGGGCGCCGGCTGCTGGTCGACTGGCGTTCCCCCGCCGCCGAGCCGTTCTTCGCGGCGACCCACGCCGACCCGATGGGCCTGGTCAGCCGCCGCCGGTACCGCTGGACCGGCGGCCGGGTCAGCGACTACTGGGACGAGGTGTTCGCCGCCGACGGGCTGGAGGGGCACGCCGCGCTCGACGACCAGTCCGCGTTCATCGCCTCCCTCGGCGCCAGTCGCTCGGCCCGGATGCGGGACGTGCTCGCCACCATCCAGGCCGACCAGGACGCCGTCATCCGGGCGGGCTCCCGTGGGGCGCTGGTGGTCGACGGCGGGCCGGGCACGGGCAAGACCGTCGTCGCCCTGCACCGCTCCGCCTACCTGCTGTACTCCGACCCGCGCCTCGGACACCGCCGCGGCGGGGTCCTGTTCGTCGGCCCGCACCAGCCCTATCTGGCGTACGTCGCCGACGTGCTGCCCAGCCTCGGCGAGGAGGGCGTGCGGACCTGCACGCTGCGCGACCTCGTCGCCGAGGGCGCCACGGCGGGGGTGGAGAGCGATCCGGAGGTGGCCCGGCTGAAGGCGTCCGCGGACATGGTGCGGGCGATCGAGAAGGCCGTCCGGTTCTACGAGGAGCCGCCCGGCGAGGCGATGACCGTCACCACCGACTGGGGCGAGGTCCGGGTGAGCGCGGACGACTGGGCGGACGCGTTCGACGCGCCCGCGCCCGGCACCCCGCACAACGAGGCTCGCGAGCAGATCTGGGACGAGCTGGCCGCGATCCTGCTGGACAGGCTCGGCGCCGACGTGGAGCCCGGCGTGTTCCGCGCCGCGCTGCTGCGCGACCGGGAGCTGGTCGCCGCCCTGCACGGGGCGTGGCCGCTGATCGAGGCGGCCGACCTGGTCGGCGACCTGTGGTCGGTCCCCGCCTATCTGCGGCTGTGCGCTCCCTGGCTCGGCCGCGAGGAGGTGCGCAGGCTGCAACGCGCCGAGCCGCACGCCTGGACGGTGTCCGACCTGCCGCTGCTGGACGCGGCGCGGCAGCGGCTCGGGGACCCGGCGGCGGCCCGGCACCGGCGCCGGGAGGAGGCCGCCCTGGCCGCCCAGCGGGAACGGATGACGCAGGTCGTGGACAACCTGATCGAGGCCGCGTCCGCGTCCGGCGCCGACGGTGACGACGGGGAGGGCCTGGTGACCATGTTGCGGGGTGAGGACGCCCGGCTCAGCCTGGTCGACGAGTCGGAGCTGCCCGCCGCCGCGCGCGACCCGCTGTCCGGGCCGTTCGCGCACGTCGTCGTGGACGAGGCGCAGGAACTGACCGACGCGGAGTGGCAGATGCTGCTGGCGCGCTGTCCGTCCAGGAGCTTCACCGTCGTCGGGGACCGCGCCCAGGCCCGGCACGGGTTCACCGAGTCGTGGCGTGAGCGGCTCGAACGGGTCGGGTTCGACCGGATCGAGACGGCCTCGCTCGGCATCAACTACCGCACGCCGCGGGAGGTGATGACGGAGGCCGAGCGGGTGATCCGGGCCGCGCTCCCGGACGCGAACGTGCCGGTGTCGGTGCGCGGCAGTGGTGTCCCCGTCGTCCACGGGTCCGTCGCCGAGCTGGAGGCGGTCGTCGCCACGTGGCTGGCGGAGCACGCCGAGGGCACCGCCTGTGTCATCGGCGCTCCCGCGTTCCGGGAGCGGCCCCGCGTGCGGTCGCTGACCCCTCAGCTGTCGAAGGGGCTGGAGTTCGACCTGGTGGTGCTGGTCGAACCGGAGGCCTTCGGCGCGGGTGTCACCGGGGCGGTCGACCGCTATGTGGCGATGACGCGCGCGACGGGGCGGCTCGTCGTCCTGACCGGCTGACCGGCTCCCGGTGACGCGTCACGGCCGGGACGACTCGGCGGCGGGGGTGCCCTGCCCGTCCGCCTCCGGGGGCTCGCCGCGCAGTTCCAGGGCGCGGCGGGGCCGGTCGGTGATCAGCACGTCCACGCGCGGGTCGGCGAGGAAGCCGCGCAGGGCCATGTCGTCGTTGACGGTCCACACCATGGTGAACAGGCCGTTGCGGGCGGCCTCCCGCAGCACGTTCGCGCGGGCGAGCCGCTGGTGGACGGCGACGCCGTGCGCGCCGCACGCGCGGATTCGGCGCATCGGGAACAGTTCGCTGAGCCGGGTCGCGGTGAACCGGGCCGCGCCGATCTCCTTGCGGTCCCGGCCCAGGGACAGCGCGGTCCGCACGCCGGGGTAGGCGCGGGTGATCGCGGCGACGGAACGGTCCTCCAGGGTGGTGGCGACGAAGCCGTCCTCGCCGAGCAGGGCGATCGCCCGGTCGATCACGTCGTTCTCGTAGCCCGTCTCCTTCAGGTCGAGGTGCCCGATCAGCTTCCCGGCGATCAGCTCCATCACCTCGTCGACCACGGGCACCGGGTAGCCGGCGCGTTCGTTCAGCTCGGCGTGGGTCAGCTCGGTGAGCAGCGGGCCGGTGTGCCGGACGCGGGGGTCGTGGTAGACGACGAGGACGCCGTCGGCGGTGCGGCGGATGTCGAACTCGGCGTACTCGGCACCGGTGCGCAGCGCGTCCTCGTACGCCTGCCAGGTGGCGGGGCCGAAGGTCTCGGATCCGCCGCGGTGGGCGGAGACGGCGGGGCGTCGGGTCATGGCGGTCAGCTCCCGGAGGTGGTGCGTGGTGCGGGGAGGGGCGGGGGTCCGTCGTCGGGCGGGGTGAGCAGCTCTCCGGAGCGGCCGGCCCGTCTCAGCAGCAGATAGCCGATCAGCACCAGGATGATGAAGGGCAGCCAGGCCAGCAGATAGGCCACGCCGTACCGGCCGAGGTCGAGGATGGAGCGGTGCTCGTCGACGTCGGTGCCGTTCACCCCGAAGAACGCGAGCAGCAGGGTCGGCGGCAGGGCGATCAGGGTGGCGGCGGCGACCAGGCCGGAGATGGTGCGGTCGCGGGCCTCGTCGCGTTCGGCGAGGGCGGCGTCGAGGGCGGCGGAGCGGGCGTTGATGACGGAGGTGAGGCGCTCCACCATGCGGGCCGAGTTGTCCAGGCTGTCGCGGATGCCGAGGGTGTCCCGCAGGGAGGACTGGAAGCCCTCCATCAGCATCTCCGGGATCAGCAGGCTGTCGACGTAGGCCTCCACGCCGAAGGCGAGGTCGAGCTGGAGTTCGTTGACGCCGGCGGAGAGCCGGGAGATCAGGGCGCGGATGTTCTGCGGGGAGTCGGCGGCGGCCTGCTCGTTGGCGCGCATCATCGTGAACGCGGCCAGCCGGGTGCGCTGCAGCACGGCGAGCGCGGAGATCATGCCGGTGGCGACCAGGGCGAGGCCGTTCTCCACGTGCGGGGCCCAGCCGGCCTGGACGGAGACGCCGCGGCCGTGCGCGGAGACCGTCGCGCCCTGGTTCTTCAGGTTGGGCGGCAGGCTGGGGCCGTTCGCCATCTTGCCGCGGTAGACGATCTCGTTGAGCGGGCCGAACAGGCCGGGGCCGCCCTCGGCGGCGGCGGTGATCAGGTCGGCGAGCAACCGGCCGCCGGGGAAGACGAGTTGGTGGACGTTCTGCCCGTAGGCGAGGGGGGTGTCCAGGCCCAGCCGGTCGGTGAGCACGTCGAGCAGCGGACGGCCGCCGAGGGTGATGTCCCCGCGGTCGAAGCAGGTGTCGGCGAGCCAGGCGGCGATGGCGCCGGCCGGGGTGTGCCCGGCGAACTCGCAGTCCAGGAGCAGGGTGGCGTCGCCGCGCGGGGTGGTGACGACGAGGATGCCGGCGGTGTCCAGGGCGAGTCCGTGGTCGCCGGCGGGCAGGGCCAGCTCGCCCGGTTCCAGGCGCTGGGTGAGCACCGGCACGGGCAGTAACGCGGCGCCGGACACCAGGTGCGGGGCGAAGCGGCCGAAGTCGAAGCGGTCGACGAGGGGGCCCAGTTCGCCGTCGCGCGGGCGGATGCGGCCCGCCAGGCTGAACAGCATGAGGATGCGGGTGTATTCGCGGGTGGCGGAGTCGAGCACCGCCGTACCGCTGGATGGTCCCCCACCGCCGGACGTTCCCGCCGCCATCGAAAAGATCCCCTCCCCATTCGGCGCAGGGCGTTGATACCCCCCGCCCCGTCCCGGTGAACCGCGCGGGCCGCCCCTCGCCGGGAGAGGGGCGGCCCGGGTCGGCGTGGAGCCGGGGCGGGCGCGGTCAGGCGAGCTTCGCCGTCAGCGTGATCGGGACGGCCTTCAGGGCCTGGCTGACCGGGCAGTTGACCTTGGCCTTCTCGGCCTCGGCGACGAACGCCTCGTTGTCCAGGCCGGGGACCGTGCCCTCGACGGTGAGGTGGATGCCGGTGATGCCCTCACCCGGCTGGAAGGTGACGTCGGCGGAGGTGACGAGCTTGGTCGGCGGGGTGCCGGCCTGGGCGAGGGCGTGCGAGAACGCCATGGAGAAGCAGCTGGAGTGGGCGGCGGCGATCAGCTCCTCCGGGCTGGTCTTGCCGCCCGGCTCCTGGGTGCGGGCGGCCCAGGTCACCGGCTGCTCGTTGATCGCGCCGGAGGAGTCGAAGGTGACGACCCCGTTGCCCTCGAGCAGGTTGCCTTCCCAGACAGTGTGTGCGGAGCGCGTGGTGGCCACGTTCATTCCTTTCGTACGGTCCCGGTTCGGACGGATCCGGGTTGACGGACACCATCCGATCACACTCCGGCGCACCGCACGAGGAAGACCGGCCACCGGCGTCGCGCTCAGGCGGCGGCGCGCTGCCGGCGGGCCGCCAGCCAGGCGTAGACGGGCACGCCGGCGAAGAGGAACAGCACGCCCTGGTAGACGGCCGCGTATCCGGCGCCCGCGACCAGCCACAGGGAGAAGCCGAAGGCGAGCGCGGCGAGCACCGCGTCGCGCACCAGGCGGGCCCGGTTCACCTTCTCGTGCTCGCCGCGGACCAGGTGGAAGATCTGCGCGGCGGTCGCCAGCAGGTACGGCACGGTCGCGGTGAACGTGGTGACCAGGACCAGGATCTCGAAGACCCGCGCGGAGCCCGCCGTGTAGTTGTACACGGTCAGCAGGGAGGCCAGGACGACGGTGACGCCGACGCCGACCGTGGGCACGCCGCGCCGCTTGCGGGTGAACACGGCGGGGAACAGGCCGTCGCGGGCGGCCGCGTACGGGGTCTGGGCGCTGAGCAGGGTCCAGCCGTTGAGGCAGCCGGTCATCGACACCAGTGCGGCGAGCGCGACGGCCCAGCCGCCCCAGGAGCCGCCGAACATGGCGTTCACCGCGTCCGAGAAGGGTGCCGTGGAGCCGACGAGCTCGTCGTGGGCGACGGTGCCGAAGACGGAGAGGGTGCCGAGCAGGTAGACGAGGGCGGCGCCGAGGGTGCCGATGACGGTGGCGCGGCCGACGTTGCGGCGCGGGTCGCGGACCTCTCCGGCGCTGACCGCGGCCGACTCCACGCCCAGGTAGGAGAAGAGCAGGATCGCGGCGGACGCGGAGAGCGCGCCGAGCGCGCTGTCGCCGCTCGCGTTGAACGGGCCGAGGTTGCCGGCGTCGAAGAAGAACAGTCCGCCGACCGCGACGAGCAGCAGCGGCGCGAACTTCAGCACGGTGGAGACGAGCTGGACGGCACCGACGTAGCGGGAGCCGGCGAAGTTGGCCAGGGCGGGCAGCCACTGGATGACGAGCGCGGCCAGGCACGCGGTCCACTTGTGGTCGTTCACCGGGATCAGCACGTCGAGGTAGCCGACGGCGGCCACGGCGAGCGCCGCGTTGGAGACCCAGGTGGTGATCCAGTACGCCCAGGCGGCGAGGAAGCCGGCGAAGTCGCCGAAGGCCTCGCGGGCGTAGACGTACGGGCCGCCGGTGCGCGGGTCGCGCCGGGCGAGCCGGCCGAAGACCAGGGCCAGGGCGATGGCGCCGGCGGTCAGGACGGCGAAGGCGGCCAGGCTGACGGTGCCGAAGGGGGCCACGGCGGCCGGGAGCAGGAAGATGCCGCCGCCGATGATGTTGCCCATGACCAGGGCGGTGGCGACGGGGAGCCCGAAGCGCCGGGTGTGCTTGTCGGGGGCCGCGGCGGCCTCGGGTGCGGCAGCCTGCGGGGCCGGAGCCTGGACGGTCCCGGTGTCGTGCATGGGGTGGTGCGCCTCTCGTCGTGCCGGTGCCCGGGATCGCCGGACGACCGTCATGTTCGGTCACCGGTTCGAGAGGTTCCAAATCACGCGGTTTTGTCCTGCACGGTGGGGTCCGGCACCGCAAAAGGTGCGTCGTCGGGGGCTTCGGACCGGGAATCGTCCACCGGCGCCGAACCTTCCGGAATCTGCCCTTCCGTCCTGCGGTCCACCGGCACCTGGGGGCCGTCCGCCTCCCGCAGCCAGCGGCGCAGCACCCGGTGGACGTGCTCGGCGCCGGTGATCGCGGTGCCGTCCGGGGCGGGCGCGGACAGGGCGAGCGGGGACAGCAGGAACGCCGTGTTCTGGGCGCCGCCGAGGCCGCCGTGGGAGCCGATCTGCTCCTCGAAGGCGAGGACCTCGCCGTCGGCCGGGTCACAGGCCGAGTTGATCATGATGTCGGCGGCGTGCGGGAAGGAGTGGGTGCGGCGGACCGCCGCCGCGGCGCCCGGACCGAACGGGGCGAGCGGGCCGGGGTGGTCGTCGTCGAGCCGGTCCACCGGGACCTCCACGCCGTGCGCGCCGAGCACCACCCCGCCGTGCTCCTCGCTGCGCACCAGCAGGAAGCCGATGCCGGGGTGGTTGGCGAGGGTCGGCAGCAGCGCCGGGTGGCGTTCGTCGATCTCCTCCTTGCTCATCCGGTGCGGCACGTCCGGGAAGGAGACCAGGCCGAGGTTGCCGGAGGCCAGCACGACCGGCTCGGAGCGGCGGGCCGGGCGGCGTTCGTCGGCGCCCTCCTCGACCGGGATGCGCAGCGCGGCCCGGACCGCGGCGCGCGCCTCGGCGCCGCTGTGCGTGCGCTCGGCCCGGCGCGGCACGGGCAGGCCGCAGCCGGCCCGCACCAGGTCGCCGAGGGTGAGGCCGTAGCGGGCGCGGAAGGTCTCGCCGGGGCTCTGGCCGTGGTCGGAGAGGACGACGATCCGGTACGGGCGCGGAGCGTGCTCGGTGACCTTCTCGATCAGCGCGAGCGCCCGGTCGAGGCGCTGCAGCACCCGCTCGGCGTCCCGGCTGAACGGCCCCGAGTGGTGGGCGACCTCGTCGTAGGCGACCAGGTCGGCGTAGATCGCGGTGCGTCCGGCGAGCAGGTCGCCCATGACGGCGGCGACGACGACGTCCCGCTCGACGACGGTGGCGAAGGCCCGGATGAACGGGTAGAGACCGCCGCGCGAGACGCGCGGGCGCTCCTTGCGCAGCCGGGAGCGGGTGGACTGGCCGATCTCGCGGCCGACCTCGGCGACGAAGGAGAGGGCGGTGCGTACGGCGTTGGCCGGGTCGGAGAAGTACGCGAAGTAGCCGGCCCGGGATCGGTTCTCGCGGCTGCGGCGCCGGGTGGCGATGGACAGCACCAGGGCCTGCTCGTCGGCGCCGCCGCCGAAGAGGTTGCCGCGGCTCGCGCCGTCCACGGTGAGCAGCCCGCCGTCGCCGGTGCGCCGGACTGCGCGGCGCTGGAGTTCGGCGGCGCTGGTGGGGCGGTTGCTGACCATCACCTCCTGGGTGTCCTTCTCGTACCAGCGGAAGGCGGGCACGTCGAAGGTGCTGCCGTGCAGGATGCCGAGCTGGCTGGCGCCGGTCTGGCTGGACCAGTCGGTGCGCCAGGGGGTGAGGCGGTGGGTGGGACGGGCGGCGGGGCGGGCGGTGTGCGGCACGTCGCGGGTGCCGGTGGTGCCCGTGCCGGTCCCCGTATCGGTGCCGGTGCCGAGCCAGCGGGCGACGGTCGGCATCAGGCCCTTGCCGACGGCGTCGACGAGCACGTCGTGGCCGACGCCGTCGAGTTGCAGGAAGAGGGTGCCGGGGGTGGCGGGTCCGGGTGGCAGCTCGCGGCGGCGGCGGTCGGCGAGGCGGTACAGCCGGCGCCGGTAGGCGTCGTCGTCGCGCACCGCGAGCGCGGCGCCCGTGGCGGAGGCGACGGCGGACATCACGGCGGCCACCACCACCGCGGTCTCCGGATCGGCGGCGCCCCGCTCCCCCGGGTTCAGCCGCAGCGCGAGCAGCAGCAGCGCCCCGTTGAGGGCGAACACCAGCAGCCCGAGGACCAGCGCGGGCACCAGCAGCAGCAGCCGTACGAGCAGCGGCCACACGAGCGCCGACAGCAGGCCGAAGGCGCCCGCGCCGAACGCGGCGGTCACGGCGATGTCGGTGGCGCTGTCGCCGTCCGCCGACCGCAGCCGGAAGTCCGGCAGGATCCCGGCGAGCGCCAGCATGGTGACCGTACTGACCGCCCAGACGGCGACGCTCCGCCCGACTTGGCTCGCCACCCGCCGCCAACGCCCCGCACGCACTCCCCGTACACCTCACGTCCCGGCCCGCGGTCGGCGCGGGCCCGTCCCCAGCGTGTCATACCGCCCGCCACGGCCGGGTTCGCGCGGCGCCCCGCTCGTGCCGGTCGGCCGCACGCCGTCACGTCGTCTGGGTGCCGGGCACGGTGCGTCGAGGCGGCTGGTCGTCCGGCCGGTGCCGCGGGTCCGCGGCTACCGCCCGTCGTAGCCCGCCGTCGGCATGGAGAGTCTGCGGTGGACGCGGGCCTTCATCTGGGCGTCGTAGAAGGGCTCCGCCCGGCCCACCGTCTCGACGCGCACCCCGCGCCGGGCGCACTCGGCGGTGAACTCCTCGACGTCGGCGAGGGCGGACTCCAGGACGCGGCGGCTGGGGGCGACGAACACGTCGCGGCCGGGCCGCACCCCGTCCCACAGCAGGCAGTGGTCGGGGCGCAGTCTGTGCACCAGGAGCTCGCGGGTGACGACGTACCCGTGCTCGGCGGCCCAGCGGGCGCACATCGCGTGCTGGCCGCGGGAGTCCACCAGGAAGGGGTCGATCTCCAGCTCCCGCAACGGCGTCAGACTGGCGATCGCCGTGACGCGGACCGGCCCGGGGCGTGCTTCTCCCATGGCGTCCCCCTCACCTCAGGGTTTCGCCGCCGACCCTACTCCTGCCCGTAGGCTTCGGGGAGTCGCGTGAAGGAGGCAAAGGGGTGCCGGTGGAGATCACCTGGTGGGGTCACGCCACCTGCACGGTCGAGGATTCGGACGTGCGCGTGCTGACCGACCCTCTGTTCGCACGCCGGCTGGCGCACCTCAGGCGCCGGTGCGGGGCGCCGCCACCGCCCGGCGCGTGGCGCGCGGACGTCGCCGTGGTGTCGCATCTGCACGCCGACCATCTGCATGTGCCCTCGCTCGCGCGGCTCGCGCCGGGCACGCGCCTGCTCGTGCCCCGGGGCGCACCCCGTGCGGTGCCCGGTCTGCGCCGGCTCACGCGGCTGCGCGTGACGGAAGTGGCGCCGGGCGACCGGGTGACGGTGGGTGATCTCGAGATCCGGGCCGTCCCGGCGCTGCACGACGGACGGCGGCTGCCGCTCGGCCGGCACCGCTCCCCCGCGCTGGGGTACGTCGTCGAGGGCGAGGCGCGCACCTACTTCGCCGGGGACACCGGACTGTTCGACTCGATGGCCGAGGAGGTCGGGCCGGTCGACGTGGCACTGCTGCCGGTCGGCGGCTGGGGGCCGTTTCTCGGCGAGGGCCACCTGGACGCGGGGCGGGCGGCGCAGGCGCTGGCCCGGCTGGCGCCGCGCAGCGCGGTGCCGGTGCACTACGGCACGTACTGGCCGATCGGCATGGACGCGGTGCGCCCGCACGAGTTCCACGCGCCCGGCGACGAGTTCGTCCGGCTGGCTGCCCGGTGGGCACCCGGGGTGGTGGTGCACCGGCTGGGGCACGGGGAGAGCGTCCGTCCGGAGGTCGCGCGGTGAACTGGCTGGCGGCCGCGCCGGCGACGGTGCCGCCCGAGACCACCCAGCAGGCGATCGGCTATCCCACGCTGTTCCTGCTGGTGCTGGTCGGGGCGCTGGTGCCGGTGGTGCCGACGGGGGCGCTGGTCAGCGGCGCGGCGGTGGTGGCGTTCCATCAGACCGCGCCGTTCGCGCTGGCGCTGGTGTTCGTGACCGCCGCGCTGGCCGCGTTCTGCGGGGACATCGCGCTGTACTGGCTGGGACGGCGCGGGATGCGGTCACGCAACGGCTCGCGCTGGCTCGGCGCGATCCGGGCGCGCGCGCCGGAGGACCGGCTGGCGCAGGCCCAGGAGAAGCTGGCCGCGCACGGGGTGGCCGTGCTCGTGCTGTCCCGGCTGGTGCCGGCCGGCCGGCTGCCGGTGATGCTGGCCTGCCTGGTCGCCGAGTGGCCGCTGCGCCGCTTCGCCCGCGGCAACCTCCCGGCGTGCCTGGCCTGGGCGGTGACCTACCAGCTCATCGGCATCCTCGGCGGCTCCCTCTTCCCCGAGCCCTGGGAGGGCGTGGTGGCTGCGGTCGTCCTGACCCTGCTGATCAGCGTGGCCCCCGGCGTGTGGAGGCGGTTGCGGAGGCCGGGGGCGGCCTGAGCGCGTGCGGCCGCGCGGACGCTGCCTGTTTCCTGCCTCCGGCTTCCTGTCCGGCTTCCGGCTTCCGGCTACCTCGCCTGCGGCTTCCTGTCCGGCTTCCGGCTTCCTGCTTCCGGACTCCCGCCTCCCGCCTCCGGCTTCCTGCTTCCGGACTCCCGCCTCCGGCTTCCTGCCTCCTATCTCCTGCCTCCTGTCTCCGGCTCGCGGCTTGCGGCTTGCTGGTTGCGGCTTGCCAGGGCGGGCTACTCCAGCAGCCGCGAGCCGCCCACCGGCAGGTCCCACAGGTCCGCGCGGTCCCGGCCCGCCTGCTCCCAGGCCGCGCGGACGCGGGTCAGGGGTTCGAGGACCGGTTCGGCGGACAGGACGAAGGTCGCCCAGTGCATGGGGGCCATCCGGGCGGCGCCGAGGTCCTGGGCGGCGCGGACGGCCTCCTCGGGGTCGCAGTGGACGTCGCTGAGCCACCAGCGGGGGTCGTAGGCGCCGATGGGGAGCAGGGCGAGGTCGATGCCGGGGTAGCGGCGGCCGATGCGGGAGAACCAGTGGCCGTAGCCGGTGTCGCCCGCGAAGTAGACCCGCTTGCCGTCGGGCGCGGTGAGCACCCAGCCGCCCCACAGGGAGCGGCAGGTGTCGGTCAGGGTCCGCTTGGACCAGTGGTGGGCGGGCACGAAGTCGAAGCGCACGCCGCCCAGTTCGGACGCCTCCCACCAGTCCAGCTCGGTGACGGTGGTGAACCTGCGGCGGCGGAACCAGCGGCCGAGGCCGGCCGGGACGAACACCGGGGTCTCGCGCGGGAGCCGGCGCAGCGTCGGGGCGTCCAGGTGGTCGTAGTGGTTGTGGCTGATGACGACGGCGTCCACGCGGGGCAGCGCCTCCCAATCCACGCCGACGGGGGTGATCCGCGTGGGGGTGCCGATGATGCGCCGGGACCAGACCGGGTCGGTGAGCACCGTGAGCCCGCCGATCCGCAGGACCCAGCTGGCGTGGCCCGCCCAGGTGACGGCGAGGGTGCGGGCGTCCACGCGGGGCAGCGGTGCGGGCTCGTACGGCAGCCGGGGGATGTCGGTCAGGCCCTCCTTGCCGGGCCGTACGGCGCCTTCGCGGGCGAAGCGGGCGAGCGCCTTGATGCCGGGCAGCGGGGCGGTCAGCCGGTCGTGGAAGGCGCGCGGCCAGACTCTGCGCTCCCCGAGCGGGCGCGGTTCGGCGAGCGGTGGGAAGGGTGGGGCGAGGGGTGCCGCGGCAGCGGCCGGGTCGGCGCTCTCCCGGGCCGTCGGGCTCGTGGTCGACTCGGACTGCTGCGTCATCGAGGATGCTCCCATCGCTGAGCGTCGTCACGGAGGCCGTCGAGGACCGACCTCAGAGTGATCAACGACCGTCGCACGTGTGGCAGTTCCGTCGGCGTGGCGGAACGCAGGGCCCGCAGGCGCTCGGCGTCCGAGCCGCCCAGCAGGGCGCCGGTGGACAGCCGGACCCGCAGCGCGCCCAGGTCGTCGCCGAAGCGGTGCCCGCCGGGCGCGGGCATACCGAGCCGCGCGGAGAGGAAGTCCTCGAGTTCCTGGGCGTCGGTCACGCCGTGCGCGGCGAGACCGGCCTTCAGCGGCCCGAGGTCGGCGTACAGGTGGCGGCCCGCGCGCGGCGGCAGCGCGAGCGCGCCCGCGGCGACGATCGCGCGGTGCATCTCCCCGGCCACGCGCGCGTGCAGGCGTACGGCGGCCGCGGTCCGCGCGGTGACCGGTTCCGGTTCGGCGAGGGCGTAGGCCGCCGCGGCGGCGACCGGCCCGGCGATCCGCGCGCCGAGCGCGGTGAGCACGTCGAGCACGCGCGCGCGGAGGCCGTCTCCGACGGCCCCGGCGGGGAACCGGGCGAGCGCGGCCGGCCAGCCGGACGGCAGCAGTGCGCCGGCCAGGTCGGTGACGACGGTGACCTGCTCGGGCAGCATCTCGGCGGGGCTGAACAGCACGGTGTCGTGCGGGTCGTGCAGGGTGTCGCGCCAGGTCTCGTCACTGACCAGGTGCAGCCCCTCCCCCGCAGCGGCCTCGACGGCCTCGTGCATCACCTCCGGCGGCACGACCGTAGCCGTCGGATCGTCGGCGACCGACAGCACCAGGAGCCGGGGGTCGCCGCCCTCGGCGCGCACCCGCCGCACGGTCTCCAGCAGGGCGTACGGATCGGGTACGCCGCCGCACTCGGCGGGGGTGGCGACATGGAAGACGGGCCGCCCGAGCAGGCGCGCGTACGGCGCCCACCCGGCCGCGCAGGGGCGGGGCACCAGCACGTCGCCGCCGAGCGCGGCGGTCAGCGCGAGCAGCACGGCGGGCGCGCCCGGCGCGGCCACCGTGTGCTCGGGCGCGGTGGCGAGCCCCCGGCGCGCCCAGTAGCCGCACCCGGCCTCCAGGAGGGTGGGGCCACCGCCGACCGGTTCCGCGCCGCCGCGGTCGGCCGCCGCGGCGAGCACGGCGGCCAGCTCGGGCAGGACGGGCAGCACGTCGTCGGGTGCGGGCGGGCCGTAGCGGACGGGGCCGTGGTCCTCGGGGGCCGGCCGCCGCGCGGGGTCCTGCGCGCTTCGGTGGGCGCCGGGTCGGGTCGCGGTCCCGTTGCCTGTCCCGCCGGCCGTTCCGTTGCCTGTCCCGTCGGCTGCTCTGTGGGCTTTTCCGCCGGTTGCTCTGTGGGCTTTTCCGTTCGTGGGGCCGGGCGCGCTCGGGTGCGCGGGTTCGTCCGCCGTTCCGTCGTTCTCGGTCGTGGCTCGCTCCCTGGTCCGTGGCCGGTGCGGGTCGGCGTCACCGGCGCCCGTGTCGTCGCCGGCAGCCCCGTCGTCGGTGTCGTCGGTGTCGTCTACCCGCGCTATTGCGTACCCAGCGCACCGCCGGATCAGCCGTCGGTTCCGAAAGCCCTGCCGTAGAGCCGGTGCGCGGCGGCGCCGAGTGCGCCCACGATCAGCAGTCCGCCCAGGACCAGGGCGGGCACGGACACGCCGAACGCGCCGCCCGCCCCGGCGCGCACCCCGCGCTGCACGGTCGCCGTACCGCAACCGGGGTCCTTGAGGTCGGGGCAGGGGGTGGCGCTGTGGCCGCCGCCACTGCCGGCACCTCCGCTCCAGCCGCCGTTGCCGCTGCCGCTGCTCGCGGGCACGGTGAAGGTCGCGCTCCAGGGCTTGCCCTCGCCACCGTGGGGGGCGGGGCAGGTCCCGTCGACGGTCCACGCGGAGTCCTCGCCCGCGGCCTCCTTGTCCGTGACCTCCTTGTCCGCGAACTCCTTGTCCGTCACCTCCTTGTCCGCGACCTCCTTGTCCGTGCCCTCCTTGTCCGTGGTGTGCCCGCCCGCGGGGTCCTCGCCGGCCGCCTGCCCGGTGGCGGTGAGCTGCCCTGTGGCGGGCTCGTCCACGACGGGCTCGTCCGCCACGGGTTCTTCGGCAACGGGCTCCTCGGCGACGGGCTCGTCCGCCACGGGCTCGTCCACGGGCTCGTCCACGGGCTCGTCCACGGGCTCCGCGACCGCGGGCCCGTCCGTGGCGGGCTCCTCCGCGGTGAGCGGGCCGCCGGGAGGCTTGTCGTCCTCGAAGTCCTCCGGGAGGACGATCCGCGCGGTGCCCCGGTAGACGGCCTTGGTGGCCTTGTCGTCCTTCCCGGTGACCAGCCGCAGCTCGGCCAGCCCGTCCTCGAAGGCCATGGAGGTGGCGTCGATGGCGTCGGGCGCCGAGCCGTCGAGGGGGTCACAGGTCACCGAGACGGTGACGGTGGCGCCGGGCGCGGCCTGGCCGGGGCTGACCTCGGCGGCCGGTTCCGCGAGGGCGCCGGCGGCGGCTCCGCCGACCGCGGTTGCGGCCAGGACGACTACGGACACGACACGAGCGGCACGACGCACGACTCGACTCCCACCACGGTGACGACAGACACCCAGCCATCACATCCGCTGGGCACCGGGCCCGCGCGCGGCCGGCCTCCATTCGCGGGAACCGCGCGGCCAACGGGGTGAAGGCACCCACCACACAGGAGCACTCCTCACGGCCCTCGGCCCCGGCGAAGTTTTCCCCCCGCCCCTGAGGTGACTCGGCATCCAACGCCCACGTCACCCGGGAGGTCACTCGATGAGCACCCTCGTCTCCGACCACATCCTCGAACGGCTGCGCGAGTGGGACGTGGAGCACGTCTTCGGCTACCCCGGCGACGGCATCAACGGCCTGCTCGCCGCCTGGGGCCGCGCGGAGAACCGGCCCCGTTTCATCCAGTCCCGGCACGAGGAGATGTCCGCGCTCCAGGCGGTCGGCTACGCCAAGTTCAGCGGCCGGCTCGGGGTGTGCGTGGCCACGTCGGGGCCGGGCGCGATCCACCTGCTCAACGGGCTGTACGACGCGAAGCTGGACCATGTGCCGGTGCTGGCGATCGTCGGTCAGACGCACCGCACCGCCATGGGCGGCTCGTACCAGCAGGAAGTGGACCTGCACACCCTGTTCAAGGACGTCGCCTCGGACTTCGTGGAGACGGTGACGGTACCGGAGCAGCTGCCGAACGTGCTGGACCGCGCGATCCGCACGGCCTACGCGCGGCGCTGCCCCACGGCGGTGATCGTCCCGGGGGACGTGCAGGAGCTGGAGTACACGCCGCCGACGCACGAGTTCAAGATGGTGCCGTCCAGTCTGGACCGCAGCGCGTGGACGGCGGTGCCGTCGGACGACGCGGTGCGGCGGGCCGCGGAGATCCTGAACTCCGGTGACAAGGTGGCGATCCTGGTCGGCCAGGGCGCGGCGGGGGCGCGGGCCGAGGTGGAGACGATCGCGGAGCTGCTCGGCGCGGGGGTCGCCAAGGCGCTGCTCGGCAAGGACGTGCTGAGCGACGAACTGCCGTACGTCACCGGCGCGATCGGCCTGCTGGGCACCCGTCCGTCGTACGAGCTGATGCGGGACTGCGACACGCTGCTGACCATCGGCTCGTCGTTCCCGTACAGCCAGTTCCTGCCGGAGTTCGGCAAGGCGCGGGGCGTGCAGATCGACATCGATCCGCACATGGTCGGGATGCGCTACCCGTACGAGGTGAACCTGGTCGGTGACGCGAAGGCGACGCTGGAGCGGCTGATCCCGCTGATCGAGTCGGGGCGCGGACGCGAGTGGTTCGACACGGTGTGCGACAACGTCCGTCACTGGCGCGAGGTGATGGAGCGGCGGGCGGCGCTGAGCGCCGACCCGGTCAACCCGGAGTACGTGGCCCGCGCGCTGGACCCGCTGCTGCCCGGCAACGCGATCGTCACCTCGGACTCGGGGTCGACGGCGAACTGGTACGCGCGGCACCTGACCATGCGGCCGGGCATGCGCGGCTCGCTGTCGGGGACGCTGGCCACGATGGGCTGCGCGGTGCCGTATGTGATCGGCGCGAAGTTCGCGCATCCGGACCGGCCCGCGATCGCGCTGGTCGGGGACGGGGCGATGCAGATGAACGGCATGGCGGAGCTGATCACGGCGGCGAAGTACCGCCACCAGTGGGAGGACCCGCGGCTGGTGATCGGCGTGTGGAACAACCGCGACCTCAACCAGGTCACCTGGGAGCTGCGGGCGATGGGCGGCGCGCCGTCCTTCCTGCCCTCGCAGGAGCTGCCGGACGTGCAGTACGCCGCGTTCGCCCGTTCGCTCGGCCTGACCGGGATCCGGGTGGAGAAGCCGGAGGACGTCGAGGCGGGCTGGCGGGCCGCGCTGGAGGCGGACGGGCCGGCGGTGGTGGAGTTCCTGACCGATCCCGCCGTACCGCCCGTCCCGCCGCACGCCACGTGGGAGCAGATGGAGGCCACGGCCGCGGCGATCCTGAAGGGCGACGCGGACCGCGGCTCGGTGGTGAAGCAGGGCCTCAAGGCGAAGATGCAGGAGTTCCTGCCGGGCCGGCCCAGGAAGTGACGGCCCGGCAGGCCAGCCGTCACCGCTCCCTGAACCTCGGGCTGACCTTCAGACGGCCCGTGCCTTCGGTCAGTGCGGCAGCCCGGCGTAGTTGGCGGCCAGTTCCGCCGCCGCGTGCGGGACGTGGTGATCCGGTCCAGCTGGGAGAGCTGGAGGCGGGTGTCGAACGGGGACTGTGCCGGGTCGGTGTGGAGCGTGGTGGTCATGAACCACGAGAAGTGCTCCGCGCGCCAGACCCGGCGCAGGCAGGTGTCGGAGCAGGCGTCGAGGAGAGCCGTGGAGCCGGTGGTGCGCAGGTGGGCGAAGGCGCGGGCCAGGACCACGGCGTCGGGCGCCGCGAGGTTGAGTCCCTTGGCGCCGGTGGGCGGGACGATGTGGGCGGCGTCGCCGGCGAGCAGGACGCGGCCGTAGCGCACGGGCTCGGTGACCGAGCTGCGCATGGGGAGCACCGAGCGCGCGGTGATGGGACCGCGGTGCAGGGGGCGGGTGCCGGCGGCGGCCAGGCGCGCGTCGAGTTCGTCCCAGATCCGCTCGTCGGACCAGCCGGCCGGGTGCTGCTCGCGCCGCGCCTGATGGAGCTGGGCAACGCCTGCCTGGCCGCGCTGCGGCTGCCCGCGCTGCTCGGTCCGGCCGCGCACGCGCTCGCCGACGAGCTGGACGAGTCGGTGTCCCTCGCGGTGCCCGACGGCGACGGCATCCGGTTCATCCTGCACATCGCGGCACGGTTCACCGACGTACCGGTGGTCTGAGCCCGCCGGCATACCGGTGGTCCGAGTCCGCCCGCATGCCCCGGCCCGCCGAACCGGGCACGGCGAGCGGGACAGGGCGGGGCAGGCCGCAGCCGCAGCGGTCGGCGACGGCGTACGCCGCCTCGCGGCGGCCCCGGGCCGGCAGGTCACCCGGTGGCCCGGCAGGAGCCTCAGCAGGAGCGGCACGGCGATGACGGCCGGCAGCGCACCCGCCCAGAACACCCAGCGCCGGCCGGCGGAACGGCCGTAGGCCTGCCCTCGCGCCGCAGAGACCGGTCCCCGCACACCGCGCGCCGCAGAGACCGGTCCCCGCACACCGCGCGCGTCTGCCCCTGCCCCTGTCGAAGGCGCCCCCGAGCGCCCCGTCCGGAGTCCGCGCCCCCGGCTTGCGCCTAGCTGCCCAGCGGTGCCCGGCGTGGCCGGCGGTGGCGGGCGGTGGGCCGGGGGGCGGCGGGGGCCGCGTCCGGGTCCCGGTCCGCCGGCAGGACCTTCTCTTCGTAACGCCCGAGCGCCAGCACCATGCCGAGCAGCACGAACGGGAGGAGCACAGCGAGGACCGCCATGACCTGTCCTTCCCAGAGGGGTGTGCGCGGGGGGCCAGGGCCGGGTCTCCCCCGATCGGACGGACAAACCCGGTGTCGGCTTGCGCCCCTCGGGTACGCGGAGTCCACCCCCGGAGACCTGGAGGGAGATATGCAGCGAGGCAGTGACCGGCTGAGCGTCCACCGGGACGACGAGATGAAGCACCAACTGCAGGGCCTGCTGAGGTCCGGCCACTCCACACGGACCGAGGAGTGGCACGACCCGGAGCCCTCCGCCGACGACGATCCGCGCGTGGCGGGCGGACCGGGGCTCGGTTCCCTGGAGGAGACCCGGCTGGAGCTGGCCCGGGTGCTCGGCCGCAAGCCCTTCCCGGCCGGACCGGGCGAACTGATCGGCGAGCTGCGCCGGCACAACGCGCCGGACGCGCTGATCGAGCCCCTGGCCCGGCTGCCGCGCGGGGCCCGCTACGGCAACGTCCAGGAGCTGGCCGAGGCGCTGACCCGCAGGGAGGAGGCGCCGTGACGGCCGACTACGTGAGGGAGGTGATGACCCCGGGTGTGGTGGCCGTCCGCCCCGACGCCTCGCTCGTCGAGGCCGCGCGGCTGATGCGCAGCCAGAACATCGGCGACGTGGTGGTGGCGGACGGACAGGACGTCGTCGGCGTGCTCACCGACCGGGACATCACCGTGCGGGCCGTCGCCGAGGGCCGCGATCCGCTGACGGTGAGCGCCGGGCAGGTGTGCACCCCGCATCCGACGGTCGTGACCCCGGACGATCCGGTGTCGACCGCGGTGGCGCTGATGCGCCAGAAGGCGGTGCGCCGGCTGCCGGTCGTGGAGCACGGGCTGCCCGTCGGCATGGTCAGCCTGGGCGACCTCGCTGTGGCGCAGGAGCCGGACAGCGCCCTCGCGGACATCTCGCGGGCCGCGCCGGACGACGCCGACCACCGTTGACCGAAGGGACCTCGAATCATCATGCGCATCGCATTCCTGACCGCGCCCGAGGGGGTCGAGCAGGTAGAGCTGACCGATCCCTGGCAGGCGGCCGAGGACGCCGGACACCAGCCGGTGCTCGTGTCGACGAAGCCGGGCGAGATCCAGGCGTTCCACCACCTCGACAAGGCGGACACGTTCCCCGTGGACGAGGTCGTCGGCGAGACCTCGGCCGACTCCTTCGACGCGCTCGTGCTGCCGGGCGGGGTGGCCAACCCCGACTTCCTGCGGATGGACGAGAAGGCCGTCGCGTTCGTGCGGGACTTCTTCACCCGCGGGCGGCCCGTGGCGGCGATCTGCCACGCGCCGTGGACGCTCGTCGAGGCGGACGTCGTACGGGGCCGTGAGCTGACCTCCTGGCCGAGCCTGCGGACCGACATCCGCAACGCGGGCGGTACCTGGGTGGACGAGCGGGTGGTGGTCTGCGAGCGGGGCTCCGGCACGCTGGTCACGAGCCGCAAGCCGGACGACCTGAAGGCGTTCTGCGAGGCGTTCCTCGACGTCTTCGCCAAGGAGACCGCCTGACAGCCGCCGCGGGCGCGAGACCACGCGCGCACCGCGAGAGCGACGCCGCCGGACTTACGGTCCGGCGGCGTCCTCGTGTACGAGCGCCCTCGTTCGGGCGCGTCAGCCGGCGCCGACGGCGCCGGCCCCGCCTAGCCCGACGCCCCGTTGTCGCCCGGCCCCCACTTGCCGACCGGCGCGCCCTCGTCCCGGGTCTCGGCGCCCGCCCCGTTGTCGCCGCCCGCGCGTTCCCGGGCGCCGTCACGGGTGCGGCCCGCGGCGACGAAGCGGCGCGGGTTGCGGCGCAGGTACTCGCCCTCCAGCTGGGCCATGCGATCGTTGTGCGCCCGCAGCGCGTCGTTGGAGCCGTAGAGCAGCGTGTCGTGGCGCGTGCGGTGGATCGTCTCCAGCTCCTTCATGAGCTGCTGGTCGTCCAGCCGGCCCGGGTCGACTCCGGTCATCGTGGTACCCCGCTCGTCGTGTCCGTTCATGCGGTTCGGGTACCCGCCCGGTGTTGAGCACTACCCCCGACGGCATCCGGGAGGGAGCCATGGACCTCGCGTTCCTGCATCCACTGTACGAACATCCGGGGCCGTGGGCCTCCGTGTACGTCGACCTGTCGATGCACGCGGAGGACACCGCCCGCCAGCGGCATCTCACCGCCGAGGCGATGGCCCGGGACCTGCGGGACCAGGGCGCCGACGAGGCCACCTGCGACGCCGTACGGGCCGCGATCGAGGAACTGCGGCACTCCTCCGAGCCGTACGGGCGGGCCCTGTTCGCCCGCGCGGGTGAGATCGTCCTCGACCCGTCCCTGGCCAGGGCCCCGCAGGGCGGCAGCTGGGCCGCCTGGGCGCAGCTGCCGCGCACCTCGCCGCTGCTCGACCTGGAGGGCGAGGACGCGGTGTGCGTCGTGGCCTACATCGACCGCAAGGGCGCCGACTTCGAGCTGCGCTCCGCGGTGACCCGCGAGGAGGCGGGATCGGTGGCCGGCCGGCAGTGGCCGGTGCACCGCACCAGCTCATCGGACTGGTCGGAGCGCCACTTCCAGCTGCGGGTGGAGAACACCTGGGAGCACAACGCTGCGGAGATCGCGGACGCGCTCGCCGTCTGCCAGGAGGAGACCCGGGCGGATCTGCTGATCCTCGTCGGCGAGGAGCGGGAGCGGCACGCGGTGCGCGACCGGCTGCCGCAGCGGCTGCACGACCGGGTCGTCGAGGCCTCGCACGGGGCGGGCAGCAGGCTGCTGGACGCCGAGGTGGAGAAGGTCCGGGCCGAGCACGAGCGCGCCCGCGCCGACGCCGAGCTGGAACGGTTCCTGGCGGGCCGCGCCCCGGACTCCGAGGGCCGGGTGATGGCCGCCGAGGGCGTTCCCGCGCTGGTCGAGGCCGCGCGCGAGCACCGTATCGACGAGCTGCTGATCCGCCCGGACGGCCCCGACAACCACCGCGAGGTGTGGATCGGCGAGGACCCGGACCAGCTGGCGGTGCGCCGTACGGACCTGAAGGTCCTCGGCGAGCAGAACTCCTGGTCCGCCCGTGCCGACGACGCCCTGATCCGCTCGGCGGTCGCGACCGCCGCCCCGGCCGTCTCGGTGGCCACGGCCTCCGGGGCGCAGCGGGAGGACGTCCCGGTGGGCGGCCTCGGCGCCCTGCTGCGCTGGAGCTGACCCGGCCGCCCGGCGCCCGCAGCGGCCCGCCGGGCTACCGGGCCCGCTCCACCCGCCGTTCGTCCCACACCGGTTCCGGTGTCTCGCGGACGCGGCCGTCGCTGCCGAAGACCAGGAAGCGGTCGAAGGAGCGGGCGAACCAGCGGTCGTGGGTGACGGCGAGGACGGTGCCCTCGAAGGACTCCAGGCCTTCCTGCAGGGCCTCGGCGGATTCCAGGTCGAGGTTGTCGGTGGGCTCGTCCAGGAGCAGGGCGGTGGCGCCGGCCAGCTCCAGCAGGAGGATCTGGAAGCGGGCCTGCTGGCCGCCGGAGAGCCGGTCGAACGTCTGCTCGGCCTGGGCCGTGAGTTCGTAGCGGCGCAGCCGGGACATGGCCGCGCCCCGGTCCTGGGCGTGTTCGCGCCAGAGGATGTCGAGCAGGGTGCGGCCCAGCAGCTCCGGGTGGGCATGGGTCTGCGCGAAGTGGCCCGGTACGACCCGCGCGCCCAGCTTCCACTCCCCCGTGTGAGCCACGTCCTCGCCGGCCAGCAGCCGCAGGAAGTGGGACTTGCCGGAGCCGTTGGAGCCGAGGACGGCGACCCGCTCGCCGTAGAAGACCTCCAGGTCGAAGGGTTTCATCAGGCCGGTCAGTTCCAGGCCCTGGCAGGTGACGGCCCGTACGCCGGTGCGGCCGCCCTTGAGGCGCATGCGGATGTCCTGCTCGCGCGGCGGCTCCGGCGGCGGCCCGGCCTCCTCGAACTTGCGCAGCCGGGTCTGCGCGGCGGCGTACCGGGAGGCCATCTCGTGGCTGACGGACGCGGCCTGCCGCAGGTTGACCACCAGCTTCTTCAGCTGGGCGTGCTTCTCGTCCCAGCGGCGGCGCAGTTCCTCGAAGCGGGCGAAGCGCTCCCGGCGGGCCTCGTGGTAGGTGGCGAAGCCGCCGCCGTGCACCCAGGCGTCGGCGCCGGCCGGTCCCGGCTCCACGGAGATGATCCGCTCGGCGGCGCGGGCGAGGAGTTCGCGGTCGTGGGAGACGAACAGGACCGTCTTGCGGGTCTCCTTCAGCCGCTCCTCCAGCCACCGCTTGCCCGGCACGTCGAGGTAGTTGTCGGGCTCGTCGAGGAGCAGCACCTCGTCGGTGCCGCGCAGCAGCGCCTCCAGCACGAGCCGTTTCTGCTCGCCGCCGGAGAGGGTCCGCACCTGGCGCCACTGCGCCTTCTCGTACGGCACGCCGAGCGCGGCCGTGGTGCACATGTCCCACAGCGTCTCGGCCTCGTAGCCGCGTGCCTCCGCCCAGTCGGCGAGGGCCTGGGCGTAGTCCAGCTGGGCGGCCTCGTCGTCGACGGTCATGAGGGCGTGCTCGGCCTTGTCGACGGCCCGCGCGGCCGCGCGGACACGCGGCGGGGCGGCGGACACCAGCAGGTCGCGTACGGTCGTCTCGTCCCGTACGGAGCCCACGAACTGCCGCATCACCCCGAGACCGCCGCTGACGGTGACCGTGCCGCCGTGCGGGGTCAGCTCGCCGGAGAGCAGCCGCAGCAGCGTCGTCTTGCCGGCCCCGTTGGGCCCGACCAGCGCGGCGACCGCGCCCTCGCCCACCCGGAAGGACACATCGCCGAGCAGCGTCCTCCCGTCGGGGAGGTGGTATTCGAGGTGCGCGGCTTCCAGATGTCCCATGGGGCCGCATTCTCCGCGTGGGGCCGGACGGGCGGCAAACGCTTTATCCCGTCATCCGGCTCCGGGCCGCGCTTCGACGGGACGGCCGGCGGGGCCGCCCTCGCCCCGGGCCGCGACCGTGGCGCCCGCCCAGGTCAGGGCCGTCCAGCCGGTCGCGGGCGCCCCCTCCAGGACGACGACGCCGGTGTTGTCGAGGAGGTGGGCGGCGGCGAAGGGCACGTCGACGTTGCGGGCGCGGGCCGCGGCCCACATCCGGATGGCGGCGCCGTGGCTGAACAGGGCGACCGTGCCGGCGCCGGTCCGGGCCGCCTCCCCGACCACCGCGTCGTAGCGGGCCAGCGCCTCCGCGCCGCTCTCCCCGCCCGGCATCCGCAGCCCGGTGTCCCCGGCGGCCCAGGCGAACACGGTCCGCATGTACCGAAGGCCCCGCTCGGAGTCGCCGGGCAGCATCTCCAGGTCGCCCGCGGACAGCTCCCGGATGCCGTCCCGCACGCGCACCCCGAGGCCGCGGGCGGCGGCCAGGGGAGCGGCGGTGAGCTGGGTGCGGACCATCGTGGAGGCGTAGACGGCCCCGATGTCCTCGCCGGCGAGCGCTTCGGGGAGCGCGGCGGCCTGCCGCTCGCCCAGCGCGGTCAGCCCCGGACCGGGCACCGAGGTGTCGAGCAGGAAGTCCACGTTGGACGGGGTCTGGCCGTGGCGGACGAGCAGCAGGCGCATGGCTCCCTCCGGGTGCCGGTCCCCCCGCCGGGACAGGGGACGGGCGGTTCCGGGTACCCGCTGCTGTATGAGCCCAGACGTCGACCTGACCGCCCCGCGCGCGGGGCGCCATCCGCTGCGCAGCCGCCTGCTCGCCCTCGACTCGCGCTTGTTCGAGTTCGCCGCCGCACGGCACTGGCCGGCCGCCGAGCCCGTCCTGCCGCGCCTGAGCCGCAGCGCCAACCACGGGGTGCTGTGGTTCGCGGCGGCCGCGGCGATGGCGGCGAGCCGCACGCCACGGGGCCGCCGGGCCGCCGCGCGCGGACTGGCCTCGCTGACTCTCGCCTCGCTCACCATCAACACCGTCGGCAAGCGCTCGGTGCGCCGCCCCCGGCCGCTGCTCGACCCGGTGCCGACGGTGCGGCAGCTGAAGCGCCAGCCGATCACCACGTCCTTCCCGTCCGGGCACGCGGCGTCGGCGGCGGCCTTCGCGGCGGGCGTGGCGATGGAGTCGCCCGCGTGGGGCGCGGCGGTGGCGCCGGTGGCGTTCTCGGTGGCCATGTCCCGCGTCTACACCGGCGTCCACTTCCCGAGCGACGTCGCCGCCGGTGCCGCCCTCGGGGTGGGCGCCGCGTTCGCCGTACGGGGCCTGGTGCCCACCCGGGACCAGCACGCGACGCCCGCGCGGCCGCGCGCCGAGCTGCCCGCGCTGCCCGAGGGCGAGGGGCTGGTCATGGTCGTCAACACCGCGGCGGGCTCCGCCGACCGGGTGCGCGGGCTGCGGGAGGCGCTGCCCCGCGCGGAGATCGTGGAGTGCGCCCCCGAGGACGTGGCCGCGGAGCTGGGCAAGGCCGCCGCGCGGGCCCGGGTGCTCGGGGTGTGCGGCGGTGACGGCACGGTGAACGCCGCCGCCGACGCCGCGCTGCGGCACGGGCTGCCGCTCGCGGTGCTGCCGGGCGGCACCCTCAACCACTTCGCCCTCGATCTGGGCGTGGAGGACCCGCGGTCGTTCGTCCGGGCGGTCCAGCGGGGCGAGGGGGTGCGGGTCGACGTCGGCCGGTACGCGTGCGGGGAGCGCCGCGGCATCTTCCTCAACACCTGTTCGCTGGGCGTCTATCCGGAGCTGGTGCGCGAGCGGGACCGCTGGTCGCACCGGATCGGCGACTGGCCGGCCGGGGTGCTCGCGGCGGTGCGGGTGCTGCGCGCCGACCGGCATCCGCTGGAGGCCGGGGTGGGCGGCCGGCCGCGCCCGTTGTGGCTGCTGTTCGCGGGCAACGGCACCTACCACCGGATGGGCCTGGCTCCGGGCCGCCGCCGGGACCTGGCGGACGGGCTGCTGGACGTCCGCGTGGTGCACGGCGGCCGCCGGCCGGCGCTGCGGCTGCTCGCCGCCGCCTTCGCGGGCCCGCTCACCCGTTCGCCCGCCCACGCGGCGGTCCGGGTCGCCCGGCTGCGCCTGGCGGACGTGGCGCCGGGCACACTGCTCGCGTACGACGGTGAGGTCACCGAGGTGGAGGGCGAGGTGACGCTGGAGAAGGACCCGGAGGCGCTGGCGGTGTACCGCCCGGTGACGTGAGCCCGGCAACGGGCGAGTTGACGAAGCATCAGACCACTATGCGATACATACTGTCTCATCATTCGGCATCCGCTCTAGGGTGACGGTGGCGCCCGCGGGGTCCCCGGGCCGCGCGGGCGCCGTCATGCCGGAAGGCACGGGACCGGAAGGCGCGAGAACCGAGGAGACAGGGGGCACAGCCATGCCGGAAGCGCGGGAGACCGCCGTCTACACGCACGGCCACCACGAGTCGGTGCTGCGGTCGCACACCTGGCGGACCGCCGCCAACTCCGCCGCCTACCTGCTCGGCGTCCTGGAGCCCGGCATGAGGGTCCTGGACGTCGGCTGCGGTCCCGGCACCATCACCGCCGACCTGGCGGAGCTGGTCCCCGACGGCCGGGTCACGGGGGTCGACCGGGCCGCGGAGGTGCTGGAGCAGGCGCGGGCGACGGCCGCGCGGCGGGGGCTGCGCAACGTCGACTTCGCCGTGGCGGACGTGCACGCCCTGGACTACCCGGACGACACGTTCTGCGTGGTCCACGCCCACCAGGTGCTGCAGCACGTCGGCGACCCGGTGCGGGCGCTGCGCGAGATGCTGCGGGTGGTGCGGCCGGGCGGCTACATCGCGGTACGGGACTCCGACTACGCCGCCATGACCTGGTACCCCGCGTCGACGGGCATGGACGAGTGGCTGGCCCTGTACCGGCGGGTGGCCCGCGCCAACGGCGGCGAGCCGGACGCCGGGCGCCGGCTGAAGTCGTGGGCGCTGCGCGCGGGGCTGACCGACATCACGGCGACCTCCTCCACCTGGACGTTCTCGACCGCGCGGGAGCGGGCCTGGTGGAGCGGGCTGTGGGCGGACCGCACCCTGACCTCCGCGTACGCGCGGGTCGCCGTGGGCGGCGGCCACGCCACCGAGGAGGAGCTGCGGGCGGTGTCGGACGCCTGGCGGGAGTGGGGGCGGCACGAGGACGGCTGGTTCACCGTTCTGCACGGCGAGATCCTGTGCCGTAAGGAAGCCTGAAAGGGCCCGAAAGGGCCTGAAGATACTTCGGGAGCCTGTTCGGCGCATTCCGGGGAATACGTTCGGCAGGAGGTTCTCAAAATGGTACCCATCCTGCTCGTACTGCTTTTGGCACTGCTTCTCTTCGGTGCCGGATTCGCCGTGGAACTCCTGTGGTGGATCGCCGTGGCCGTGCTCGTCGTGTGGCTGCTCGGATTCCTGCTGCGCGGCACGACGGCTGCCGGTTCCCGGGGACGGTGGTATCGATGGTGAGGAATGCCGGGACGTGATCGCCGGTCCCGGGGAAGCCCCGGGACATGACGGTCAGTCCCGGGGCAGCAGAGGTCCCAGCGGCCCGAGGTCCAGATTCAGGTCCTCGGGCCGCAGTCCGTAGCGCTCGCGCAGCTCGGTCATCCGGTCGTCGAGCAGCATCAGCGTGAGCCCGATCCGCTCCTCCTGCTCCTCGGTCAGGTCACCGGCGTCGAACCGGCGCACCGCCTGCCGCTCCATGAGCTGCCGCAGCAGTTCCACGACGGTGAGGACCAGCTTCACCAGGTCGCGCTCGACGGTGTCGGGCTCCAGTTCCAGCCGGTGGCGCCGGCCAGGCGGACGTGGCGTGTCCTCCCCGCCCACGGTCTCCCCGCCCGCTTCCCCGCTCACATACTCCCCGCTCACGGTCACGGATTCATTCCCTCCCACGATTCCCACGGTGCGGGCACCTGCGCGTTCACCGAGCTGATCAGCGCGTTCAGATCGATGCGGACGAGATCGACGTCCGCGATCCGCAGCGTGATGTCACCGGTGATGACCACCCCGCCGGCCAGCAGCCGGTCGAGCAGGTCCACCAGGGCGATCTCACGGCGTTCGACGACGGTCACGGCAGGTCGCCCTCCCCGTTCTCCTCGTCGTCCTCCAGGTCGGGGGCCTTGACGAACGAATAGGCCGCCCACGGGCCGGTGAGTTCCACCCGCATTCCGGACGGGTCGTCCTTCGTACGGTCCACCAGTTCCACGAATTCCTCGGATCGATTGCGCGGGACCAGATACGCGGCATTCAGCACATTGCGCCCCGGAACTCCGGAGAGCGCCGCATTCTGCGGGGCGTGCAGAACGGAATCTTCTGCGTACTCGGAAAGCGTCTCGTGCAGCCGGGTGGCGAACGTCTCGGCCTGCTGCCAGCGTTCTTCGCGCGTGCGGACGCGGGCGCTGCGCCGCCTCAGATAGTCCCGGCCCGAGGCGGCTTTCCCGGAATTCGGCTCCGGCTCCGGTTCCCCGGATTCGTCGGGCTCCGTTTCGGCGTAGACCTTCACGCCCCATTCCACCCGCCCCTCCAGCCGGTCCAGGGCCTGCCGGAAGAACTCCTCGCGGGTCTCGATCATCGTCCGGACCGCGCTGTCGTCCCGGAAGACGGTGGCCAGCCTGAGCGGGAGCGGGGTGGTGACCGTGGTGAGCGCGTCGATCACCTGCTGGTGGGCGCGGGCGGTGTCGGTGAGCCAGTCCAGGTCCTCCAGATGGGCGCGCAGCGGCTCCTCGGCGAAGTGCCGCTCGGGCACGGTGCTGACGATGGCGACCAGGTCGTGGTGGTGCAGCAGCCGGGGCGGGGCGCCGCCGACGCCGGTCAGCTGGGACTGCAGCGGCGTGCCGAAGGGTCGGCAGACGGCGTAGACGTAGCGAAGTCCGGTGGTCATCACGATTCCTCCCGGGTACGGCCGGCCTCCAGGGCCGCCAGCCGCTCACGCAACTCGGCGTTCTCGCGGGCGAGTTCGTCGTGCCGGGCGTCGTCGTCCCGGCGGGCGAGCTCGTCGCGGCGGGCGCGGGAGGACAGGGCCGGATCGTTCTCCCACCAGTCGATGCCCATCTCCTTCGCCTTGTCGACCGAGGCGACGATGAGCCGCAGCTTGATGGTGAGCAGTTCGATGTCGAGCAGGTTGATCCGGATGTCGCCCGCGATGACGACGCCCTTGTCGAGGACGCGCTCCAGGATGTCGGCGAGGTTGGCGCCCCCGTCGCGGCCGTACGGCTCGGGAAGTCTGCTGGCGGTGGTCATCGGCGGCTCCCTGGGGTCGGCCTGGTGTTCTCGGGCAGGGCGTCCGGGCTGTCGTCCCCCTCGGGTACCCCGCGCAGCGTGACGTGCCGGGCGAAGTCCTCCAGGGCGCGCCGGGCCCGGCGGCGCGGCGCCCGCAGCAGAAGGCCGGCCCGCGCGGCCGGCCGTCGGGGGGTCGCGTACTCGGCGACCAGCAGCACCCGGGTCAGGCTGTCGCCGAGCGGGTGGAAGGACACCACGCCCCGCAGGCCCCGCCCGGTCCGCACCAGCCGTCTGCCGGTGGCCGGACGCGCGTGCGGGTGCCGCGCCCACGCCTCGTAGGCCTCGTCGGCGGACACGCCGACGTCGATCTGCTCGACGACGGTCAGCGGCCGGGCCTGCCGGCGGCCCGGCCGGTTCGTCAGCCGGGCGGCGGCGATCTCCAGCGCGGCCCGCGCCGGGCTCTTGCCCTGGACGAGCCTGCGGCCCGTGTCCCGGGCCAGCCGGGCGAAGCCGGGGTCGCGGCCCTCGGCGATGTCGGTGAGCCGGACCGTGGCCGTGCCGAGCCCGCGGCCGGCCTCGGCGAGCAGCCGCCGGACGTGGGCGGCCAGGTACTTGCCGGCCTCCGCCCTCAGCCGCTCGGCCGCCTCGCTGCGGGCCACTTCCCCGAGCAGGCCGCGACGGCCGGACACGACCGGTGCGTGCACCCCGGTCATCGGTCCTCCCCTCCTTCCACGCCACGCGCGGACGTCTTGCCGGCACGCGCGGACGCCTTCGCGGCACGCGCGGTGCCCTTGCCGGCACTCGCCGTGCCCTTCCTGGCACCCGTTGTGCTCTTCCTGGCGCTCGTTGTGCTCTTCCTGGCGCCCGTCGTGCTCTTGGCGCCACGTGCCGTACCGTTCGCGGCACGCGATGTCCTCTTCGCGGCACTCCCCGTGCCCTCGGCGGCGCTCGCGGTCCCCTCGGCGGGCCGGTCGGCCGCCTTCGGGGCACGCGTGGCGCCCTCCGTGGCCGGTGCCGCCGCCTTTCCGGACGCCGTCCGGCGGGCGGCGGTCCGTTCCGCCGACTTCGTCGTCGGCGCCTTCATGCCCGGCGCCTTCCCTGCCGAGGGCTGCGTACTCCCCGACTCGGCGGCAGAAGCCCTCCTCGCCTTCCTGGCGGTGGTCTTCCCGGCCGCCCGCGCGGCACTCTTCCCCGTGCTCGCGGCCCGCGTCCCGCTCTTCGGGGCCTTCCGCGCGACGACGCCGCTCCCCTCGGAGTCGGCGTCGTCGGCATCGTCACGGGCGCCGGCGCGGGCGTCGGTGCCGGCCTCGGCGGCGTCGCCACCCGGTGGGTCCGCCTCGGCGTCACCACCCGGTGGGTCCGCCTCGGCGGCACCCTGCGGGGGGTCCGCGTCACCGTCCCCCGGCACGACGTCGCCCGGCTCGTCCGCGGCCGACTCGTCCTTCGCCGACGCGTCAGCAGCCGCCTCGCCAGCCACCGGCTCGTCCTCCGCCGACTCATCCTTCTCCGGCGCGTCAGCAGCCCGCTCGCCAACCGCCGGCTCGTCCTCCGCCGGCTCGTCCTCCGCCGGCGCAGGCTCACGCGGCTCGCCGAACAGTTCGATCGCGGCCTGCATCGCCTCGGGGTCCGAGGCCAGCGCCTCGGCCACCTCGTCCAGCACGTCGGGGTCGTCGCCCAGCAGGTCGACCACGCCCTTCGCCACCTCGGGATGATCGGTCAGCAGCTGGACCACGTCCTCCTGCTCCTGGTCGTCCTCGTCCGGCCACCCGGGCTCCGCGTCGCCCGCCGCCCCGGCGCTCCCGCCGGGCCCGGCGCCGAGCGACGCGTGGATCTCCCGCGTACGCTCGTGCAGCCGGTCGGCGAGGGCGTCGAGGCGGCGTTCGGCCCAGCGGGCCAGGATGTCCGCGGCCGCGGCCGGCACACCCCGCAGATCCTCGCGGAGCTGTTCCTCGATCTCCCGGACCCGCGGGTGCTCCCTGAGCCGCCGGGACAGCGCGCGCAGCCGCCGGCGGGCCAGGAAGAGCACGGCCAGGACCACCAGCCGCCGTGTCACGGCGAATGCTCCAGCCGGTCGAGAAGCTCGTCCTCGCGGCGGTCGAACTCCTCCTCGGTGATCTCCCCGGCGTTGAGCTGCTCCTCAAGACGGGCGAGTTCGGCACGGACGGTGGCGGGGTCGTAGTAGATACGCTCCGCCTCCTGCAGGACCTGTCTGATGGCCCAGGCGCTGCCGCGCACCGGGGCGAGCGGCAGCATGAGCACTTCTCCGATCAGTCCCACGGGGTCACTCCTCAGTGCTCCCCGCGCCCGCGGCGGCCGTGCCCGCGTGCTCGGCGGGGCCGGGGTCGACGAAGCTGTACGGCGGCAGCGGGCCGTTCACGCGCAGCTCCACGTGGGGCAGGCTCTTGCGGGCCTGGTCGACGGCCGTGAGGAAGGGTCCGGGCGCGTCCCGGTCCACCAGGAACGAGATGTTGACCAGCCAGCCGGTGGACTCGGGCCCGACGCTGATCGTGTCGGCGGCCTGCTCCAGCAGCCGCTGCACCGCGGCGCCGTCCTCGGCCTCCTTGGCCTTCACCGCGGCCGCGACCATCTCGCCGAGCCGCAGCTTCTGCTCGTAACTGCCGCCGCCCGCCTGCCGGTTGGCCTCGGCGAGGGAGCGGATCTCGGGGTCTTCGGCCATCACGTGGTGCAGTACGGCCTCTTCGATGTGCGTGGCCTTGATGTTGTACTCGACCTTGCCGTCGAGGGCCCGCAGCCGCTCCTGGTAGTGCTCGGCGCGTTCGGCGAGGACGCTGGTGACCGACGCGTCGTCGTCGGCCAGGCTGCCGAACCGCATGGGCAGCACACAGCCGGCGGCGCCGGCCTCGGAGAGCACGTTCTGGTGGGCGACCAGGTCGCGCCGCTTGGGGCGCAGCCCCTCGGGAGCGTCGCTGACGATGGCCGCCAGCTCGCCCTCCCTCAGGATCCGCACGGGACGGGCCGGGTCCCCGACGCCGTCCATGCCGTCCGGCAGGCCCGGGTGGGAGCGGGCGGCGATGCCGTAGACGTAGGTGCTCACTCCTGCTCCTCCTTCCGGCGGGACGTGGAACCGCGGCGGCTGCTCTTGGTCTCGGGTTCGGCGTTGTTCTCGTCACGCGCCTGCTTGAAGGCGTCCGAGATGGTCTGCGCGGCGCCGGACAGCGCGCCCTTGGACTTGCCGCGCGCGCCGGACTCGGTGATCTGGCCGACGACGTCGGGCAGGCCCGGGCTCTTGCGCGGCCCGGACTCCAGGTCGAGGCGGTTACAGGCCTCGGCGAAGCGCAGGTAGGTGTCGACGCTGGCCACGACGACACGTACGTCGATCTTCAGAATCTCGATGCCGACCAGGGAGACCCGCACGAAGGCGTCGATGACGAGCCCTCGGTCGAGGACGAGCTCCAGGACGTCGTAGAGGCCGCTGGAGCCGCCTCCCGATCCGGTCTGCTGTGCCGGGACAACGGTCATGCCGACCGATCCCTCCTTCTCTGCTCGTGTGTGGGTGCGGGCGGGTGGAACGGCCTAGCGGCCGCCGGACCGTGCGTCGGCCCGCCCGCGTTCGTAGCGGCGGATGCGCCGGTAGCCCGTGAGCTGGCCCTGCGGGTCGAGTTCGACCTGATAGCTCGCCATCAGGCTCATCGTGTCGGGCACGCGCTCGAGTTCGAGCACCTCGACCTCAAGGGACCAGCCGTCCTCCGTCTGTTCGAAGGACGACACGGACTCGGGGGTCATACCGGTGAGTTCGGCGAGCTGGGCGCGCGCCTCGCGCAGCACCTCCATCGGCCTCGGCCGGTCGTCCACCGCCGTACGGGAGTTGTCGGTGTTCTCGGTGTTGTCGGTTTCGTCCGTGCTGTCGGTCTGGTTTTTCTGTGAACGCTGCGAATGTGATGTGCGATCTGTGTTCGACATGGCCACCTCTTGGGTCGGGTGGCCGCACATTCCGTGGCCAAACCTGTGGAGGGCAGAGCGGTGTCCCGGCACGCGCGTCCGCGCACCACTCGGCCGCGCGCTCTCACGCCCCACTCGGCCGCGGAATCACCCGCGCGCCGCCCGGCCCCCGCGTGCCCCATCAGCGCAGCACCCGACCTCCGCATGGCTCATCCGCGCACCGCCCGGCCCCCCGCGTGGCTCGTCAGCGCAACGCGTCGAGCCGGCGCCGGGCCGGTCCGAGGGCGCGGCCCCGGCTCGGCACGTCCGCCCAGGGATGGGTCCGCGCCTGGTCGGCGGCGTCGGCGATGGTCCAGCGGCGCGGGCCGAAGTCCGGTGCGTCCAGCTGATCCCAGGTGACGGGCACGGCGACCGGCGCGCCGGGGAGAGCGCGGACGGTGTAGGGGGCGACGGCCGTCTGGGCGTAGCCGTTGCGCTGGACGTCCAGGTAGAGCCGGTCGCCGCGGTCCTTCTTGCGGGCCGCGGTGGTGAGCCGGTCGGGGTGCGCGGCGACGAGGGTGTGGGCGACGTCGCGCGCGAACTGCCGTACCTCGTCGACGTGGTGCCGCCCGTTCAGCGGCACGATCACGTGCAGGCCGCGTGAACCGGTGGTCATCAGGGCAGACGGCAACCGCAGGGTGTCGAGGAGTTCGCCGAGCAGCCCGGCCGCCTCCCGCACGGGTGCGAAGTCGTCGCCGGACGGGTCGAGGTCGAAGACCATCCGGTCGGGGTGGTGGAGGGAGGTCGAGCCACCGGAGCGCGACGGGGAGTGGGCGCGGCCGGTGCGCGACAGCCAGCGGTGCAGCGTGACGCACGCCTGGCCGGCGAGGTACACGAGGGTCGCGGAGTCGTCGCACACGGTGTGGCGGACCGTGCCGCCCTCCTTGGGCACGTCGACGCGGGTGATCCACTCCGGGTAGTTCTCCGGGGTGTTCTTCTGCAGGAAGCGGGGCCCGTCGATGCCGTCGGGGTGCATCTGCAGCATCAGCGGGCGCCCGCGCAGGTGCGGCAGCAGGAAGGGCGCGACCGCCCGGTAGTGGTCGACGAGGTCGCCCTTGGTGTACTCCGGGTGGCCGTCGCCGCCCGGGAACAGCACCTTGGCGGGCCGCCGTACGTCGACCGTACGGCGGCCCGCCCGGACCGTGCGGGCTCCCGCACCGGTCACCGCACCACCGCCTGCTCCACCAGCAGGCGTACGGAGGCGGCGATCGACTCGGCGTCGATGCCGGCCGCGTGCAGCTGCTCCTCGGGCGAGGCCGAGCCCGGCATCGTACGGACCGCGAGCCGCACCAGGCGCGGCGTGGGCCGCCCGTCGAGGAAGGCGTCGAGGACGGCGTCGCCGAGGCCGCCCTCGGGATGGTGGTCCTCGACGGTCAGCAGGCAGCCGGTCTCCTCGGCGGCCTGCCGGAGGGTGAGCCGGTCGACGGGCTTGACCGAGTACAGGTCGATCACCCGCACCTGGATGTCCTCCCGTTCGAGGGCGTCGGCGGCGGCCAGCGCCTCCGGCACGGTGACCCCGGCCGCGACGAGGGTGAGCCGGTCGCGGCCGGAGGAGCGCAGCACCTTGCTGCCGCCGACGGGGAACTCCTCGTCGGGCCCGTAGAGCACCGGGGTCTTGCCGCGCGAGGTGCGCAGGTAGCGGATGCCGTCGAGGCCGGCCATCTCGGCGACCAGCCGGGCCGTCTGGTTGGCGTCGCAGGGGTACAGCACGGTCGAGCCGTGCACGGCCCGGAACATCGCCAGGTCCTCCAGGCCCATCTGCGACGGCCCGTCCTGCCCGATCGCGACCCCGGCGTGCGAGCCGACCAGGTTGATCCCGGCGCCGCTGACGGACGCCATCCGCACGAAGTCGTACGCGCGGGTGAGGAAGGCCGCGAAGGAGGAGGCGTACGGCACCCAGCCGCGGGCGGCGAGCCCCACCGCGGCGGCGACCAGCTGCTGTTCGGCGATGTAGCACTCGAAGAAGCGGTCGGGGTGTTCCTTGGCGAAGTACTCGGCGCGGGTGGAGTCGCTCACCTCGCCGTCGAGGGCGACGACGTCGTCACGGGCGGCGCCGAGGGCGGCGAGGGCCTTGCCGTAGGCGTCGCGGGTGGCGACGGGGTCGCCGCCGCGCTCCCACTCGGGCAGGTCGGCGGCCGCCGCGTCGCGGACGGCGCGCAGGACCCGGTCGGCCGGCGGCTCGTGCACCCGCACCCGCAGATCGCGCGGCCCGCCCAGCTCGGCGATGGCCTCGTCGGCGTCCGGGAGCGGCTTGCCGTGCAGGCCCTCCCGGTCCTGGACGCCCTCGACGCCCTTGCCCTTGAGGGTGCGGGCGAGGATCGCGGTGGGCTGGCCCGTGGTGGAGATCGCCTCGCCGTAGGCGCGGTCGATCGCGTCGACGTCGTGGCCGTCGATCTCCACGGTGTGCCAGTCGAAGGCCCGGAAGCGGCGGGCGTAGGCGTCGAGGTCGTGGCCGTGCCGGGTCGGGCCGCGCTGGCCGAGCCGGTTGACGTCGACGATCACGATGAGGTTGTCGAGGTGCTCGTGGCCGGCGTGCTCGGCGGCCTCCCAGACGGAGCCCTCGGCCAGCTCGCTGTCGCCGCACAGCACCCACACGCGGTAGTCGCTGCGCTCCAGCCGCTTGCCGGAGAGCGCCACGCCCACTGCGACGGGCAGGCCCTGGCCGAGCGATCCGGTGGCGGTCTCGACCCACGGCAGCCGCCGCGGCGTGGGGTGTCCCTCCAGCCGGCTGTCCTTCTTGCGGAACGTCAGCAGCTCCTCGTCGTCGAGGGCGCCGGCCGCCTTGTACGCCGAGTACAGCAGGGGGGACGCGTGTCCCTTGGAGAGGATGAAGCGGTCGTTGGCGGGGTGTTCGGGGCGGTCGAAGTCGTAGCGCAGGTGGTTGGCCAGCAGGACGGCCATCAGGTCGGCGGCCGACATCGAGGACGTGGGATGCCCGGAGCCGGCGGCGGCCGCCGCCCGCACGCTGTCCACACGCAACTGCTGTCCCAGCTCCACGAGTTCGTCGGTGTTCATCGGTCTCCTTCGGCGGAGGGTTCGGATGTGTGGGTGTCGGCGGGAAGGGGCGCGAAGGTGTCGGTGTCGGTGTCGGTGTCGGTGTCGGTCGGGAGGGATCAGGAGGGATCGGTGTCGGCGGGGAAGGGTTCGGAGGGATCGGTGTCGTCCGCCGGCAGGTCGGAGCTCCTGACCGGTCCGGGTGGTTCGGGCCCCGTCCGGTGCCCGGTCCCGGCCGGGCCGGGCGGCTCGCGGCCGGCCCGGGGCTCGGTGGGGACAGGGGTGGGGCCGTGCCCGAGGCCGAAGTGCGGTTCGGCGGGGCTCGACGCCTCCTCGCCGGTCACGGTCTCGGCGGGCCCGGACGGCTCGATGTCCGCGGACCCGGCCGGTCCGGGCGTCTCCGCGTCCAGGAACGGCCCGGCGACCCCGGACCACTCGGCGTCACTCTCCACGACGGCCCCCAGCGGACGATGCCGGCGCGCGCCGGGCCCGCCGCCGCGCCGACCGCGGCCCGGCTCCCCGTCCGCCAGACCACCACCGGTCTCGGCCTGCCCACCGGGCTGCTCGCGGGCAGTCTCGCCACCCGGCTGACCCGCCGGCTCAGCACCGGGCTGGCTCCTCGCGGGCTCCCCGCCCGGCTGGTTCCTCGCGGGCTCCCCGCCCGGCTGGTTCCTCGCGGGCTCCCCGCCCGGCTGGTTCTTCGCCGGCTCGTCCGGCGTGGGTACGGGTCCAGGACCCGGTCGATTCATCGCACTCTCTGACACGGCGCGCCTCCCGGCCTCCGTACGGTCGTCCCCCTTGTCCCCTCCCCCTCCCCCTCCCCCATGCCCCGGCGCTTCCCGCCCGCCGGCCATCCGCGCCAGCTCCGGGGAAGCCGTGTCCAGCGGGACCGACCAGGAGCGGACGAGCCCCAACTGCACGGCCTGCCGGGGCAGTACGGCGTCGAGGAGCCAGTCCGCGGCCACCCGCACCCGGTTGCCGGGCATCGCGGCGAGGTGGTAGCCGCGGGTGACGGCCCCGGCGAGGGGCCCGGACAGCGGCACGCCGAGCGGATTCGCCGCGGCCTTGACGCCGCCGAGGTCGACGACGAACCCCAGGTCGCGGTGGCGGTAGGCCTGCCACTCCCCCGCGCCCAGCGAGGCGGCGACGTTGCGGGCGCAGACCTTGCCCTGCCGCCAGGCGTGCTGCGCGGTCATCGGCGTGTACTCGCCCGGCTTCTCCAGGTCGGGCACGGCGGCCGCGTCACCGCAGGCGAACACCTCCGGCCGGCCCGGCACCCGCAGCTGCGGGTCGACGAGCAGCCGGCCGCGTTCCAGCGGCAGCTCCAGCGAGGCGACCAGCGGATCGGGCCGCACGCCGACGCACCACACGAGGGTTCGGGTCTCGACGTACTCGCCGTCGGTGAGCAGTACGCCGCCGGGCGTGGCCTCCTTCACGGACGTGCCCATCCGCACGTCCACGCCGCGCTCCCGCAGCACCCGGCCGGCGGTGCGGGAGAGCCGTTCGTCGAGTTCGGGCAGGACGCGCGGCGCGACGTCCAGCAGCAGCCAGCGGGGCCGCAGGCCCTGCCGCAGCGGGTGTCTGCGGACCTGCGCGTCGGTGAAGAGCTGCCCCTGGGCGGCCACCTCGGTGCCGGTGTATCCGGCGCCGACCACGACGAACGTGCAGCGCGCGGCGCGGCTCTCCGGGTCCTCGCAGGAGGCGGCGAGCTCCACCTGCCGGGTGATGTGGTCGCGCAGGTAGAGGGCTTCCGGCAGGCCGCGGAAGCCGTGCGCGTGCTCGGCGACGCCGGGGACGGGCAGCAGCTTGTTGACGCTGCCGGCGGCGAGGACGAGCCGGTCGTACTCCAGGGTTTTGGCGCCGCCCTCGGGATCGGTGTAGTGCACGGTGCGCGCGTCGAGGTCGACCCGGCCGGCCTCGCCGAGCACGAGCCGCACCCGCGGCAGGGTGCCGGACAGGGAGACGGTGACCCGGCGCGGCTCCAGCACGCCCGCGGCGACCTGCGGAAGCAGGGGCAGGTAGAGGAAGTAGTCGGTCGGGTTGAGCAGGGTGATCTCGGCCTTGTCCCGGGCCGTCCGGGACAGCGTGCGGGCCGTCCGGTAGCCGGCGAAGCCGGCGCCGACGATCACGATGCGGGGTCGGCTCACAGTGCGCCTCCGGCGGTCTCGCCCGTGCGAGGGCGGTACGAGGGCGGGCGGTACGAGGACGTACGGCACTCCCGTACGAACTAACCGCGTCCCCGTGCCGGAGGCACCCAAACGTCCGCCCCGAGGCACCCGGCCCCCAGCTCCGACGCCTCGGCCGTCCGCCCGAGGCACCCGGCCCCCAGCTCCGACGCCTCGGCCGTCCGCCCCGAGGCAGCGGGCCGTCCCCCCGGTTTCCCCGCCGGGCGCCCGGGTAACTCGGCGCGGGGATCCCCCACCCGTCCGCCCGTCGCGGAGGTACCCCCCATGCCCGAGTACGGCTACTTCCTCTCCTGCGAGGAGCACGGCCCCGCGGACCTGCTGGAACAGGCCAGGATGGCCGAGCAGGCCGGCTTCCGGTCGCTGTGGATCTCGGACCACTACCTCCCGTGGAACGACGCGCAGGGCGAGAGCCCGTTCGTGTGGTCGGTGATCGGCGCGCTGTCGCAGGCGGTGTCGCTGCCGATCGAGACGGCGGTGACCTGCCCGACGGTGCGGATCCACCCGGCGGTGGTGGCGCAGGCCGCGGCGACGAGCGCGGTGATGACGAACGGCCGCTTCCGGCTCGGCGTGGGCACGGGCGAGGCCCTCAACGAGCACATCCTGGGCCACACCTGGCCCCCCGCGGACGTCCGGCTGGAGATGCTGGAGGAGGCGATCCACGTGATGCGCCGCCTGTTCACGGGCGAGGAGGTCACCCACCACGGCACCCACTACACGGTCGAGAACGCCCGCCTCTACACGGTCCCGGACGAGCCGGTCCCGATCGACGTCTCCGGCTTCGGCCCGAAGGCGACCGAGCTGGCCTCCCGCGTGGGCGACGGCTACATCACGATGATGCCCGAGGCGGACATGGTGCGGCGGTACCGCGAGGGCGGCGGGGGCACGAAGCCCGTCATCGGCGGCACCAAGGTCTGCTACGGCACCGACCGCGACGAGGCGGTCCGTACCGTGCACCGGCTGTGGTCCAACGAGTACCTGCCCGGCGAGATGGGCCAGATACTGCCCTCACCGCGCCACTTCGAGCAGCTCCAGCCGCTGGTCACCGAGCAGATGATCGCCGAGCAGGGCGTCTGCGGGGACGACGTGGACGAGCACGTGGCGGCGCTGACCGCCTTCGCCGACGCGGGCTTCGACACGATCTACGTCAACCAGATCGGCCCCGACCAGCGCGGCTTCTTCGACTTCTACCGCACGAAGGTGCTGCCGCAGCTCCCGGGCAACTGACAAGGCGCCGACCGGCCGGTGTGCCGGTCCGCACCCGCGGGCCGGCAGGGCAACGCGGTCGCCGCGCACGGCGAAGGCACGCACGGCGAAGGCGCGGACCGTCGCACGGCCCGCGCCTTCACCGGCCCGGTGATCACGACGGTTCCGCACCGCCGCGACGGCGTTCCGGGCCCGCGCCCCGTGGTCACGCCCGGTGGTGCGGGTTCTCGGGGTCGATGTCGTCCTGCCGCGGCGCCGGGGCGCCGAGGTGGCCGGGGGCCGGGGTGCCCGCGCCGGGCGCGCCGGTCGCGGCGCCGGCCCCGCCGGGGGCGACGGGCGGCATCGGCGGGTAGGGCGCCGTGCCGAGCCCGCCGGGCGGCCCGGCCGGCTGGGTGCCGCCGACGGTGCGCCCGTTGCCGGAGTCGTACATCGACGTCTGCTTGGGCCGGGCGGCGCCGCGCAGCGCGTAGGCGACGACGGCGAGGATCGCCGCGGTGATGAGCGCGGCGGCCCAGTCCGGCAGCACAAGCGCCAGCGCGAGCCCGACGGCGAGCGCGAGGGCCGCGCCCGCGTAAAGGGCGACGGTGCCGGACGCGGCGTACAGCATCGCCGTGCGGCGCTGCTTGCGGGTCTGCTCCCGCAGTTCGTCGCGGATCGTCTCGCGTGCCACCTGTGCCAGCTCGTCGACGAGGTGTTTGTCCAGATGCTCCAGATGATCCAAGCGGTCCATGGCCGCCGGGTACCCGGCGCGGACGGGGCGTAACGCTCGGTCACGGTGCGGGCGGGCGCATCCGGAAGTCGTACGGCGCGGGCAGCGGCCGGCCGGAGAGCCGGGCCCCCAGCAGGCCGGTGGCCTCGGCGCCCTCGCACAGGCCGGCGACCTCGAACCCGGCGTCGAACACCGCGCGGGCCGCGTCGGGGCGTCCCCCGGCGATGAGCCGTCCGGCCTCCAGCAGCGGGAACCGGCCGCGGACCCGGGCGGCCGGGCGGCAGGGCGGC
>NZ_JBFATR010000012.1:0-139714 GCF_040678395.1 Streptomyces sp. NPDC052687 | reverse complement strand
GGTTACATTCCGAACCCGGAAGCTAAGCCTCACAGCGCCGATGGTACTGCAGGGGGGACCCTGTGGGAGAGTAGGACGCCGCCGAACAATTATTGAGAAAAGCCCCGTGCCATTCGGCACGGGGCTTTTCTGCGTTTCAGGAGGGTTCCACCAGCCTGGTGTCGTACGCCAGGATCACCGCCTGAATGCGGTCCCGTGAGCCCGTTTTCGCGAGGACGCGGCTCACATGCGTTTTCACCGTGGATTCGGCGAGGTGGAGGCGGGTCGCTATCTCGGTGTTCGTCCAGCCTTTGCCGATGACCGTGAGGATTTCTCGTTCCCGGTCGGTGAGAGGGGCCAAGCGGGGGTCTTCGGGTGCCGGGGTGCCGGCCGGTGGGTGGCCGGCCGGGAGGTGCTGGGCGTAGGCGTCGAGGAGGCGGCGGGTCGTGCTGGGGGCGACGACCGCGTCCCCGGTGGCGACCGCGCGGATACCCGACAGCAGTTCCTCGGGCTGCGCGTCCTTGACGAGGAAGCCGGAGGCCCCGGCGCGGAGGCCGGAGTAGGCGTACTCGTCGAGGTCGAAGGTGGTGAGGATCAGGACGCGGGTGCGGTCGCCGGTGGCGACGATGCGGCGGGTGGCCTCGATGCCGTCGAGGCCGGGCATGCGGACGTCCATCAGGACGACGTCGGGGTGCAGCTCGGCGGTCATCCGGACCGCCTCCGTCCCGTTCGCGGCCTCGCCGAGGACCGACATGTCGTCCTGGCTCTCCAGCAGCATGCGGAAGCCGAGGCGCTGGAGGGGCTGGTCGTCGGCGATGAGGACGGTCGTCACTGCGGGGCTTCCTCCGGTAGGTGCAGACGGACGCGCCAGCCCCGTTCGGGGTGCGGGCGGGGACCGGCCTCAAGTGTGCCGCCGTAGAGGGCCGTTCGCTCGCGCATGCCGGGAAGCCCGCGGCCTCCGCCGGTGCCGTTCGCGGGCCGGCCGTGGCCGGTGTCGGTGATCGTGACGGTGGCGGCGCCCTGGGCGTCGTAGTGCAGCACTATCTCCGCGATGGCGTCCGGGCCCGCGTGTTTGAGGGTGTTGGTCAGGGCCTCCTGGATGACGCGGTAGACCGTGAGCTGGCGGCCCGGAGGGAGGGACGGGGTGCCGTGGACGGTGGTGCGGACGGGGAGGCCGGCCGCGCGGACGCCGTCGATGAGCCGGTCCAGATCCGTCAGCGCGGGCTGCGGGGCGAGGTCGGCCTCGGGGTGCTGGTGGTCGTCGCGCAGGACGTCCAAGAGGCGGCGGAGTTCGGCGAGGGCCTGGCGGCTGGTGCCGGCGATGGCGTCCAGGGCCTGGGCGGCTCGCTGCGGGGACTTCGCGGCGGCGTAGCGGCCGCCGTCGGCCAGGCCGGTGATGACGGAGAGGTTGTGGCCGATGATGTCGTGCATCTCGCGGGCGATGCGGGCCCGTTCGGCGGCGGCGGCGAGCCGGGCCTGCTGGTCGCGTTCGATCTCCAAGCGGCGGGCGCGGTCTTCGAGGGCCTCCGTGTAGTCGCGGCGGGTGCGGACCGCGATGCCCGCCAGAACGGCCACGGCGAGTGACATCAGCGGGGGAACCATCTCCTGATCCCAGCCGTTTTCCCGGTGACGGACAGTGAGGAGAAGGGTGGGGAGCGTAGCGACAGCGGTGGTCCACCACAGGGAGCGCAGGGGGAGGCGCAGGGCGATGTTGTAGACGACGACCAGTTGGAGCATGGCGGCCTGGAGGACCGTGCCGGTCCAGGCGGTGGCCAGGGCGGGCGGGGTCATGGCCAGCAGGACCGCGAGGGGGTGGGTGCGGCGCCAGAGGAGGGGGACGGAGAAGCCGAGGCTGAGGACGACGACGAGCCAGTCGGGGGCGGGTGTGCCGCGCGCGAGGTCGCGCCAGCCGCCGACGGCGTAGTCCAGCAGGGCGATGGAGACGCACAAGCCGGTCAGGTGGAGGTCCCAGGCCAGCGGATGGCGCCGGTCGAAGGCGCGCACCCGGGTGAGGAGGCGTTGGATGTGCTGGGTCAGGGGCTCGGGGGCCTGCGGCATGGCGTCCATGGTGCGGGGCGCGGGGGTCATACGTCCCGTCGCTTGAGAAAGACGGCCGCCGCGGCGAGGGTGGCCGCCGTCCAGAGAGCGAGGGAGAGGAGAGCGGTGCCGGGGGTGGTCATGCCGGGGGCCGGGTCGGCGTGGGTGAGGACTTCGAGGGCCTTGCCGGGGAAGTGGCGTACGGCGTCGTCGACGATGTCGTAGGGCAGCATCCGCAGCACCTCCGGAAGGATCATGACGACGCCGATCAGGACGCCGACACTGGTGGGGACGGAGCGGAGCAGGGCGCCGAGGCCCGCGGCGAGGACGGTGAGGAGGGCGAGGCCGGCGGCGTTGCCGACGAGGGCGCGCAGGATGCCCGGGTCGCCGAGGGAGGCCTCCTTGTCGGTGCCGGTGAGGAGGGTCTGGACGAGGTGGAAGGTGATGAGGTTGGTGGCGAGGACGGTGAGGAAGGAGACGGCGCCGAGGATCGCCGCCTTGGACCACAGGACGGGCAGGCGGGTCGGGACGGCCGCCATGGTGGAGCGGGCGAGGCCCGTGGAGTGCTCCTCGGCGGTGGAGAGGATGCCGAGGACGCCCACGGTGATCTGGCTGAACTGCATACCGAGGAGGGTGAGCAGGACGGTGTCCATCCCGGTGGCGTCGCCGGACTCGTAGGCGCTGCCGACGGCGACGCCCGTGCCGATCGTCAGCAGGGGGATCAGGGCGAGGTTGAGCCAGGTGGAGCGGAGCGTCCACAGCTTGTGCCATTCGGCGTGCAGGACGCGGGCCGGGGTGACCGCCAGGGTGGTCATGCGGAGGCTCCTTCGAGGGTGGCGGTGTACTCCACCGCGTCGCGGGTGAGGTCCATGAAGGCCTCCTCGAGGGAGGCGGCGCGCGGGGTCAGTTCGAACAGGGGGATGCCGTGGGCGGCGGCGGTGCGGCCGATGTGCTCGGCGTCGGTGCCGTGGACGTGGAGGGTGCCGGGGGTGTCGCTGGTGATGTCGACGCCGGGGGCGGACAGATGCCGGGCGAGGGCGGTGGCTTCGGGGGTGACGACTTTGACGGTGCCGGCTCCGGACTGGCGTACGAAGTCCGCGACCGTGGTGTCGGCGAGGAGGCGGCCGCGGCCGATGATGATCAGGTGCTCGGCGGTCAGGGCCATCTCGCTCATGAGGTGCGAGGAGACGAGGACGGTGCGGCCTTCGGCGGCGACTTGAGCAGGGTGCGGATCCACAGGACGCCCTCGGGGTCGAGGCCGTTGACCGGCTCGTCGAGGATGAGCACCTCCGGGTCGCCGAGCAGGGCGGCGGCGATGCCGAGGCGCTGGCCCATGCCGAGGGAGAAGCCCTTGACGCGGCGGTTCGCGACGTCGGTGAGGCCGGTGAGGTCCAGTACCCGGGCGACGCGGGCGCGGGGGATGCCGTGGGTGAGGGCGAGGGCGGTCAGGTGGTGGCGGGCGGTGCGGCCGGGGTGCACCGAGCGGGCCTCCAGCAGCGCGCCGACTTGGGTGAGGGGTGCGGTATGGGCGGCGTAGGGGCGGCCGTTGATGGCGGTGCGGCCGCGGGTGGGGGCGTCCAGGCCGAGGAGCATCCGCATCGTGGTGGACTTGCCGGCGCCGTTGGGGCCGAGGAAGCCGGTGACGGTGCCCGGCCGGACGGTGAAGGAGAGGTCGGAGACGACGGTCTTGTCGCCGTAGCGCTTGGTGAGGTCCTGTGCCGTAATCATGCGTCGATGCTCGTCCGCGCGGGGGCGGCGGGCGTCCGACCGCGGGCAGTATTCCGGGTGAGCGGCGTAGTACCCCGGTACTACGGTGGCCGGCATGGGTTCTGTCATGGATGTTGACGAGATGTTCGTGGTGCGCGCGGTGCGGGCCGAGGAGTGGCCGGCCGCGAAGGCGCTGCGCTTGGCCGCGCTCCGTGATCCGCTCGCGCACCTGGCCTTTCTGGAGACCTATGAGACGGCCGTGAACCGTCCGGACTCCTTCTGGCGTGAGCGGACGGCGAGCGTGGCCGAGGGAGGGACCGGGGCGCGGCAGGTCATCGCCGAGGGGGCGGACGGCGACTGGGCGGGGACCGTGACGGTGCTGGTCGAGGAGGCCGGGACGACGGACTGGGCGGGGTTCCCGGTCGAGCGCCGGCAGGGGCATGTGGTCGGGGTGTTCGTACGGCCCGAGTATCGCGGGCGCGGGCTGAGCGAGCGGCTCTTCGAGGCGGTGCTGGCCTGGTGCGGGGAGATCGGGCTGGAGCGGGTGCGGTTGATCGTGCACGAGGACAACGAGCGGGCCCAGGGCTTCTACCGGAAGATGGGCTTCGCGCCGAGCGGGGTGGTGGTGCCGCTGCAGGGGCGGGAGGAGGAGCGGGAGCTGGAGTACGTGCTGGAGTCGGCCGCGGGCTGAGGCCTGCGCTCCGGGCTGGTGGCGCCCGTGGGTCTGTGACGCCTCGACTTCCCGTGGGCCTGTGACGCCCCCGTGTTCCCGGCTCGGCTCGGGCTCGTGGCCTCAGACGGGCAGTTCGTCGTGGGGCCAGCGGGAGCGGGCCTGTTCGCGGGAGCGGAGCAGGGCGAGCGTGGGCATGCCCTGGTCCGGGCCGGACGCGAGGAGGTCCGGGAGCTGGGGGAGCGGGGCGACGGCCGCCACGTCGTCCAGGACGAGGGTGACTGGTGGGTCGAGCCGACCGGGGGATGACCTTTCGGCCATGCGCCGGCCGTGCTCGACCACGCTGGAGACGAGGGCCGTCAGGAAGGGCATCGCGCCCGGGTCGGTCCTGGGGTCCTCGATGGATTCACCCACCACATAAAGACTTCCCCCTTCCGCGATGAAGGAATCCAAGGCGAGGGCATCAGTTCGGTTTGGAGTGCATGCCTCGCGCACGTGGACCGTGGACAGCGCGGACAGGGCGCGGCCGATCAGCTGCTGGGCCATGTCGCGGCGCTCGGGGTGGGCGGTGAGCGCGGACTCCAGCTCGCCGGCGGAGCCGGGTGCCGCCTTGGGGTGGGTGCGCAGGGTCCGGACGGCTTCCTGGATGTGGGTGCCCTGGGACCAGCGGTGGACGTGGCGGATCGTACGGCCGTCCAGGGCGGCGGCGTGCAGACAGCAGCGCAGCAGGGTCTCGGCCGTGTCGGTGACCGCCTGGTCGATCCGGGCGGTGGGGCGGACGGGCGCGAGGAGCGCCACGGCGCGCCGGACCGCCGTCTGCTGGGACTCGCAGCCCGCGGTGGGGGACCAGTGCAGCCGGGACGGGGTGTCGCACAGGTGGTGGGGGTCGTAGAGGAGGACCGGGCCCAGTTTGGCGCGGGCGTCCTTGGTGTCGGACCAGAGGGCCGGGTTGGAGGTGACGACGAGGGCGGGGCCGGCGGCGTCGCGCACGGCCTGGGCGGCGGTGGCGTGGCGCAGTTCGCGGGGGGCGAGGATCAGACGCTGCCCGGCGGGTGCGGGCGCGGGTGCGGGTGCGGCGGCCGGGACCGGCTCGTACGGGGCCTGCCCGTGCCCCTCCCCCTGAGGCACGGGCTCCGCACGGGGATCCACCGCACGGGGATCCACCGCACGGGCCTCCACCGCGTGCTCCTGCGGCGCCGGGGCGAGCGGGGCGGGTGCCGGGACCGGGCCGGCGGGGGCGTGGGCCGGGGCGGGGTCGGGCTCCCTGCGGGGCGTGGGGACCTCGTACTGCGGCTCCGGAGCGCCGGCGGACGTGGGCGTCGGGGCGGCCTCCGGCACCGGCTGGTGGCGTCGGCCGGCCCGGCCCGCGCGCCAGCGGGCCACCGTGCCCAGGACGAACACGGTCAGCACGACCAGCACCATCAGCTGTCCGATGAACAGCCCCCAGAACAGCCCGTACCCCGACAGCTGCCCGGCCGGGGTGTCCGGCCAGGCGCCCGGGATGTCGTGCGGCTGGGCGATCAGGCTGCGCATGGCCAGCGGCGTACGGGCGAAGGTGACGGTGTCCGGCCAGGCGCCGTGGGCGAACCAGGCGGCGAGGCCGGTGGCCGACCAGACCATCAGGGTCATGCCGAGCAGGAACGCGAGTATGCCGATCAGCAGACCGTCGGGGATACCGCCCTGGGCGCTTCGGCGGCTGGTGCGGTCGTCCGGTCTCATCGTCAGGCCACCGTGGACTCGGAGTCGCCGAGGTGCTGCTCGACGAAGGCCGCGGCCCGCTCCTCGGCCTCCAGCTCGGCGGCGCGCAGGGCGTCGTGGTCGATGAAGTCGCTGGCGGACTCGGTCATCGCGCGGTCGGTGAAGACGAGCGGGCGTTCGGTCTCGGTGACCAGGTGTTTGACGACCTGGACGTTGCCGTTGACGTCCCAGACGGCGATGCCGGGGGTGAGGGTGGGGATGATCTCCACCGCCCACCTCGGCAGCCCGAGGACACGGCCGGTCGCCCTGGCCTCGTCGGCTTTCTGGGCGTAGATCGTCCGGGTGGACGCCATCTTCAGGATGGCGGCGGCCTCCTTCGCCGCCGCGCCGTCGACGACGTCGGACAGGTGGTGGACGACCGCGACGAACGACAGGCCGAGCCGCCGGCCGAACTTCAGCAGCCGCTGGAACAGCTGGGCGACGAACGGGCTGTTGATGATGTGCCAGGCCTCCTCGACCAGGAAGATGCGCTTCTTCCGGTCGGGGCGGATCCAGGTGTGCTCCAGCCACACGCCGACGATCGCCATGAGGATGGGCATGGCGATGGAGTTGCGGTCGATGTGGGACAGGTCGAAGACGATCAGCGGGGCGTCCAGGTCGATGCCGACCGTCGTCGGGCCGTCGAACATGCCGCGCAGGTCACCGTCGACGAGCCGGTCCAGGACCAGGGCGACGTCCAGGCCCCACGCCCGTACGTCGTCTATGTCGACGTTCATCGCCTCGGCCGACTCCGGCTCGGGGTGGCGCAGTTGCTCGACGATGTCGGAGAGGACGGGCTGGCGTTCGACGATGGTCTCGTTGACGTAGGCGTGGGCGACCTTCAGCGCGAAGCCGGAGCGCTCGTCGAGGCCGTGGCCCATCGCCACCTCGATGATGGTGCGCAGCAGGGCGAGCTGCCCGGTCGTGGTGATCGCCGGGTCCAGGGGGTTGAGCCGGATGCCGTGGTCCAGGGCGGCCATCGGGTCCAGCCGGATGGGCGTTATGCCCAGCTCCTGCGCGATCAGGTTCCATTCGCCGACGCCGTCCTCGCCCTGGGCGTCGAGGACGACGACCTGGCGGTCGCGGAAGCGCAGCTGGCGCAGGACGTACGTCTTCTCCAGCGCCGACTTGCCGTTGCCGGACTCGCCGAGGACGAGCCAGTGCGGCGCGGGGAGTTGCTGGCCGTACAGCTGGAAGGGGTCGTAGATGTACCCCTTCCCGGAGTAGACCTCGCGGCCGATGATGACGCCGGAGTCGCCGAGACCGGGTGCGGCCGTCGGCAGGTAGACCGCCTGTGCCTGGCCGGTCGACGTGCGGACCGGCAGGCGGGTCGTCTCGACCTTCCCGAACAGGAAGGACGTGAAGGCGTCGGTGAGGACGGACAGCGGGTCCCGCATCAGGTCCTACCTCCGAATGCCGGTGGCGAAGGGCAGCGTGTTCACAAAGGCGCGGTGGTGCTCGCGGTCACACCATTCCAGCTTCAGATACGACTTTCCGGCCGATGCCCTAATCGTGCGCTTGTCGCGGGCCAGCGCCTCGGGATTACGCGAGGAGACCGTGATGTAGCCGACGAGATTCACTCCCGCGGCGCCGCTCGCGAGATCCTCGCCGCGCTGGTCGAGGCGGTTGTGGGCGGCGATGTCGCGCGGGTCGACGGTGCGGTTCATCTTGGCGGCGCGGGACGCCTCCGCCTCGTCGTTGGTCTTCTCGGTGAGCATGCGTTCGATGGCGACCTCCGTCGGTTCGAGGTCCATCGTGACGGCGACGGTGCGGATGACGTCCGGGGTGTGGACGAGGAGCGGGGCGAGGAAGTTGACGCCGACGGGCGTCATCGGCCACTCCTTCACCCAGGCCGTGGCGTGGCACCAGGGGGCGCGGGTGGCGGACTCGCGGGTCTTGGCCTGGAGGAACGTCGGCTCCATGGCGTCCAGCTCGGCCGGCCAGGCGTTGCGCTTGGTCATCGCCTGGATGTGGTCGATCGGGTGGTCCGGGTCGTACATGGAGTGGATGAGGGAGGCGAGCCGGCTCTGGCCGAGGGGCTGGCGAACCCGGATGTCGGCCTCCTGGAGGCGGGAGCAGATGTCCGTCAGCTCCCTGGCCATGACGACGGCGAGACCGGCGTCCCGGTCGACCTTGCCGCCGTGCGGGCGGGCGGCGCGGGCCATGGCGTGGGCCTCGGCGGCCAGTTCGCGGGTGTAGTGCATGCAGGCGACGAGGTACGCGCGGTGCTGCTCGCTGCTGGTCGACACCATCGACTGGAGCTGGTCGTAGGACTGCTGGAGCCAGGCCGGTGCGCGGTCGTCGCCACGGACCGCGACGTCCTTGGCGTGGGCGTCGGGGTCGGCGGGGAGGGTGCGGGCCAGCATCTGCAGGCGGGTGACGAAGCCGTCGCCGTTGGCGACGTGCTTGAGCAGGGTGCCGAAACGGTCCACCAGGGCTTCCTGGTCCTCCGAGTCGCGCAGGCCGACGCCGGGGCCCTCGATCTCGATGCAGGCGGTGACCGTCTTGCGGTCGGCGTGCAGGAGTACGGCGATCTCGTCCGGGCCGAAGGGCGCGGAGAGCCAGGTGATCCGGCCGATGCCGGGCGGCGGCCCGATCTCGATCTCCCGGCCGTCGAGGCGGGTGCCGGCCTCCATGGCGCCGGAGCGGTAGGTGGCGCCCTGGCGCAGGGTGCGCTTGTAGCTGCGGTTGATCTCGAACCACTTGTAGAACGTGCGGTGCTTGTACGGGACGTAGACCGCGGCCAGCGCGAGCAGCGGGAAACCCATGAGGAGCACGATCCGCAGGGACAGGACCGGAACGAGGAGCCCGCACATCATGCCGAGGAACGCGCCCGAGATGATCAGCACGATCTCGCCGGTCTCGCGGTTGCGTCCGACGATCGCGTTCGGCCGGGCACGGCCGATCAGATAGGTACGGCGGGGCGTGACCGGATGGGGCAGATGGGAGTCGGTCGTCAACGCCCTTCACCTCCCGTGCGATGGGTACTGCTGTTGCGGGTGTTGCTGGCGTGAGGTGTGTTCACCGGGCTGGACGAGCGGGGCGGCGGCGCGGCGGAGGGGACAGATCCGCCGCCACCGGTCGAGGTGCGCGTGCTGTGCGCGGCGACGCCGCCGGCGGCGGTGTTGGCCGGGCGGGCGCCGCTCATGCCGCCGGTGGGCGGGGCGCCGTTGTTGTCCGCGCGGGAGCTGTGGGTCTTGATGCCCTGGGCGACGAGGGTGGCCGGGCTGCTGATGACGGCCGCCGCCTTGCTCTCGGCGCCGGCCATGATGCGGTTGTTGCGGGAGCCGGCGATCTCGTCGCCGAAGCCGGGGACGAAGCGGTAGATCATCGCGCTGGCGAAGATGGCGAGCAGGATGATCGCGAGGCCGGAGACGACCGCGGAGAAGGCGTCCGGGCCGTCGTCGGCGGAGAGGGCGCCCGCGAGGCCGAGGACGATCACGATGACCGGCTTGACCAGGATGACGGCGATCATGATGCCCGCCCAGCGGCGGACGTGGCCCCACAGGTTCTTGTCGACCAGGCCGGCGTAGACGACGGTGCCGAGGAGGGCGCCGACGTAGAGCAGGGCGGCGCGGATGACGAGTTCCAGCCACAGGACGCCCGCGGCGAGGATGCTGACCAGGGAGACGACGATCAGCATGATCGGGCCGCCGCCGATGTCCTCGCCCTTCTCCAGGGCGGCGGAGAAGTTGCCGAAGAACGTGTCGGTCCGGTCGCCGGTGGCCTTCGCGAGGACCTCGGTGATGCCGTCGGTGGCCGAGACGACGGTGTAGAGGATCAGCGGGGTGAACGCGGAGGCCAGGACGGTCAGCCAGAGGAAGCCGATCGCCTCCGAGATCGCGGTGGCGAGGGGCACGCCGCGTACCGCGCGCTTGGCGACCGCGAGCAGCCAGAGCAGGAGCGTGAGGATCGTCGACGCGGCGAAGACCACCGCGTACTGCTGGAGGAACGTCTTGTTCGTGAAGTCGACGTTCGCGGTCTCCTGCACGGCCTCGCTGAGCTTGTCGATCGTCCAGGACGCGGCGTCGGCACAGCCCTTGGCGAGGGAGGAGAGGGGGTCGAGGGTGGAGGTGGGGTCGAGGGTGTCGGTCCCCCCGGACCGGGAGCGACCGCCTTGACCACGTTCGCAGTAGTCCTTGGCGGGGCCGTGGATGAGATCGCAGGGGTCATTGCTGGCGGAGGGGGACGTAGAGGGAGATGCCGAGGGGGTCGATGAGACTGTCGGGGACGGCGATGCGGAGGGTGTGGGGGACGGCGTGGGGGCGGCCGTGGCGTTCGTGGCCGCGAGGACCACGGTGGTCTGCGCGGTCGCCAGGACGGCAGTCAGCTTGAGTGCGCGGCGCCTACCGGGCATACGTGAACCCTCCGTACTCCTGGACGGCCTTGGCCATCTCGTCGGCGCTGGAGGCCCTGTCGTCGCCGGGAACGGGCGCGGGGCCTTCCTTCTGGGAGTGCGTCACGATCTTCCAGTCGTCCGCGGTCCACTCGAGCTGCATGGTGATGGTGAACCAGCTGTTCGTGACCGGAGTCGTCGAGTTCTCACCCGCGAGGCCGAGCAGGCCGCTGCACCAGACCTCGACCGTGGCGGTGTCGGCCGTTGCCTTGGTGACCTTCGTGCCGATCGGGCTGGTCCGGGACACGAACGTGTAGCCCTTGGGGGTCGTGCCGTCCTCGTTCAGGCCGACGTTCTTGTTGAACGCGGGCGTGTAGGCCTTGTCCAGCGTCGCTTCGAAGCTGGCGATGCGAGACGGCGTGATGATGCTCCGCAGGATGGCGTCACGCTTGACCTTGTCAAACATCTCGGCGGAGCCGAGCGCGACCGCATAGTTCGCCGCAGCGCTCTGTGCCCCCTGTTCGTCCCGGGCGAAGCCCGCCTTCACCGGGTGGACCCCGCTCGCGGCCGTCGCCGCCGGGCGGGGCTGTTCGGGGGCCTGGGCGCCCGCGGGGGCGTCGTCGTCGCCGCGGTTCGCGAAGGCGATGGCCGCGATGAGGAGGACGACGACGCCGACGACGGTGACCAGGCTCCGCGAGGAGGAGCGGCCGGGGCGCCGGGCGCCGCCGTAGGGGTCGGAGTCGGGCAGGCGGGTGCGGGTGTGCCCGGTGCCGGCGTAGCCGCCGGAGCCCTCCGGCTGGTGTTCGTCTCCGAGACTCATGCCGCGTCCGCCCCCTCGACGTCGTAGCGGAAACCCTCGTACCGGAAGAACGTGTGGCAGTACGACGGTAGCCGTGCTGGTTCCCGCGCGGGCGCGGTGTGGTGACTCGACATCAGGGAAACGCAACCTCAGCCGGTGGGCACGACGGGCGGGTGGGGTAGAGGGGACCGGGCGTGCCCGGAGCGGACTGGGCGCGCCCGCGACGGTCGGCGGCGCGCGCCGGGCTACACGGCCATGCCGTACACGATGGTGAAGAGCGTGCCGAGGGACCCGATGATGAAGACGCCCGTGAGGCCGGCGATGATGAGGCCCTTGCCCTGTTCCGCGCTGAAGGTGTCGCGCAGCGCGGTCGCGCCGATGCGCTGCTTCGCGGCGCCCCAGATGGCGATGCCCAGACAGATCAGGATGGCGACCGCCATCACCACCTCGATCATCACCTTGGCCTCGTTGCCCAGGCTGCCGAAGGGCCCCCAGTCCGGAGCGATTCCGCCGATGATGGTGTTGATGTCTCCCTTGTCGGCCGCAAAGAGCATGTAAGTCACCGCCCCTGTTGGGTAGTTCCGCAGTCCCCTGCGGTGCGCAGAGGTCAGGCCTCATTCTCGCCGACAATGACGCCCAGGTATGTCGACTTGGCGTCATTGCTTGGCAGGTTTCGTACGAATAGCTCGTATGGTCACTCTGTGTATCACGGCAGGTGACGCCGGGCAACGAGGCGAGTGCGGAACCTGTGGTGTGGTTCCGTCGTTGTGTCACTTTTGGTGCGTACGCCGGTTTCTGATGGTGTGACGGGTGAGCGATCGCGCCGATGTTCTGCGGGTGAGAGCCGTTCGGGTGAAGGCTATCGGGGTCGCAGTCCGTGCAGCAGATGGTGGACCAGCTCGTCGACGCCGGTCAGGGCCGTCTCGGGCGGCAGGTGGCCGGTGGCGGTGAAGCCGGCGACGCCGTGCAGGGCGGCACCGGCCAGGAGGGCGATGCGCTCGGGGTCGTCCGGAACGATCTCGCCACGCTCCTGGGCGTCGGTGATGAGTCGGAAGAAGGTTTCCTTCGTGCGGGCGATGGCGTCGGCCAGCTGCTCGGGGATGTCCGGGTCGCGTTTGCGGGTGTACATCAGCTCGAGCGCGGGCATCTCGCTCGGGCTCGCGGCCTTCACCGGCGGTCTGTCCGCGCTGCTCGGCGCCGCGGGGATCGCGGCGATGAGGCTACTGGTCAAGAAGATCGTCGACGAGGTCGCCGACCGGGTGGTCGGGGAACTGATCGCGCGGGTCACGGAGCGGCAACAGGCCGTGAGAGAGGCGGAAAGATGGACGTCGAGCTGTTGCCGCATGTCGGCGTCGCAGCGTTCCGGCTTGGTATGCCGTTCGACGATGCGGTGGCCGAGGCTCGGACTTGGGGACGTGTCGAGCACTCCCCTGAAGGGGGGCGCCCGCCGGGCAAGTACGTCGTCGTCAACGAGACGTACCAATTCGAGTTCGTCCTCCTCTTCGAAGCGGAGGACAAGGAAGAGCTGACCGGGATCGAGGTGTGGCGGTTCCGTGACGAGGCCGCCGACATCCGTCTCCTCTGGAGGGCATCGACGTCTTCCGCACGCCGGCGGACGACCTGCCGGAGATCCTGGAGGAGCGTGGGCACGAAGTCGCCGAGAGCGACTACGGGTTCGAGGAGGTCACGGACCTCGGCCTGCGCTTCGCGAACAGCAGCAGCTTCGACTACCCCGTGGACGGGGAGGGGGACCCTCTGTACTACGACTACGTTCTCGTCACGGACCTGACCTGACCCGAACGGCGGGGTACGTGGTTCACGGAGGTCGCGCGAAGGTGATGCTCGCCGACCAGAGCAGCTACGACCGGATCCGAGACGCCAGCGAGCGGGAGCATCCCCTCGTGGGAGGTCCGCATCTACACTGGCGGCGGCGTACTCCCGGACGGTGAGGGGCGGTTGACGGTGCGTAAGGCGTGGGTCGTTGGCACTGCTGTGGTCGGTGGTTCGCTCGCCTTCGTGATGCTGCTCGTGGTCGGCGTGTACGTCGTCGCCGGCAATCTGGTCAACGGGATGCGCGGCGGGAGCAGGACGCTGGCCAAGGGATCGGTGCCCGCCGCGTACCGACCGCTGGTGGAGAAGTGGGGCAACCTCTGCTCCGCCATCAACCCCGCCTTGCTCGCCGCGCAGTTGTACCAGGAGAGCGGGTTCAACCCGAACGCCAAGAGTCCGGCCGCCGCGCAGGGGATAGCGCAGTTCATCCCGGGGACGTGGGCCTCGCACGGGATCGACGGCGACGGGGACGGCGACCGGGACGTCTGGGACCCGAATGACGCGATTCCATCGGCCGCCAAGTACGACTGCACGCTCGCCAAGTACGTCAAGGACGTGCCCGGCGACCCCACCGCGAACATGCTCGCCGCCTACAACGCGGGGGCCTACGCGGTGATCAAGTACAAGGGCGTGCCGCCGTACCGGGAGACCCGGAACTACGTCAAGACGATCACCACGCTGGAGGAGAGCTTCGCCGCCCCCCAGACCCGGCTCGACCCCTCCAAGCAGGCCGCCGGGGCCATCCACTACGCGCAGAAGAAGCTCGGCACGCCCTATCTCTGGGGCGGCAACGGTACGCCTGAGCAGGGCGGACGGTTCGACTGCTCCGGGCTGACCAAGGCGGCGTACGAGAGTGTGGGGATCACGCTGCCCCGGGTGGCGAACGATCAGTACAACGCGGGGCCGCACCCGTCGCGGGACGAGCTGCTCCCCGGTGATCTGGTGTTCTTCTCGCCCGACCCGACCAACTCGCGGGCCATCGACCACGTCGGGATCTACGTGGGCGGCGGGTACATGATCGACGCGCCCTACACGGGGGCCGTGATCCGGTTCGACCCGATCGACACGAAGAAGTACTTCGGGGCGACCCGGGTCACCGAAGATGGCGCAAAAGCGTTGCCCACGACCGCCTGACAGGGCCGGAACGGCGTGTGAACCCCACCCCTGAGCTGCGGCGATGTATCTCTCTTCGATAACGTCTGCGTGATCATTCAGTGGAATGTGGAACGTAGGAACCGGGATCGTGCGTTCCTGTTGACGTAGCCGATTGACCTAGCCCGAAGACCTAGCCGATCGCTCTACGTACCACGGGGGTGGCAGGACGGCGCGCGACAAGGGCGCGCCGGTGAGATGACGACGAAGGGGCCGCTGCACCATGGCTGGACTCGCGCAATCCGGGTCGAACCCCGACGTCGAGCTGCTCTACGACATCAATGGCCTGGCCAAGGACGCGCCGCACTGGTTCGACCGGGTCATGGAGTACGTCGGCGAGTACGGACTGCTGCTCGCCATGGTGCTCCTCGTGCTGTGGTGCTGGTGGACGGGTCGGCGCCGGGCACAGTCCGCGGAGGACGCGGCCTCCTCGGTCGCCGCGCTGGTGTGGGCGCCGCTCGCGGCCGGTGTCGCCGTGCTGGTGAACGTGCCGATACGCGGGTTCGTCGAACGGCCCCGGCCGTTTCTGGAGCACGAGGGCCTCGACGTCCTCGTCTCCGGCAAGACGGACTACTCCTTCGTCAGCGATCACGCGACCATCACCATGGCCATGGCCGTCGGGCTCTTCGTCGCCAACCGCAGATTCGGACTCGTCGGACTCGTGCTCGCCCTGCTCGAAGGGTTCTGCCGGGTCTACATGGGTGTGCACTACCCGACCGACGTCATCGGCGGCCTCGCGCTCGGCACCGCCGTCGCGCTGCTGCTCTCGCCCGTCGCCATGGCACTCCTCACGCCTGTCGCGCGGGCGATGGAGCGGTCGCCGCGCGTGGGGTGGCTGATCTGGAAGCGGCCGTCCGGGGGGAGCCGGGACGCGATGATCCCGGGCGCCCGGCGGGAGGCCGCCGGCAGGCAGAGCGAGGAGCGGGATCTGGCCGCCTGAGCGGCCGGGCAAGGCCGGGCCACGGTGACTGGGCGGCGCCTCCCCGTCCAGTGGGTCTCCCGTGAGGCGCCTCCTCCGTCGGGTGCCTGTCGGGTCCCTCCCGCCTCACGGCGCCCCACCTCCCAGTGCCGCACCTCCCAGTGCCCCGCCTCACAGCGCCTGCGGATACGTGAACACCCGGCCCGGGTCGTACGTCCGCTTCAGCTTCGTCAGGCGTGGGACCGCGTCGCCGTAGTACGCGGTGCGCCAGTTCGTCAGGGCCGCGTCCGCGTAGTTCTGGTAGGCCGCGCCCGAGGCGTGCGGGCGCATCGCGTGGTGGGCGGAATCCAGCCAGGCCCGGGCGGTGGAGCCGGAGGTGCCCGTGCGCCAGGAGACGAGGTACTGGGCGAGCATCCGGGAGCGGCGGTGGACGAACGCCGTCGCCGTCGGCGAGACGCGGTTGATCGCGCCGCCCAGCGCGGTGAGCGCGATGCTGCCCGCGCCGCCCCGCACGTCCTTGATGCGGGTGAGCAGGGTCTGGATGCCCGCCGTGGACAGGGAGCGGTCGAAGAAGTCGGAGCGGGCCGCGTAGGTCTCCCGGGCCAGCGCGCCCTGGGGTGAGCGGCCCGGCGTGGTGCCGGGCAGGTGGCACTGGGCGTCGGTGGAGAAGGAGGCGCAGCCGGCGTAGACCTCCATGGCCTCCTCGTAGGAGCGGCGGCGCAGCGAGACGCTGCTCGCGGACGCGCCGACGCGGGCGGCCAGGCGGTCGACCGCGTTCTGCAGTTCGCCGTACGTGCCGAGGGAGAAGGCCGCCACGGAGACCTTCGGGGCGCCGCCGGCCGAGCAGGCCAGGTGGAGCGAGGACCAGATCTCGTCCGGCTGGTCCGGGCCCCACTCCTGCCAGGCCTTCACCACGGCCGCCGCCTTCGCCCACGGCCAGGACAGGTACGCCGTCACCGCCTGCGGGGCGGGGTGGGTGCGGAAGTGGAGTTCGGTGACGACGCCGAAGTTGCCGTTGCCCGCGCCGCGCAGGGCCCAGAAGAGGTCCTTGTGGTGGGTGGCGTCGGCGGTGATCTGCTTGCCGTCGGCCGTGACGAGCGTGGCGGCCGTGAGGCTGTCGCAGGTCAGGCCGTACGCCCGGGAGACCACGCCGTGTCCGCCGCCGAGGACCAGGCCGGAGACGCCGACCGTGGGGCACGAGCCGGCCGGGACGGTGACGCCCTTCGCCGCCAGCGCGCGGTAGACGTCGATCAGCTTGGCGCCGGCGCCGACCACGGCGGAACTCCCGCTCGCCCGCACCCGGTTCAGCCGGGAGACGTCGATGATCAGGCGGCCGTTGCCGGAGGACCAGCCCGCGTAGGAGTGGCCGCCGTTGCGGATGGCGACGCGCAGTTCGTGGGCGCGGGCGTAGGCGAGGGTGGTGGTGATGTCGTCGGCGTGGGCGACGTAGGCGACGGCGGCGGGCTTCAGGGCGTCGAAGCGGGTGTTGTAGAGCTGGCGGGCGGTGGCCCAGGCGGTGTCGCCGGGGCGGATCAGGGCGCCGTCGAGGTCGCGGGCGAGGGCGCCCCACTGGGCGGAGGCCCGGGTGGCGGCGCTGGTCGTGGCCGTCCGGGTGCCGGCGGCTGCACCCGTGCCGGTGCCGGTCGCGGTGGCCGTCGCCTGGGCGCGGCCGGTGCCGCCGCCGCAGGCCGCCACGGAGACCGCCGCCGCGAGCGCGGCCGTGCCGCCGCCGATGAACGTACGCCGTTCCATGTGCTGCCTGCCTTCGCCCGACGGGTGCTCTCAGGGAACGAGACGGGGTCCGCGGGCGGCGGGTTCCCTACCCGATCGGGTACTCCCGCTGTGTACGGAAAGTGGTGTACTTTCCACGCAAATGCTCCATTTGCTCGCTCTTGGGAGTTCGCAGTGCCGACAGCCGTGCAGGCCGGGACCGGGACCTCCACGTGTTCTCCCTGTAAGCATTCCGTGACCTAACCGCACCGTCCGCAGGGGTTCACCCCCCGTTCACTTCCGGCCATAGGCGGCTTCACCTGATCTGCCTAATTTCGGCCTTGCTGACGACGAGCGCGCCCGGATGCCACGTCCGCCCTCGCGCCCGTCTCACCCGCACTTCTCGCACGCCGCCGGATTCAGGACGGCGGCTCCCGGAAGGAACTCCCGAAAGTGAAGCTTCAGCGCAAGAACCGGCGGGCCCTCACCCTCGGTGCTCTCGCCGTCTCCGGCGCCCTGGCCCTCACGGCGTGCGGCTCCGACGACCCCGGCACCAGTGCCGACCCGACGGGCGGTACGCAGGCGGCCGGCTCGATCAAGTGTGACGACGCCCAGGGCCAGCTGCTGGCCGACGGCTCTTCGGCGCAGAAGAACGCGATCGACGCCTGGGTGAAGCAGTTCACCCAGCAGTGCAAGGGCGTTCAGGTCAACTACAAGGGCGGCGGCTCCGGCGCCGGCGTCACCGCCTTCACGCAGGGCACGGTCGCCTTCGCCGGCTCCGACTCCGCGCTGGACTCCGAGGAGATCGCGGCCTCCAAGAAGGTCTGCTCCGGCGGCCAGGGCATCGACCTGCCGATGGTCGGCGGCCCGATCGCCGTCGGCTACAACGTGCCGGGTGTCGACAAGCTGGTCCTCGACGCGCCGACCATCGCCAAGATCTTCGACAGCAAGATCACCAAGTGGAACGACGCGGCGATCAAGAAGCTGAACCCGGACGCCAAGCTGCCCGACCTCAAGATCCAGGCGTTCCACCGCTCGGACGAGTCCGGCACCACGGACAACTTCACCAAGTACCTGATCGCCGCCACCCCGGAGAACTGGAAGTACGAGGGCGGCAAGGCCTGGCAGGCCAAGGGCGGCCAGTCCGCCGCGGGCTCCTCCGGTGTCGCCCAGCAGGTCAAGCAGACCGCCGGCGCCATCAGCTACATGGAGCTGTCGTACGCCAAGGACGGCATCAAGGCCGCCGCCATCGACACGGGCGCCGGCGAGCCGGTCGAGGCCACCGTCGAGAACGCCACCAAGGCCATCGCGGACGCCAAGGTCGTGGGCACCGGCAAGGACCTCGCCCTGGAGCTGAACTACGCCACCAAGGCCGAGGGCGCCTACCCGATCACCCTCGTCACCTACGAGATCGTCTGCGACAAGGGCAACAAGCAGGAGACCCTGCCCGCCACCAAGGCCTTCCTGCGCTACATCGCCAGCGAGGACGGCCAGAAGGTCCTCGCCGCCAACGACTACGCGCCGATGCCCGCGGACATCATCGCCAAGGTCCGCACCACCATCGAAGAGCTGAGCTGACCCGAGTGCGGTCCGGTCCCGAGCGGGACCGGACCGCACCGTCCGGTGCACCGCCGCCCGGAGCAGCGCCCCGCGCACCGCTCCACCGAGCCGCCCGCCGAGCGCGGCTCCGCAGACCGGAGACCCCGATGGACATAACGACAGCACCCACCGACGCACCTCCCCCCAGCCCACAGCCCACCCTGCCCGAGCAGAAGCGCGCGGCCCGCGGCGCCACCCGGCCCGGCGACCGCATCTTCCTGGGCCTGTCCCGCGGCTCGGGCATCCTGCTGCTGGCGATCATGGCCGCCATCGCGGTCTTCCTCAGCTGGCGGGCCGCCCTCGCGATCAGCGAGAACGAGGGCGACTTCCTCACCACCTTCGAGTGGAACACCAGCGCCCAGCCGCCGGTCTTCGGCATCGCGGTCCTGGCCTACGGCACGATCGTGTCCTCGGTCATCGCCATGGTCATCGCGGTCCCGATCGCCGTCGCCATCGCGCTGTTCCTCACCCACTACGCCCCCCGCCGGCTGAGCGGCCCGATCGCCTACGTGATCGACCTGCTCGCCGCCGTGCCGTCCATCGTGTACGGCCTGTGGGGCGCCCTGATCCTCGTCCCGCACATGGACGGCCTGTTCGGCTGGCTGGACGACTACTTCGGCTGGACCGGCGTCTTCGACTGGGAGGGCGGCGCCCCCCGCTCGATGCTCACCGTCGGCATCCTGCTGGCGATCATGATCCTGCCGATCATCACCAACGTCAGCCGCGAGGTCTTCAAGCAGGTCCCGCAGATGCACGAGGAGGCGGCCCTGGCCCTCGGCGCCACGCGCTGGGAGGTCATCCGCATGGCGGTGCTGCCGTTCGGCCGCTCCGGCGTGATCTCGGCCTCGATGCTCGGCCTCGGCCGCGCGCTCGGCGAGACCATGGCCGTCGCCACCGTCCTGTCGCCGGACTTCCTGATCCACGCCAGCCTGCTCAACCCGGGCGGCGGCACCTTCGCCCAGAACATCGCCAGCAAGTTCGGCGAGGCGACGGAGTTCGGCCGGGACGCGCTCATCGCCTCCGGTCTGGTCCTGTTCGTCATCACGCTGCTGGTCAACGGCGCGGCCCGCGCGATCATCGCCCGCCGCAAGGAGTACTCGGGGGCCAACGCATGAGCACCACGACCGCCGTCAAGCGCCCCAGCACGCTCCAGGGCGCCCGTCTGCCGAAGTGGTCCCCCTGGGCGATCGCCGCGGGCTCCGTCGCGGTGTCCGTCGGCGGCGGCCTCGCCGTCGGGATCGAGAGCCGGATCCAGTGGGGTCTGATCGCCGCGATCCTCTTCGTCCTCGGTACGTACGTCATCGCGGCGCGCGTCGAGGGCGGCCGTCAGGCCAAGGACCGCATCGCGACCTCGCTGGTCTGGGTCGCCTTCCTGCTCGCCGTGGTGCCGCTGGTCTCCCTGGTGTGGACGACCGTCTCGCGCGGTGTGAAGGTCCTCGACGGCTACTTCCTGACCCACTCCATGGGCCTCATCGCCGACTCCGAGCCGGGCGGCGGCATCTACCACGCCATCATCGGCACGCTGGAGCAGGTCGGCCTCGCCACCCTGATCGCCGCGCCGATCGGCGTGCTCACCGCGATCTACCTGGTGGAGTACGGGCGCGGCAACCTCGCCCGGGCCGTCACCTTCTTCGTCGACGTGATGACCGGCATCCCCTCGATCGTCGCCGGTCTGTTCATCCTCAGCCTGCTGCTGATCTTCGACATGGGCTTCTCCGGCTTCGCCGGCGCGCTGGCCCTGGCGATCCTGATGATGCCGGTGGTCGTCCGCTCCACCGAGGAGATGCTGAAGCTCGTCCCGAACGAGCTGCGGGAGGCCTCCCTGGCGCTCGGTGTGCCGAAGTGGCGGACCATCCTGAAGGTCGTCCTGCCGACCGCGGTCGGCGGCATCACCACGGGCATCATGCTCTCGGTCGCCCGCATCGCCGGTGAGACGGCGCCCGTGCTGCTGCTGGTGTTCGGCAACCCGTTCATCAACAACAACCCCTTCGAGGGCCCGCAGGCGTCGCTGCCGCTCTACATCTACCAGCAGTACTCGCAGAGCGCGGGCTCGCCCGCGGCCTACGACCGTGCCTGGGCGGCGTCGCTGACGCTGATCGCCTTCGTGATGATCCTGAACCTGGTGGCCCGCGGCATCGCCCGCTGGAAGGCCCCGAAGACCGGTCGCTGACGCGGCCAACGGCGACCGATCGAACCCTTGGGAAGTGACGTAAAAAATGGCCAAGCGAATCGACGTAAGCGGACTGACCGCCTACTACGGCTCCCACAAGGCGATCGAGGACATCTCGATGACCGTCGAGCCCCGCTCGGTGACGGCCTTCATCGGCCCGTCCGGCTGCGGCAAGTCGACGTTCCTGCGCACCCTGAACCGTATGCACGAGGTCACGCCCGGCGGGCGGGTCGAGGGCAAGGTGATGCTCGACGACGAGGACCTGTACGGCCACGGGGTCGACCCGGTGTCCGTGCGGCGCGAGGTCGGCATGGTGTTCCAGCGCCCGAACCCGTTCCCCACGATGTCGATCTTCGACAACGTGGCGGCCGGGCTGCGCCTGAACGGCAACTACAAGAAGAGCGAGCTGAGCGACATCGTCGAGAAGTCGCTGCGGGGCGCGAACCTCTGGAACGAGGTCAAGGACCGCCTGAACAAGCCGGGTTCCGGCCTCTCCGGCGGCCAGCAGCAGCGCCTGTGCATCGCGCGGGCGATCGCCGTCGAGCCGAACGTCCTGCTCATGGACGAGCCGTGCTCCGCCCTCGACCCGATCTCCACCCTCGCCATCGAGGACCTGATCGGCGAGCTGAAGGAACGGTTCACGATCGTCATCGTCACGCACAACATGCAGCAGGCGGCGCGTGTCTCGGACCGTACGGCGTTCTTCAACCTCGCCGCGGTCGGGCAGCCCGGCCGGCTGATCGAGATCGACGACACGGAGCGGATCTTCTCCAACCCGTCGGTCCAGGCGACCGAGGACTACATCTCCGGCCGCTTCGGCTGAGCCGACGACTCCTCGCGGTGCTGCATGGCGGTGCCACCGCGAGGTCGCAAAAGGGCCCGCCCCTGGCTCCCGGGGGCGGGCCCATCGCGTTGCCTGCGGCGCTTCGCGGCGGTGCTTCGGCGGCGGTGCCTCGGCGGCGCCGCCGCACGAGCGCCGGGTGCTACAGGAACGCCAGGTGCACCAGGCCGTACGAGGCCGCGGCCACCGTCGCCGCCGCCGGCATGGTGATGAACCAGCCGAGGACGATGTTCTTGGCGACGCCCCAGCGGACGGCGTTCACGCGCTTGGTGGCGCCGACGCCCATGATCGCGGAGGTGATGACATGGGTGGTGGAGATCGGTGCGTGGAAGAGGAACGCGGAGCCGAACATGATCGTCGCGCCGGTGGTCTCGGCGGCGAAGCCCTGCGGCGGGTCCAGCTCGATGATCTTGCGGCCGAGGGTGCGCATGATGCGCCAGCCGCCCGCGTAGGTGCCCGCCGACAGCATCACGGCGCAGGCGACCTTGACCCAGATCGGGATCGGGTCACCGTAGTCCTCGACGTCGGCGATGACCAGGGCCATGACCACGATGCCCATGGTCTTCTGGGCGTCCTGGAGGCCGTGGCCGAGCGCCATGCCCGCCGCGGACACCGTCTGCGCTATCCGGAAGCCGCGCTTGGCCTTGTGCGGGTTGGTGCGCCGGAACATCCACATGATGGCCGTCATCACGAGGTAGCCGGCCAGGAGGCCCACCACCGGTGACACGAACATCGGGATGACGATCTTCTCCAGCACGCCGTCCCAGTACACGGTCGTCCCGCCGGCCAGCGCCGCGCCCACCATGCCGCCGAACAGCGCGTGGGAGGAGGAGGACGGCAGGCCGAAGTACCAGGTGACGAGGTTCCAGACGATCGCGCCGACCAGCGCGGCGAAGAGGATCCCCATGCCGGTGGAGCCCTCGGGCGTCTGGATCAGGCCCTCGCTGACCGTCTTGGCGACCCCGGAGCCGAGGAACGCCCCCGCGAGGTTCATCACGGCCGCCATCGCGAGCGCCGCGCGCGGGGTGAGCGCGCGCGTCGACACGGAGGTGGCGATCGCGTTGGCCGAGTCGTGGAAGCCGTTGGTGTAGGTGAAGAAGAGTGCGACCAGGATGGTCACGACCAGGGCGAAGGTGTCCATCGACGCCTCAGGACTCCTTGACGGCGATGGTCTCCACCGTGTTCGCCACGTGTTCGAAAGCGTCGGCGGCCTCTTCGAGGACGTCGACGATCTGCTTGAGCTTCAGCACCTCGATGGCGTCGTACTTGCCGTTGAAGAGGTGGGCGAGCAGCTTGCGGTGGATCTGGTCGGCCTGGTTCTCGAGGCGGTTGACCTCGATCCAGTACTCGGTGAGGTTCTCCATCGTGCGCAGGTGCGGCATGGCCTCGGCGGTCAGCTCCGCCGCCCGCGCCAGCACCTCGATCTGCTGCTCCACGCCCTTGGGCAGCTCGTCGACGTTGTAGAGGACGACCAGGTCGACGGCCTCCTCCATGAAGTCCATGATGTCGTCGAGGGAGGAGGCGAGGGAGTAGATGTCCTCGCGGTCGAAGGGCGTGATGAAGGAGGAGTTCAGCTGGTGGAAGATCGCGTGCGTGGCGTCGTCACCTGCGTGTTCCGCTGCCCGCATACGCTCCGCGATCTCGGCCCGGGCGGAGGCGTCCGCCCCGAGCAGTTCCATCAGGAGCTTCGAGCCCGTGACGATGTTGTCCGCGGAGGCGGCGAACATGTCGTAGAAGCTCGTCTCCCTGGGGGTCAGACGAAAGCGCACGTGGGGTCCTCGGGATGCATCGGTTTCGGTCAGGCTGATGCTAGGCGCATCATCCGGCCACGGCTATCGGGCCGTCCCCCAGTGTCGCCCATCGGGCAGAGTTATCGGCACGGGGGCGTCGCGGGGGCGCGGTGCAGCCTGCCGGCAAGGGGCGCATACCCGGCAAAGTCCAGTACGATATACCCAGTAGGGGTATGGGGATGGGTTTGTGGATGGAGGACGCTATGACGACCACCGAGGCCGGCGCCGGTGCGCCCGCCGAAGCCGTCGCGGAGGCGGCCGCGGAGGGTTCCGTTGAGGCCGTGGTGACCGATCACGACCGCGGGCTCCACGGGTACCACCACCAGAAGGACGAGCACCTCAAGCGGCTGCGCCGGATCGAGGGCCAGATCCGCGGCCTGCAGCGGATGGTCGACGAGGACGTCTACTGCATCGACATACTCACCCAGGTCTCGGCCTCCACGAAGGCCCTGCAGTCCTTCGCGCTCCAGCTGCTGGAGGAGCACCTGCGGCACTGCGTGGCCGACGCGGCGCTCAAGGGCGGGGACGAGATCAACGCCAAGGTCGAGGAGGCCACCAAGGCGATCGGGCGGATGCTGCGCACCTGACCCCGCCGGTCCGTCCTACGGTCTCGGCGCGCTCGCGCGTTCCTCGGCCACCCGCAGGACCTGGTCGATGCTCTCCATGCTGAGCCGGTCCTCGGCGGCCGAGGCCGCGATGATCAGCTCTCCGCACAGCTCGATCTCGGCGAGGGCCACGTGGTCCTGAACCGCCGGACCGCCGACCGGAGCCACGCGCATCACCTCTTCTCTGCCGTCACCGCTTCCTAGAGTAGGGAGCGGCCCGCGCACCGCGCATGGCACGGACGGGCTAGTTCCAGCCGGTCACCTCTCCCGTGCGCGGCCCCCTCAGCCGTCCCCCGGACCCGTCCCCCGGCCCGTCCCTCCGCGCGTGCGCTCACTGCTCCGCGATCCGGCCCGCGTAGATGTCCCGCGCGGGCGGCAGCCGTACGTCGGCGGGGGTGCCGAAGGCGTACAGCAGGGTCGTGGAGGCCACCGCCACGGCGGTCTTCCCGCTGCCGTTGACGAAGCTGAAGCGGTGCCGGACCTTGCGGATGCGGCCCTCGTCGTCCAGGAAGACGTCGAACGGGACCTCGGCCGTGGCGAACCCCTCCGCCGCCGCCGCGAGCGACGCCCTCCCGCCGGGCGAGGCCTTCTTCGCGGCCTCGGCGAGGTGCGCGGTGCCGCGGTAGTGGCGCACCGGCGTGCCCGCGAACCGCGTCCGGCCGACATACGTCGCCGTCCGCGCCCCGCGCAGCACCTCCGCCGCGGCGAGCGGATCGGTGGCGCCGCCGGTGACCAGGTTGCCGTCGGAGAGCGTGCCGGTGTCGACCCGGACCCACTTGTCGGCCGGGACGCCCGCGCCGCGGTTCTTCATGTAGAGGGCGCCCGGCGTGAGGAGTTCGGTGATGGGGCGGCGCTCGGCCGTGCCCGCCGGGTCGTGCGGGAGCATCACCTTCAGGCGGCCCAGGCCGCGCGTGTAGTCGTAGACGCCCTCGCCGCGGATCGTCACGCGGGTGCCGCCGGTAGCCATCTCCATCGACGTGCGCGCCTTCGAGGTACCCGCGGCCACCAGGACGTCGGCGGCCCGGTGCAGGGTCCCGACCGGGTCGGCGGCCGCGGCGTCGTCGGCCGCCGCGCCGCTGCTCTGGCATCCCGTGGCGCCCAGGCAGACCCAGGCCATCAGCCCCGCCGCGACGACCGTCCCGCCCGCCCTGCCGTGCTGCCGCTCCGCCATCGCCTGCCTACCCCCAGCCGTCCGTCGGTCCGTCACGGGCCCCGTGTTGTCCGGTTAACGACGGGTAGGTTGGGCCGTCACGCCGCCGGGGCGGGGCGCGCGGCGCGGGCGGAGGGCTCTCCACGGGCTGTTCACCTTCACCGGTTACCGTGACGGCGTGACCGAGCAGGACAGGCTCGCCCCTGGCCGAAACCATGCGGAACACCGGGTGTCGACGGTGGAGCAGGGGCCGTTTTGTGTGGCGCGGTGCAGTTGCGGCTGGCGCGGGCCCGCCCGGCGGGCGCGCAGCCAGGCACGCACGGACGGGGCGGGGCACGCCGGTGAGGGGTGAGCCGGGCGTCAGACGTCGCGCAGGGCGGCCAGGAGCGCGTCCACCAGTTCCCTGTCGCGGGGGCGGGTGAGGCGGTCGCGGGCCGCGTCCGCGGGCAGCCACAGGATCCGGTCGACCTCGTCGGTGGGCACGAAGGTGCCGGGGCCGGCCTCGGCCGCCCAGTAACGGACCTCCTTGGGGCGGCCGTCGGCCAGGTAGCGCGCGGTCGGCAGCTCGGCGCCCGGCACCGCGGTGTGGCCGGTCTCCTCCTCCACCTCGCGCAGCGCGCCGGACAGCGGGTCCTCGTCCCGCTTCAGCTTGCCCTTGGGGTGCGACCAGTCGTCGTACCTGGGGCGGTGCACCAGGCAGATCTCCACCGCCGCGCCGGCCGCCGGGCGGCGCCACAGCACACAGCCGGCGGCCCGGACCGGGTCACCGGCCCCGGCGGCGGCCGGGACGCCGGCCTGCCGACCGGTCGGGGGGCGCTGCCCGCCGTCCGCGCTCACGGGGTGCTCACCATGGTCATGGGGTGCTCTCCGCGCTCACGGGCTGCTCACCGCGCTCATGGCGTGCTCACCGTCTGCTTCTGCCAGGACTGCTGGAACGCGAACCGGGCCGCCTCCACCTCGTGGCGCTGGTCGGCGTGCAGGACGCCGAGGGCGTAGGCGGTGGCGGGGGCGATCCGCGGGGTGCGGGCCGCGGCGGCGGCCGCGGCGGCGGCCTCGGAGGCGTCGCGGTGCCGGTTCAGGGCCTGACCCGCGGCCAGCAGGCGGACGTCGACCGGGCCCGCCTCACCCTCCAGGACCTCACGGGCGTAGCGGTGCAGGCGCAGCAGGAGGCGGACCTGGTGCCAGGGGGCGTCCTGCGGGTGCGGGGCCGGGTCGGGGGAGAGGCCGTGGATCAGCGCCTCGGCGTTGTACGGGCTGCCCGCGGTGACCAGGGGCAGGGCGGCGACCGCGGCCGTGAGGCGCTCCTGTGCCGCGGTGGCGAGCGGGCGCAGGTCGGTCGCCGCGGCGGTGGCGGTGAGCGGGACCTCGCTGGCGAGTAAGGCGACCTTGTCGGCCACCGCGTGGAAGCGGGAGGAGCCGAGGGCCTGCAGGGCGGTGGAGTGGGCCCGGGTGCGGGCGAGGGTGAGCTGGCGGTCGAGTAGGGCGCCGGCTTTCGCGGCGCCCACGGTGAGGCTGCCCCGCTCCGGACCGCCGCCGCCACCGCCGCCACCGCCGCCACCGCCCACGCGGGCCGTCGCGCCGGTGCCCGCCCGGTCCGGGAACGCCGCCGAGCCCGACAGCCGGTGCAGGGCGTTCAGCAGGCGGTCCAGGCGGGACGCGTAGGCGTGCTCCAGGGCCAGCGTGCCGGACAGCCAGGCCAGTTCGGGGCGCATGGCCTCGGACCAGTCGCTGTCCAGCAGCGGGCGGAAGGTGTGCAGGCTGCCGCTGATCCGGCGGGCCGAGCGGCGCAGCGCCCGGGCCGCGTCGAGGGAGTCCCCGGTGCCGGTCTCCCGGTGCTGGCGCAGGGCGCGCAGGAACTCCGTGGCCTGGGCGCGCAGATAGCCCGCGAGCGCGTCCCCGGTGGGGGGGCCTGCCCGCTCCGTGCCTGCCCGCACTGTGCCTGCCCGCTCCGGCGCGGCCGCCGGCTCGGGGCGCGGCCCGGCCACGGGGTCCGTCGGGTCAAGGTGTCGCTTTGCCACGCCGGCGCCTCCGGGCGTCTATGAGCATCTCCTGGATGTTCCGCAGGGGCGTGCCGTCCCCGTCCGTCGCGTGCCGGGTCCACTCGCCGTCGGGGCCCAGGTGCCAGGACGCGGTGGAGTCCGACATCCCGGTCTCCAGCAGCCGGCTGAGGGCGGCCCGGTGGGCGGGGTCGACGACCCGGACGAGGGCCTCTATCCGGCGGTCGAGGTTGCGGTGCATCATGTCCGCGCTGCCGATCCACACCTCGGGCTCGCCGCCGTTGGCGAAGGCGAAGATGCGGGAGTGTTCGAGGAACCGGCCGAGGACCGAGCGGACCCGGATGTTCTCCGACAGGCCCGCGACTCCCGGCCGCACCGCGCAGATGCCGCGCACCCACACGTCGACCGGCACGCCCGCCTGGGACGCCCGGTAGCAGGCGTCGATGACGGCCTCGTCGACCATCGAGTTGACCTTGATGCGGACGTAGGCGGGGCGGCCGGCGCGGTGGTGCTGGATCTCCTTGTTGATGCGGGAGATCAGGCCGTCGCGCAGCGACTTGGGGGCCACCAGGAGACGGCGGTAGGTCTCCCGGCGGGAGTAGCCGGAGAGGCGGTTGAAGAGGTCGGAGAGGTCCGCGCCGACCTGGGGGTCCGCGGTGAGCAGGCCGAGGTCCTCGTAGAGCCGGGCCGTCTTCGGGTGGTAGTTGCCGGTGCCGACGTGGCTGTAGCGCCGTAGCGTCTCGCCCTCCTGACGGACCACCAGGGACAGCTTGCAGTGGGTCTTCAGGCCGACGAGGCCGTAGACGACGTGGCAGCCGGCCTCCTCCAGCTTCTTCGCCCACTTGATGTTGGCGTGCTCGTCGAAGCGGGCCTTGATCTCGACGAGGACGAGGACCTGCTTGCCGGCCTCGGCCGCGTCTATGAGCGCGTTGACGATGGGGGAGTCGCCGGAGGTGCGGTAGAGGGTCTGCTTGATCGCGAGGACGTCGGGGTCCTCGGCGGCCTGCTCGATGAAGGCCTGCACCGACGTGGAGAACGAGTCGTAGGGGTGGTGCAGCAGCACGTCCCGCTGGCGCAGGGCGGCGAAGATGTCGGGCGGCGAGGAGGACTCGACCTCGGCGAGGTCGCGGTGGGTGCCGGCGATGAACTTGGGGTACTTCAGCTCGGGCCGGTCGAGGCCGTGTATGCGGAAGAGGCCGGTGAGGTCCAGGGGGCCGGGCAGCGGGTAGACCTCGGCCTCGCTGATCTTCAGCTCGCGCACCAGCAGGTCCAGCACCTCGCGGTCGATGGACTCCTCGACCTCCAGGCGCACCGGCGGCCCGAAGCGGCGCCGCATCAGCTCCTTCTCCAGGGCCTGGAGCAGGTTTTCGGCGTCGTCCTCCTCGACCTCCAGGTCCTCGTTGCGGGTGAGGCGGAAGGCGTGGTGCTCCAGCACCTCCATGCCCGGGAACAGCTCCTCCAGGTGGGCGGCGATCACGTCCTCGATGGGGACGTACCGGCCCGGGGAGGCCTCCAGGAAGCGGGACAGCAGCGGCGGCACCTTCACGCGGGCGAAGTGCCGGTGGCCGCTGACCGGGTTGCGCACGACGACGGCCAGGTTCAGGGACAGGCCGGAGATGTACGGGAAGGGGTGCGCGGGGTCCACGGCGAGCGGGGTGAGCACCGGGAAGATCTGGTGCTTGAAGAGGGTGAACAGGCGGGCCTGTTCCTTCTCGGTCAGCTCGCTCCAGCGGACCAGGTGGATGCCCTCCTCCGCGAGGGCGGGGGCGACGTCCTCGTGGTAGCAGGCGGCGTGCCGGGCCATCAGCTCGCGGGAGCGGGCCCAGATCATCTCCAGCACCTCGCGCGGCTGGAGGCCGGAGGCGGAGCGGGTGGCGACGCCGGTGGCGATACGGCGCTTCAGGCCGGCGACCCGGACCATGAAGAACTCGTCCAGGTTGCTGGCGAAGATCGCCAGAAAGTTCGCTCGTTCGAGCAGGGGGGTGTTCGGGTCCTCGGCGAGTTCGAGGACGCGCTCGTTGAACGCGAGCCAGCTGCGCTCCCGGTCGAGGAAGCGGCCCTGGGGCAGCTGGGCGCCGTCCGCCTGCTCCTCGTACACGTCGAGGTCCGAGTCGATGTCGGGTTCCAGATCGGAGACCGCCGCCGCCACGGTGTGCGGGCGGTGCGCGGCGATGGAGCCCACGGAGGGCTGGGCGTGCTGGACCTGCGGGACCGGTGCCTGGGCGTTCTGCTGGCTCATAGAGCCATTCTTCCGCGCCACGAGCGAGACAGGCGCGTCGGAGCGGGCGGGCGGGAGCACGGCGCTGGCGTCCGCGCTTCCGTTCCCGGAGGTCCCCTCGGGCGGGGGCGAAGGCTCTGGCACGGCGGGCTTCATTCGGCGAGCGTCGCAAGCGTGTCTGAATCGATGGTTACGGCGACATGACGTGTGGGCTAGCGCGCGACGGCCCGCGGGCGGCCTGGAGGGGGTGCGGGGGTTCCGGGGGTGGCGCGGGGGGTCTGTGGGGTGGGGCGCGGGTGCGTGCGCGGGGGCACCGGGGCGCGGTGGCGCAGAGGGCGCAGGGTGTGCGACGGGTGCGAGGGGTGCGTACGTCCCTCCCCCGCGGAGGGGCGTACGCGGGTCCAGGGGCCTCAGTGGGTGCGGCGGCGCAGCAGCCGGAAGGCGGCGAGGAGCGCGAGCGCCGTGACGGCGAGGACGAGGGCGGTCTCCATGAGCTGGAGCGGCCAGAAGTGGCCGGCGGGGTGGTAGTCGCGGTAGAAGCCGACGACGTCGTGCTCGGCGAGGCAGCGGGCGTCGTCGACGCAGATCGGGTCGTCGATCCGGGTGCCGTCGGCGGTCAGGGCACCGTCGTCGACGACCATGCCGATCCAGTCCGGGTACTGCTCCTTGTCGACCAGCGTCTCGGCCGGCCACAGGTGCGGGCGCACCGCGTCGAGCGCGGTGAGCAGGGCGATCTGGGCGGCCGCGGCGGCGGCGAGCGCGGGCAGGGCACGGCCCAGCAGCAGGCCGGCGAGGACGCCGACCGCCAGGCCGAGCAGGAGGTAGGCGACGAGCAGGGGGCCGTTGACGATGTACGTGGTGGTGCTGTGCCACTCCCGCCAGCCGTCCCGCAGCTCGCCGTCCGACGCCCACACCAGCCGGTGCAGCGCGGTCAGCGCGAGGGCGCCGGTGGTGAGGACCGCGGCGGGCACGGCGAGCTTGGCGGCCAGCCAGCGGGCCGGGGAGACGGACTGGACCCAGGCGAGCCGGGCGGTGCCGTTCTCCAGCTCGCGGCCGGTGAGCGCGCCGCCCGCCCAGGCCGCGACCAGGAGCGGGGCGACGGTGAGCAGCCCGGCGGCGAGGGCGAGGGCGAGGTCGTAGTTCTGGTAGGCGGGGCCCGCGTAGTCGCAGGACAGGTCGGGCGTGCCGGTGGGGCCGCAGTCCATCCGGCGGAACTCCTCCCAGGCGGCGTCCGCGCCCGGCCCGTACGCCCACAGCAGGGCCCCGGCGGCGACGGCGAGCAGCATCAGCCAGAACCAGAGCGCGGAGCGGTGCAGGCGCAGCATCAGCCAGGTCAGGCCGCGTGGCCCCCGGGTCGCGGGGGCGGTGCGGGCCGTGGCCGTGGTCGTCGTGGCGGTCATACGGCGGCCTCCGCGGTGGTGTCGTGGCCGTGCGCGGCGGTGCCGGTGCCGTGCGCGGTGGTGTCGGGGTGGAGTGCGGCGGGGTCGAGGTGGAGCGGCGGGGCGTCGGGGGCCCGCAGGTGGGCGAGGACCAGTTCCTCCAGGGTGGGCTCGGCGCGCTGCCAGCTGCCGGAGAGCGCGCCCCGCGGCCGGATCAGGGCGGTGAGCTGGCGTCCGGTGGTCCGGGACTCGACGACGGTGTGACCGGTGAGGTCGCCGTCGGCCGGGCCGCTGACCAGGGTGTGCGCGGCGAGCACGGCGTCGAGCGGGCCGGCCAGGCGGACCCGGCCGCCGCCGACGAGCAGCAGGTGGTCGCAGGAGCCCTCCAGCTCCGCCACCACGTGCGAGGACATGACCACCGTGGTGCCGTGGTCGGCGGCGTCCGCCATCAGGGTGCCCATCAGCTGGTGCCGGGCCAGCGGGTCGAGGCCGGCCATCGGCTCGTCCAGCAGCAGCACCTCGGGCCGCTTGCCGAGGGCGAGGGCGAGCGCGACGCGGGTGCGCTGGCCGCCGGAGAGGGAGCGGACTCGGGCGCCGGGGTCCAGGTCGCCCTCGGCGACGACGCGGGCGGCGAGGGCCGGGTCGAAGCGGCCGGGGTTCAGCTCCGCGCCGAGGCGCAGGGTGTCGGCGACGGTGAGCTGCGGGTGCAGCGGCTTGTCCTGGGCGACGTAGCCGACGCGCTCGCGGACCCGGGCCGGGTGCTCGCCCAGCACCCGGACGGTGCCCTCGGTGGGGGCGAGCAGTCCGGCGGCGAGGGCGAGCAGGGTGGACTTGCCGGCGCCGTTCGGGCCGACCAGGGCGCACACGCTGCCGGCGGGCAGCCGGAAGGTGCAGGCGTCCAGCGCCCGCCGCCGCCCCCCGCGGCCGAAGCTCCTGGCGAGGCCGGCCGCCTCGATGGCGGTGTCGGTCATTCCTGGTCCCCCTTGAAGTGCTTGTCCAGTACGGAAGTGAAGAGCGCGGCCACGTCGTCCCGTTCCAGCCCGGCCTCGCGGGCCTTCGCCGCCCACGCCTCCAGCTCGTCGCGCAGCGGGGAGTCGGCGGGCGCGGCGCCCAGGGAGCGCCGTACGAAGGTGCCGAGGCCGCGGCGGGCCTCCACCAGGCCCTCGCGTTCCAGTTCGCGGTAGGCCTTCAGCACGGTGTTCGGGTTGATGGCGGTGGCCGCCACGACCTCGCGGGCCGTGGGCAGCCGGTCGCCGGGCCGCAGCAGGCCGAGGCGCAGGGCCTGCTTGGTCTGCTGGACGATCTGCAGATAGGTGGCGACTCCGCTGCGCCGGTCGATGCGGTATTCGACCACTCGGCAACCACCCTTTCACTAATTGAGTAGTGAAAGGGTGGTACAAGGAAGGGGCGGCGTCAAGATCGCCGCCCCCTGTGGGGCCTTTACCGACCGATTCTCAGGTTTCGGTCCGGTACATGAGGTCCGTCTCGTATGTGGTGAATCCCAGGCCCTCGTACACCGACACGGCCGCCTTGTTGTCCGCGTCGACGTACAGCATCGCCGTCGGCAGGCCCTGCGCGGCCAGGTGGCGCAGGCCGATCAGAGTGAGCGCCTTGCCGAGGCCGCCGCCCTGCGCGCCGGGCGCGACCCCCACCACGTACACCTCGCCGAGCTGCTCCTCGGCGTGCGTCTTCGTCCAGTGGAAGCCGACCAGCTCGCCCGCGCGCTCGGCCAGGAAGAAGCCCGCCGGTTCGAACCACGGCTCGGCCTTGCGGTCGTCGAGGTCGCGCTGGGTGAGGGAGCCCTGCTCCGGATGGTGCGCGAAGGCCGCCGCGTTGACGGCGAGCCAGGCCGCGTCGTCCTGGCCGGGCACGAAGGTGCGGACGGTGACCCCGGCCGGCAGCACCGGCTCCGGCAGGTCGAACCCGGACAAAGGCCGCCGCATCTGCCGCAGTTCGCGGAACAGGGTCAGCCCCAGCACCTGCGCCAGATGCCGGGCGGCCGAGTGCCCGCCGTGCGCCCACACCCGCAGCCGCTTGCCGGAGGCGGCGAGCAGCGCCGTGCCGAGGGCGCGGCCGTGGCCGTGGCCGCGGTGCGAGGGGTGGACGACCAGCTCGGCGGCCGGGGCCTCGACCGGGTCGGTGTCCTCCAGCTGGGCATAGCCGACGAGTTCGCCGCCGCTGGTGAGCAGCAGATGGGAGACGCCCTCGCGCTCACCGCCGCGCAGCTGGAGCCGGCCCTGTTCGGACACCGCCTGCCGGCCGTCGACGCGGGCGGCCTGGGCGAGCAGGTCGAGAACGGCCTCGATCTGCCCGGGGGAGAGCGCCGCGTAGGTCTCCAGGGCGCGTGCGGGGCCGGGCCCTGCCAAGTCGTCGCTGGTCATGCCTACGAGAGTAAGGGGAGGCGCCGCCAAAACGGCGGCACGGGGGACAGCGCGGGCGAGCGCAAGGGGAAACCCAAAGGGAAACCAGGCTGTAACCATGAACCCCCTGTCGCGCTACGCGCGTTGACTCTAGGCTGCGCCGGGACCCTCACACACCCGGATAAGAACGACAGGGGGGCGCATGCCAGCCACCACTCCGCCGCAGGACCGCCGCAGACGGCGTACGACCAGGCTGCTCGCGGCCGCCGCCGGTGTCGCCACCGCCGGCGCGCTGGCCGCCGCGCTGCCGTCGGCCGCCAGCGCCGACGAGAAGACCACGAGTCACAAGCCGGGCCGCTACCAGGACGTGCAGCTGCTCTCCTTCAACGACCTGCACGGCAACCTGGAGCCGCCGGCCGGCTCCTCGGGCCGGGTCACCGAACTCCAGGCCGACGGCACGACGAAGACGGTCGAAGCGGGCGGAATCGAGTACTTGGCCACCCACCTGCGCCAGGCGCGCGAGGGCCACAAGTACTCCGTCACCGCCGCCGGCGGCGACATGGTCGGCGCCTCCCCGCTGCTCTCCGGTCTCTTCCACGACGAGCCCACCATCGAGGCGCTGAACAAGCTGGAGCTGGACGTCACGAGCGTCGGCAACCACGAGTTCGACGAGGGTGCCCGGGAGCTGGCCCGCCTTCAGAAGGGCGGCTGCCACCCCACGGAGGGCTGCTACACGGACGAGGAGTTCGAGGGCGCGGACTTCCCGTACCTGGCGGCCAACGTCCTCGACGAGAAGACGAACAAGCCCGTTCTGAAGCCGTACTGGGTGTGGAAGAAGAAGGACGTCAAGATCGGCTTCATCGGTGTGACCCTGGAGGGCACCCCGGACATCGTCTCGGCCGAGGGCGTCAAGGGCCTCACCTTCAAGGACGAGGTCGAGACCATCAACAAGTACGCCAAGGTGCTCCAGGCCCAAGGCGTGAAGTCCATCGTGGCGCTCATCCACGAGGGCGGCTTCCCCGCCGGGACGGCGTACAACTACGACTGCGACGCGCCCGGCCCCGGTGACGGCATCTCCGGCCCGATCGTCGACATCGCCAAGAACGTCACCCCGCAGGTCGACGCGCTGGTCACCGGCCACACCCACGCGCCGTACGTCTGCACCGTCGACGACCCGGCCGGCAAGCCCCGCATGGTGACCTCGGCCGCCTCCTTCGGCCGCCTCTACACCGACACCACGCTGACGTACGACCGGTGGACCGGCGACATCGCCCGTACGGCGGTGCGGTCGGCGAACCACGTCGTCACCCGGGACGTCCCCAAGGCGCCCGACATGACCGAGCTGATCGGCAAGTGGAACGCGCTCGCCGCGCCCATCGGCAACCGCCCGATCGGCTACATCTCCGGTGACATCGGCAACACCGGCACCGAGTCCCCGCTCGGCGACCTCATCGCCGACGCCCAGCTCGCCTACGGCAAGGAGCTGGACCCGGAGACCGACCTGGCGCTGATGAACCCGGGCGGCATCCGGGCCCCGCTCACCTACGCGGCCAAGGCGGCCGAGGGCGACGGCGTCGTCACCTACGCCGAGGGCTTCACGGTCCAGCCGTTCGCCAACACCGTCAACCTCCAGGACATCACCGGCGCTCAGCTGATCCAGATCCTCAAGGAGCAGGTCAGCGGCGCGAACGCGGCGGCCCCGAAGATCCTCCAGGTCTCCTCGGGCCTCACCTACACCCTGGACCTGACGAAGACCGGCGCGGACCGCGTGGTCACCGACTCCATCAGGCTGAACGGCGCCCCCGTCGACCCGTCGGCGGTGTACCGCGTCGCGTCGAACAGCTTCCTCGCGGGCGGCGGCGACGGCTTCCCGACCCTCGGCCAGGGCACCAACGACCTGGTCGGCGCGGACGACCTGACGGCGCTGGAGAAGTACCTGACGGCGAACTCGTCCCCGGCGAGCCCGATCGCACCGCCGAAGGCGGACCGGATCACGATCGTGAAGTAGACGCCGGACCGGGAGACGGGGTGAGGGGAACGCGCGCGAGCGCGTTCCCCTCACCCCGTTCTCGGACCCTTCCGCCTTCCCCGGCTCAGCCGGTCTTCCTCCGGTCGAACCACATCGTCGCCAGGGCCGGCAGCCGCCCCGCCCAGAACAGCACCTGCGGGACCGTCCGCCCGGTCCACGGGACCTCGACGACGAGCAGGACGCACAGCTCGCCCACGCGGCCTGCGTGTCAGCGGCGCGGGGCACCGGTGATCGCTTCCCCGACGACGAACCCCTTCGCGGGGCCTTCGCGGACGGTGATGTCGGTGCCGTAGGGCACGCGGTGGATGTCCTCCCAGTCGGCCTTGTCGGCACGAGGGCGCGTGGAGACGGTGACGGCGCCCTGGCCGCCGTAGTCGTCGATGAGCAGGTACAAGGGAATGCCGGCGCGGGCGTACTCGCGGCGCTTGCGGATACGGTCGCGGTCCTGGTGGCGTTTGCCGGGGGAGACGACTTCGACGATCACCTGAACGGCAGAGGATTTGATCCCGAGTCCGCCCTCGTCGGCGTGCGGCTCCAGGTCCTCGGGCGCGACCAGGGCATCGGGAATCCACGCTCTGCGCTGGTGGATGACGTCGGTGTCCTGGTGGCAGGCGTACTCGCCGCCCTCCGGGAACCTGTCCAGCGCAATCTCTCGTGTGCGAGAGCGGTCAAGATGGCACCTCCTCGTCAAGTGTGGGCCGGGTGCACGGCGGAGGCACGAGCAACGCCGTCACGGTGGGTGAGACGGCGTCGCCGACCTGGGGCAATGCCCTGGGTTCACCTGCTCGGGCGACGGGAGCCTCGTACGGGCCGCAGCGCGTGAGGAGCATCGGGCTCCGGGGGGCCGCCTCGACCGCGGGTGCTGCTCAGCCGTCCACCGGCCCGATCGCGCCAAGTGAACCCCGTTGCATTGCTGCTGCAACTCTCTGTGCGAGAGTATGTTCGACCTGTATGGGTCGTAAGTGACGCACGGGGGTGCACTGTTGAAGTTCGACATGGGGGCGACGACCCTCTCCTCGCTCGGGAAGAGCACGGTCGGGTCCGTCGATGATCTGGGGACCCTGATCAGGATGCTGATCCAGGCCGCCGAGCCGTTGGAGGGGAAGTTCAACGGCGAGGGCAAGGCCGCGTTCGACGAGTTCAAGGCGAACGCCGATGAGATCACCGCCGAGCTGAACGCCTCGCTCACGGCGATCCTGGGCGGCCAGTCAGGGATGGACACCGCGTTCGGTACGGGCGACACCGAGTTCGGGAGCAACGCCCAGCAGAACATGGGGGCCGCCAACTTCCAGGCGGCACGCTTCGGCGCGCGATAGGGGGAGACGAGACCATGGGCCAGAACCAGGACCGCCGCTCGTACGACACCGGTGCATCCGCGGAGGTGCAAATCAGTCTCGCCTCCGTCATCGGTCAGTTGGAGCGCGTGCTCACCGACCGCGACCGCGCGGTGAAGGCGGCGATGGCCGACTTCACGGCGGACGGCGTGGCGGACGAGTACCACGGCAAAGAGGTCCGCTGGCACCGCGCGGCAAGCGAGGTGCGGGAGATCATCCGGCTGGTGCGTACGACGCTGGAGCAGAACGACGGGACCGCGCAGGCGACGCTGGCCAAGGCGCGGGCGGCGGTCGACGCCATCGGCTGAGCGGCCGGATCGATCTTCAGCACGGGGGTTGGCAATGAAGGGCTGGGACATTTCTCCGCCCGGCGTCGGCACGGTGGTCTCCCATGTGGGCACGGTCATGTCCGCGTTGGAGGGGATCATCGAGGCCTACTCGGGTGATGTGCAGGGCGCGGCCACCGCGGCCGGAACGCTCGCCCCGGGCGGAGCGAGCGGACCGCACAAGGGACAGGCCGGGCTTGTCGCCGCCGCGCTGGCGGAGTTCATGGAGGGTACGGCCGACGAGCTGATGTCCGTCGGCGTGCGGGTCGGCAGATCGGTCAACGGCGCCGTGGAGGCCACGATGGCGTACCAGGCCGGGGACATCGAGATGGCGGCGGAGGTCCAGCGAAGGGCGGCCGGTGTGGTCGTACCCGACATGCCGGCGGGCTGGAAGGCGGGCCGTCAGTGATCGAGCCGGAGTCCATTCCGCTGTTCACCGGCGATCTGGGGCAGCTGGACCATCATGTCGAGGCCCTGCGGCGGGAAGCGGTCGGCATCCGGGACGCGGGTGCCACGGCACACAGCCAGTTCCAGGGGCTGTCGGCCTTCTACGAGGCCCCGGAGGCGGAGGACCTGTTCGCCTCCACCGCGCCGGCGCGGGACGCGGCCGACACCTTCGCGGACAAGGTGGAGACGGTCGCCGAGGCGCTGTCCACGTACGCGGCCGAGGTGGCGCCCATCGCCGAGCGTCTTGAGCACCTGAAGAGCAGGGCGACGGCATTCGTGGCGGGGCTGAAGACCGAGTCCGGCGAGTTCGACGCGAAGTGGAACAAGGACGCGGACAAGGTCGAGGAACATCAGGCGTTGTGGCATGAAGTGCACGCCGCCCAGCAGGCCTTCTGGGAAGCCGAGGTGGCCTGTGCCAACAGGATCACGGCGCTCGTCGGCGGCACTCAGTATGTGCTGAACACCGGTGACACGCAGCTGTTGCCGCGGGGTGCGCACCTGTACGGCTACAGCGCGGAGCTGCTGGACCGGGCCAAGGAACTCCCGTGGGGCACACCGGTCACCCAGCACCACGACTGGTGGGACCCGCGGGACTTCGACTACTACGTCAAGAGCTTCGTCTGGGACGGGCTGATCGTCGACAACGTCTGGGGCACTGTCGACGGGCTGTTCTCCCTGGCCGGCATCAACGGCTCCCAGGAGTTCAAGGACTCCTGGACGGGGCTGGCCCGGGTACTGGTGGGCGCCGAGACGTACCTCATGGAGGCCGCGAGCGGCAAGAAGGCGACGACCGGGCCATTCGCGACGGACTTCGCGCAGGGCAGCAAGGTGTACGCGAAGGAGTTCGCCAAGGGCCTCGTCGCCTGGGACCAGTGGGATGAGAATCCGGCCCGCGCCGCCGCCACGGTCGTCTTCAACACGGTCACCCTGGGCGTGGGCCCGCTGAAGGCCGCCTCCGCCGGCCGCGCGGGCGCCGCGGCGAAGGCGGCGACGACGGTCGCGAAGGTCGGCGACGTGCTCGACCCGCTCAGCGCGGCGGCGAAGGCGGCCGGGCATGCCGTCCCGAAGATCGCCGAGGTGACGGCGAACCTGCGGGGCGTCGGGGACCTGGCGGAGGTGCGGGGGCCGCACAGTGTGCTGGAGCTGGCAGATGGGTCGAGGCTGGTCATCGAGGACGGGCGGTTCATTGCCTACGACAAGCAGGGAAACCTCGTCGAGGCGCTGCCCAAGCAGGAGCACACCCTTGCCGGGGAAGGCAATAAGGCGCCAGCGCAGGAGCGTGAACTCACAGCGGTCGGCTCGGCGCCACAAAAATCTGCAGCCGCTGCCCATGCAGGAGATCCATCTGCGTCCCGAGGCTCAGACGCGCATGCCACGCCATCTCACTCAGGAGCAGGCAACGGAGGGAGTGCCGGTACGACCGAGTCCAGCGTTCCTCATCAGGCAACCACCAACGGGGCGGGCACCGGCCATGGTGGCAATGGTGAGGGGAACGCCGGGTGGGCGGATGGATCAGGAAACCAGACGGCACTGCCCGAGCGACGGAACGAGCCTCTGCCGGAACTCACACCCGAGGAGCGAGCCGATCACTGGGTTCACCTGGAGCAGGTCGAAGCAAGAAGTCCGCAGGAATTCGATGCTCTGCAACGGGACCCAGACAAGAACGGCGGTATCTCTGAACCATCCAAAGACGAAGCGCGGGTCGGCCTGGATCTTCGCGAGCAGGGGCGCCTGCCCAAGGATATCCGGCGGCCCACCGAGGCTGATCAGGGCGAGTTCTACTCACCCAGTACCGGCCGGCACTACGACATCAAGGGAGTTCACTCGGACTGGCCGCCCTTCAATAATGTGCGGGACAAGTCGCAGCCGTTCAAGGGGGCTTACGATCCAGCAAAGAATGGGCGTTGGGTGAAAAAGCTGGAAGAGCAGATCGTCGAGAAGCGCCGCATTGTTATCCTGGATGTACGAAACGCGAATCAGGCGGCGATCGACGACATCAAGTCCATCGTCGAGAAGAACGGCTGGGAAGATGATGTCATCTGGTACCCGTAACCACTGGAGGCCGAGGGTCGCTCCGCCCGACCCTCAGGCCGCAGTACGGCTTCAAGAGTGGTTGGAAGCGGGCCGCGACGGGGGTCTGGATGCCGTAGGGCTCGACTTGAGCAACGCCGATCTGTCCGGGGGTGATTTCTCCGAATCATGGTTCAGCGATGCCAGACTGGTCAATGCAAATCTCATTGGTGCAGATTTCTATCGGTGTGATGCAGAAGGTGCCGACTTCTCTTATGCCGACCTGACGCGTGCTTCCCTGGTGCGCGCCAATTTTGATGACGCTGTCTTCCGCGGCAGCGTCCTCGATGAAGCGGACCTGGTTAAGGCTTCGCTCTACGGGGTCGATGCGTCAGGTGCGTCGCTGCGCAAGACGCGACTTATGGGGGCATCGCTGATTGACGTGAACTTCTGTGGCGCCGACCTTTCCTATGCGGTGGTCCGTGAAAATACATTTAAGGTCCTGCTTGATCGCGAGACCAAATTGGATGGTTTTTCCGGTACTCTTTTCGGGCCTGTACGGCTAAGTGGTCCAGAGGGGGTTCGGGAGATCGCCGGCGCTGATCTGGAGCGATGGATACGCGAACGCGGGGGCGACGTACGTGTGCTCGCCACTGCGAGGAGCTGACGGACGTGAACACTGCCCTGGCGGTTCGACTTCCGCAGGTGAGTGCGGCAGTGCACTACGCCAACGCCGGAAACCGGCTCATGAAATTCTGGCTGACCTTCGTGTGCCGCGAGCAAGGCCGTATGACGCAACCCTGCGAAGCCCCGTCGACTTGCGCGTGGCTCGGTGAGTTCCCGACGTGACCGCCCACGACTACGACAGCCAGCTCCTCGAGTCCGTCTCCGTCCGTCGGCGTCGGCTCCGCGACGCCCTGCTGTTCGGGGCCCAGCGGCAGCGTCGCACGCTGGACGAGCGGGTGGGGAAGGTGTTCGCGGGTGTTGTGATCGCCGCGGTGTTGTGTGCGGGGTGTGTGGGGTGGTCGTTTCTGCAGCATCGGGTCGTCGGACAGAGTCCGTACGCCTCCACGCCCTCCGCCCCTGTGACGCCTTCCAGCGCGCCAACTGCCCGGTGATAGGTTCGAACACGTGATAGCCACGGGGGCACTGAGTCGTACTGCGAGCGGCAGTCGCACAGCACTCAGCCGTGTGACGCTGGTCGGGGAGCGGCGTCGGGTCGACCTTGTGCTGCCGTCGCGGGAGCCGATCGGCGTGCTGCTGCCGGAGGTCATGCGGCTGCTGGACGACCGGATCGGTGCGCGGCCCGAGTTGCGGCATCTGGTGACCGGGGACGGGTCCGCGCTCGCGCAGGACGACACCCTGGAGTCGGCCGGCGTGCGGGACGGTGCCGTGCTGCGGCTGGTGCGGGTCGAGGACGCGCCCTCCGCGCCCGTCGTCCACGACGTGAGTGACGAAGTCGCCGACGATCTCGGTCTGCGGGTCTGGCGGTGGCGGCCGGCCGTGCGGCGGGTCGTCGCGGGGGCTGCCACGGTGGCGTGGGCTCTCGTCGCCGGAGTGCTGGCCCGGGAACACTTCGAGCCGTCCGCCGTCGCGGGTTGGCTTGCCGCCGTCGCCGTGCTGTCCGCCCTCGGCGGTGTCCTGTGCGGGCGCCTGGGGCGGCGGGCCCTCGCCGCCACGCTCCTGATCGCGGCCGGTGCGCTCGGTGTGCTCGCCGGGTGGACCGCGGCCGACGCCCAGGACTGGTCGGGTGCGCTGCGGCTCGCTGTCGTCGCCGGTGCCGTGGCCGGTGCTCTCGCTCTCGCCGGGTGGTTCACGCCGCTCGGGCGGGGAGCGTCGATCGGTGCCGGAAGTCTCCTCGGGTGCGTCGTGCTGTGGGAAGTCGCGGTCGCCCTTCAGGGCGGTGCAGAAACCGCCGCGCAGCAGAGCCGGGCCGGTGCGCTGGTCGCCGTCGTCTCCGTCGTCCTTCTCGGCCTGCTGCCGCGGCTCGCGCTCATGGCGTCCGGTCTCGCCCGGCTCGACGACCGGCGCAGTGGCGGGACGTCGGTGAGCCGGTACCAGGTGGGTACGGCTCTCGCCGCCACGCATCGCGGGCTGGCCCTCGCCACCGTTGTCCTCGGTGTCTCCGCCGCCGCGGCCGGTGTGCTCGTCCTGCGGACGGCCACGGTGTGGACGGTTCCGCTGGCCGGTGCCGTGCTGCTCGCGCTGGCACTGCGCGCGCGGGCCTTTCCGCTCGCCGTCGAGGTCGTGGTGCTGCTGACCGGCGCTGCCGTCGTGGTCGGGCGGCTGGTGACGCTCTGGCTGGAGCAAGCCCAGGCCGCCGCCGGGCCCGTCGCCGTCCTCGCTGTGCTGGCCGCCGTACCCCTTCTGGTGCTGAGTGTGGAGCCTGCGGAGCATGTGCGCGTCAGGCTGCGCAGGCTGGGCGATGTCGCGGAGTCCGCGGCCGTGGTCGCGCTGTTTCCGCTGGTCATCGGGGTCTTCGGGGTGTACGGGCGGCTGCTCGGCACTTTCGCGTAGGCGTGCGTACGAGGCGTACGAGGGAGTCGTGGACACATGACCGGGGGAGGGGACTGGCAGCACGACATGCTGCGACAGCTGACCGGCGGTGCCGACGCGTCCCGCGGGACATCACCCGCTCCGGCGCCCGCTCCGGCGCCCGCTCCGGCGCCCGCTCCGGCGCCCGCTCCGGCACCCGCTCCGGCGCCCGCTCCGGCGCCCGCTCCGGCGCCCGCTCCGGCGCCCACCTCGGCACCCGCTCCGGCGGCCCCGCCGACGCCCTCCCCGCAGCCGTCCGCCCAGCCGGCCCCGGCCACCGACCCGACTCCTCCCGCGCGCCCCGGCCCCCGCACGCCCGACCGAGGCGCCCCGGCCCCGCCCGCGCCGCCCACCCCTCAGTCCCTCCCCACCCTCGACCCCCGCCTGGCCATCGCACTCGGGCGCCCTCACCACGGTGACTCCCTGACGCAGCGCGCCGGCCGTTCGCTGCGTCGGCTCACCGCCTCCGCCGGTCAGGAAGTCGCCGAGCAGACCAGGCTGGCGCAGGAGGTGCAGCAGCCGGTCACCACGGGGCGGGTCGTCGCCGTGACGTCGATCCGCGGCGGGGTCGGCAAGTCCACCGTGGCCGCGCTGCTCGGCCGTATCCTCAACCACTACCGGCACGACCCCGTCCTCACCCTGGAGGCCGACGCCGCGCTCGGCACGCTGCCGGTGCGGATGGGCGCGGAGAGCGTGCGGTGGTCCTGCGCGGATCTCGCCGGAATTCTGACACCGGCCATGCAACTCACCGATGTCACCGGGTACCTGGTGCCCGTCGCCGACGGCGGCTGGCTGCTGCCCGCGAGCCAGGGACGGGTGGGGGCGCCGCTGGACGTGCGGACGTACCGGACGGTGACGCTCGCCCTGCGCCGGTACTTCGCCGTCACCGTCGTCGACTGCGAGACGCTGCCCGGCGAGGTGGCGCGTACGGCGATGGACACCGCGCATGCCCGCGTGGTCGTCGCGCCGATGACCGCCGAGGGCATCCACGGAACCCGGCAGGTGCTGGACTGGCTCGGGCACCTGCCGCACGCGGCCCTCGCCACGACCGTCGTCGCCCTCAGCGCGAGCGCACCGGACACCACGCTCGACCCCAGGGCCGCCACCGCGCATCTGCGCGAGCCCGGGGTGCCCGTGGTCCTGCTGCCGTACGACCGACATCTCGCCCAGGGAGGACCCATCCACACCGCCATGCTGAGCCAGACCACCCGGGACGCGGCCGTCCGGCTGGCGGCCGAGGCGATGCGGCGGGCGGTGAGGGTGCGATGACCCAGCGGATCGTGCATCGGCCCGCTCGCAGCACCCGTCCGCTGGAGCCGGCCCCCGCCCGCACCGTCGAAGCCCCGCCCAACCTGCCGGAGGGCAAGGTCGGCAACGCGGCCACCGCGCTGCTGCCCATGGCGGGCGTCGTCAGCTCGGTTGTGATGATGACGGTCATCCGCAACAGCCAGTTCGCCGCGCTCGGCGCGGTCGTGCTGGTCGTCGCCCTGTTCGGGGCGCTCGCCCTGTTCCTGTCGCAGCGGGGCCGCGCACAGCGCACGCGGCGCGTGCAGCGGGAGCGGTACCTGGAGTATCTGGAGGAGCTGCGGGAGGAGCTGGGCGCCGCCGAGCGGGAACGGCGTGCGCGGGCCCGGCTCCTCGACCCGCCCCCGTCGGCCCTGTACGACCTGATCCGCGACCCGGCCCGGCTGTGGGAGCGCCGCCGCCAGGACCCGGACTTCCTGCGTCCGCGCCTGGGTACGGGCACCGTCCCCGTCCAGGAGCTGGTCATCGGCCAGAGTGGCGCCGGCGGTGTCCTCACCCCGCCGGACCCGTTCATGCTCAACGAGGCCCGGGCCCTGCAGCAGCGCTTCACCACGGCCACCGACTTCCCGCTCACGGTGCCGCTGGACCGGGCCGGGAACGTCAGCGTCGTCGGCGCGCAGCGGGACGACGTCCTGGCGGTCGCCCGAGCCCTGCTCGTCCAGACGGCCGTCACGCACGCACCCGACGATGTCGCCCTCGCCGTTGCCACACCCGACGAGAACGCCTGGCAGTGGACCAAGTGGCTGCCGCACATCCTCGATCCCCAGACCCACGACGGTCCCGTCGCCGCCCGCCGGATCGCCCCCGGCCTGGCGCAGCTCGCCCGGCTGTGCGCACCCGAGCTGCGCCGGCGCGCCGCGTACGCGGCCGAGGTGCGGCGCGGGCTGTCGGACCGGGCGGCGCTGCGGCTGACGGACCGACTGCTCGTGGTCCACGACAGCCACGGCGCGCCCGCGGCCGAACTTCCCGTCCCGGACGCGGCCGTCGGCCTGCCGGAGACGGGCGTGACCGTGGTCCACCTGCTGGACCGGCAGGTGCATGAGCCGGACCAGGTCAGCGTGCGCATCACGGTCGACGGGGGCCGGGTGACCGTGGAGGACCTGCGCGGTCCGGCCGGCGGCGCGGCCGAGGGCACGCTCGACACCGTGAGCACCGCCGGAGCCGAGGGCATCGCCCGCATGCTGGCGCCGCTGCGGCTGTCCGCCGAGTCCGTGGCCGAGGGCACCCCGGTGTCCGGCCCCGTCGACTTCCCCGCCCTGCTGGGCATCGACGACCCGGCCGCCCTGGACCTGAAGCAGCTGTGGGCACCGCGTGCAGAGCGGGATTTCCTGCGCGTCCCCATCGGACTGACCGACCGTCACGAGCCCGTCCTGCTGGACCTGAAGGAGTCCTCCCAGCTCGGCATGGGCCCGCACGGGCTGTGCGTCGGCGCCACCGGCTCCGGCAAGAGCGAACTGCTGCGGACCCTCGTCCTGGCCCTGACCGCGACGCACCCGCCCGAGGATCTCGCCCTCGTCCTGGTCGACTACAAGGGCGGCGCGACCTTCGCCCCCTTCGCCTCCCTCCCGCATGTCGCCGGCGTGATCACCAACCTGGAGAACCAGGCCGGCCTCGTCGAACGCGTCCACACCTCCCTCGCCGGCGAGGTCAAGCGCCGCCAGCAGGTACTGAAGGACGCCGGGAACATCGCCGACATCGGCCACTACGCCCTGCTGCGCGCCACGGAGCAGCCCGACCTGGAGCCGCTGCCCCATCTCTTCGTCGTCATCGACGAGTTCGGCGAACTCATCGCCGCAAAGCCGGAGTTCATCGATCTGTTCCTGTCCATCGGCCGCATCGGACGCTCCATCGGCGTGCACCTGCTGCTGTCCAGCCAGCGCATCGAGGGCGGCAAGCTCAGGGGCCTCGACACCTACCTGTCGTACCGGCTGGGGTTGCGCACCTTCTCCGCCGACGAGTCCCGCACCGTCCTCGACACCACCGACGCCTTCCACCTGCCGCCGCTGCCCGGCTTCGGCTATCTCAAGGTCGACACCTCCACCTACGAGCGGTTCAAGGCGGGGTACGTCTCCGGCGCCCACCACGGGCCGACCGTACGCGAGGAGCACGGCGCGGAGCCGCTCGCGCTGCCCTACCCGACGTACCACGCGCCGCAGGAGCAGGAGACGGCCCCGGAGGAGCCCGCCGCCACCCGACGCGACACCGGCCCGACCCTGCTGTCCGTGATGGTCGGGCAGCTCACCGACGCCGCCCCGCCGGTGCGGCGCATCTGGCTGCCTCCCCTGCCCGACGCCGTCACCCTCGACCGGGCGGCGGGGCCCGTGCGCGCCACCGACCAGGGACTCCACCTGGTCCGGCCCGCCCACCCCCTGCACGTGCCCCTCGGTGTGCTCGACGACCCGGCCCGGCAATGGCAGGGCCAGTGGCTGCTCGACCTGACCGCGGCCGGCGGGCACGCGGCGGTCATCGGCGGTCCGCAGTCCGGCAAGACCACGCTGCTGCGCACCCTCGTCCTGTCCCTGGCGCTCACCCACACGCCGCGCGAGGTGGCCGTCTACGGCCTCGACCTGGCCGGTGGCGGCCTGGCCGCGCTGGCCGGGCTGCCCCACGTCGGCGGCATCGCGGGGCGCGCCGATCACGAGCGGGCCGCCCGCACGATCGCCGAGGTGCGGGCCATGCTCACCGAGCGCGAGGAGCTGTTCCGCCGGCACGGCATCGACTCCGTGGAGCAGCTGCGCGCCCTGCGCGGCCGTGGTGAGCTGACCGGGCCCGTCGCCACCGACGTCGTCGTGGTCATCGACGGGTTCGGCGCGCTCCGGGACGAGTTCGCCGACCTGGAGGACGCGGTCACCGACCTGCTCAAGCGCGGCGGCGGCTACGGCATCCACGTCGTCGCCGGGATGCTGCGCTGGAACGACGTGCGCATCACCACCCAGTCCCTGTTCGGCACCCGCGTCGAACTCCGCCTGAACGACCCCGCGGACTCCACCGTCGACCGCAAGCTGTCCGAGACGCTCGGTGCCGACACCCCCGGCCGGGTCCTCACCGACGGGAAGCTGTTCGCCCAGGTCGCGCTGCCCCGGATCGACGGCCGCCCCACCACCGACGACCTGGGCCCCGCCCTCGAACGGGCGGCCCGCACCGTCCGCGCCTCCTGGCACGGTGAGGTCGCCCCACCCGTGCGGGTCCTGCCGACCACACTGCCCGCCGCGCACCTGCCCCCGGCCACGACGGAACCGGCCCGGATCCCGATCGGCGTCGACCAGGAAGCCCTCGCACCGGTCCTGCTCGACCTGTTCGGATCCGACCAGCACCTCCTCGTCCTCGGCGACAACGAGTGCGGCAAGACCAACCTGCTCCAGCTGATCGCCACCCGGCTCGTCGAGCGGTACACGGACGAGGAGCTGGTCTTCGGCGTCTACGACCCGCGCCGCACCCTGCGCGGCGTCGTCCCCGAGCCGTACCGCGGCGGCTACGCCCACAACGCCAAGCTCGCCGCGGCCCTGTCCACCGGCATCGCCACCGAACTGGACAAGCGACTGCCGGAGACCGCGGATCCGGACGGCCCGGGCGGCCCGGACGGTGAGCCCGCCTTCCGCGGGCCGCGGATCGTCATCCTGGTCGACGACTACGACATCCTCACCACCGCGGGGCAGCAGCCGCTGGCACCCTTCCTGCCGTACGTCTCGTCCGCCCAGGACATCGGACTGCACTTCGTCGTGGCCCGCCGCGCGGCCGGAGCCTCCCGCGCCCTGTACGAGCCTTTGCTGACGGCGCTGCGGGAGACCGGCACCGCCACGCTGGTCATGTCCGGCGACCGCGCCGAGGGCCAGCTCTTCCCTGGCCTCTACCCCGGTCCGCAGCCACCCGGCCGCGGCACCCTCGTCCGCCGCGGCCACCCGCACCGGCTGATCCAGACCGCCCTGACCTCGCAGCACGCCCCGGAAGAGATCCCGTGACCAAGGACGTCATCGCGCTGACGCCCACGATGCCGGACCTGCGCACCCTCCTCGCCGGTCTCTACGCCGGCGGCCCCGACCTCGGGGTGAACTCCCTCGCCGAGGGGGCCGTCGTCCAGCTGTGCGCGCCCGACGGGCGGCCCCTCGTCTCCGTGGAGGCGCCCGTCCTGGTGCAGGTGCCCGGCGAGATCGCCCGCCTCCTCCGGCATCCGGACCCCGACGGGCCGGTGTGGTGGACCGAGGCCCGCGCCTCGACCGCCGTCCCCGAAGCCGGGCGGCTCGCCGGTTCCTTCGCCGGCCGGCTGGCGACCGTGCTCGGCGGCACGGTCTGGCCGCCCGAGGCCGGTCACACCGAGGTCGTCCCCCTGACCGCGGACGTGTCCGCGGTGCCCCGGCCCGCCACCGCCGCACCGGCGATCGACGTCCTCACCGGCACGACGGCCGTGATCATCCAGGACCGTCCCGTGGTCCCGCTGACCAGCTGGCTGGCCGACGCCCTGCGCGCCTGCGCGGACGACGGCCGCGCACTCCAGATCGTCACCCCGCCCACGGCACACCTCACCATGGCCGCCCGCACGGCCTTGAGCGGTCTGCCCAACCGCTGGGTCGTCCAGGACCCCGAGCACGGCGCCTACGACGGCCTGTCCGGCGCCCGGCTCCAATGGCGGGACGGCACCTTCACCCCCGTGCGCGACGAGCGGGGCGCGGCCTCGGCCGCCGCCCCCTTCGCGGCCGGGTCCGACACCGGCGAACGCCAGCTCCTGCTCACGCTGCGCACCCGGCACCCGGCCGGCGAGAACCTGGTGCTCGGGCGGGCCCTGGAGACCGTCTGGCGGCACCTGACGGGTGCCCCGCCGACCGGATGGAGCACCGCCGAACCGGTCAACCTGCCCTGGTCCACCCGCGAGGTGACCGACCTCGCCCGCACCCGCGCCCCACGGCCCACCTTCCTGCTCGCCGTCGGCCACCCCGACCGGCCGGCCATGGCCACCATGCGGGTGCTGCGGACAGCGGCGGGCGTGGAGGAGGACATCACCCTCGCCCTCGGCTACGGCCCGAACGAGGAACCGCCCCTGGGCGCCGTCGCACCGCTGGCCGCCGCACTCGACGCCGAGCACGGGCTGGTCACCCTGCTGACCTCGGTGCGCGCCGCCCGCCGCGACGTGACGGTGCCCCCGCGTCTCGAGGCGCCACCGAGGCCGGTGGCGTTCACGCTCGGTGGCGCCGAGGCGGACGCCGTCGGCCGCGAGCGGGCCGAGCAGCCCCCAGCCGGTCCCGCCCCCAGGCGACTCGGCCGCGCCCTGCACTACGCCCTGGACACCCCACGTGAGGACGAGGCCTGGGACAGGTTCCGGGCGTTGGTCTCTCACCTGCGCCCGGAGGGGCGCCCCGAGCCTGACGTGGGCCTCAGGAAGCCGTAGGCGTCCAGCCGGACAGCCAGTCCGTGACCTCCTGGTCGGCGGCCTGGGCGTCGGTCAGATGGGGGCGGTCGGACGAGGCGGAACCGGCGCCAGGGCCCGTGTTCTTGTACTCGGCGAAGCGGTCGTCCTTCCAGGAGAAGCCGCTCATGTCGGTCCAGGGGGTGGTGCGGATGGCGGCGCTGAGGGTGGTGTTGCGGACCGTCGTCTGCGGGTCGAGGGTCGCGTCACCGCCCGCGTGCCAGGGGCGGCCGAGGTAGAAGGTGCGGTCCGAGACGGCGCCGGTCACCGTGGAGTTGGCGATCAGGATGCCCTTGCGGCCGGCGGCGGTCGACGGGGCCGTGACGTAGCCGGCCGAGGTGCCGTCCCAGCGCTTCTTCAGGGTGATGACCGAGTGGTCGATCACGGCGGTGGCGCGGCCGAAGATGAAGTCGACGTTGCCGGTGACGTAGGAGTTGGTCATGTAGACGCGGCCCAGCCGGTCCTTCGCGGCGGTGTCGAGCAGGAGTGTGTCCTGGTCGCCCTCCACGATCACCGAGTCCAGGAACACCTTGTCCGACGCGGTGCGCAGGGCGACGGCCTGGTGGCCGGAGATGTGCTGGTTGGCCTTCTCGTCGAAGTCGTTGGCGATGGTCAGGTTGCGGGCCTGGAAGTCGTCCGCCTCGACGGCGACGGTGGCGCTGCCGCCGGTGCCGTAGGTGCCGCCGCCCGGCTTGGGTGTGCCGGAGGCGTTGTTGTAGACGATCACCGTGTCCTTGCGGCTGGCGCCCGTGCCCTGGATGGTGACGTGCGGCTTGTTCGAGGGGACCTTCACCGTCTCGCGGTACGTGCCCGGCTTCACGGCGATGACGACGCGGGAGGGGTTGTTCGCGGGTACGGCGTTCACCGCGGCCTGGACGGTGGAGTACTGGCCGGAGCCGTCCTTGGCGACGGTGAGGGTGGTGGCCGCGGCGGCGGCAGCGGTCGTGGTCGCCGCGGTGCCGAGGGAACCGCGGGGGCCCGCACCCGACTTCAGCAGGGCGGGCAGGTCCGCCGCCTTGTCGAGGGTGTAGCCGTAGTACGTCTTCGGGTCGAAGGCGGTGCCGCCGCTCTCGTTGCGTCCGCTGGTGCCGGAGAAGACGTTGCCGCGCTGGACGATCGACGCCGTGGCGTCCTTGATGACGGGGTTCCTCACGCCCTGGAAGAAGGAGTTCTCCAGGACCATCTGCGTCTTCCCGCGCGAGTAATTGCCGTAGGAGGAGGTGATGGCGGTCCCCGGGGTGTCCTCCAGGACGTTGTTGTAGAGGTGCGCGTGGGCGGCGTTGTCCGTGGACGGGTTGCGCTGCTCGGTCTCGCGGAACCAGTTGTGGTGGATCGTGATGTCCGTGACGACGTTCTCGGTCCAGCCGATGCCGAACGTCTTGTTGTTGTCGCTCAGCCTGTTCCACGACACGGTGATGTTCGTACTGTCCTTGCGGACGTCGATGAGCCCGTCCGCCATGTGCCGCAGGTCGTTGTGGTCGATCCAGACGTGGTGCGCGCCGTCCATCTGGATCGCGTCGTAGTCGTGCTCCTTGTCGTTCCAGACACCCTGGTACGCGTCCCGGATCGTCAGGTTCCGGATGATCACGTTGTGCACGCCGGGGCCGAGGAAGAAGCCGCCGCCGACGATGTGCCCGGAGGTGCCGGAGCCGATGATGGTCTTGTCGGACGCGACCTTGATCTCCTTGCCGGCCGGGGACATGGTGATGGTCCCGGCGACGACGATGACGTACGGCTCGGCGGCGGTCGCGTACTTCTCCAGCTCCGCGAGCGTGCGGACGGTGACGGCCTCACCGCCCCGCCCGCCGTACGTGCCGTTCTGGCCGAGGGAGTTCACGGAGGCGAAGCCGTCGGCGGTCGCCGTCGCCCACGCGGGCGCTTCGGCGGCCGCCGCCTCCGGCTGCGCGCTCTCGCCGTAGACGAGCGCCCCCGCGGCGACCAGGGCCAGGGGGACACCGGCCGCGAGCACCGTCGTCCGGCGCCTGCGGTGCCGTGCCCTGCGGGGCTTGCGGGGCTTGCCACGAGTCGTCTCACTCATGCGGGTTCCGTTCGTCCGTGGGGTGTGGGGATGGTCGACGAACAGTCGCCGCGGACGCCTGGAAGGTTGCCGGGGCACCGAACGAACCCGACGTCGCCGGGCGACGCGGTCTTCGTACGGGTCACCGCCGGCTGACCGCGATCCGCAGGACGTCCGCCAGGGACTCGGTGGCCCGGGTGAGCGCGAACCGCACGGCCCGCTCACCCGCCTTGGCGTCGCCGAGGACGGCCCTCGCCCCGGCCAGCACCTCCTGGGCGGAGCGCAGTTGGGCGGCCTCGATGTCGTCGGCGAGCCGGGAGAGGGGGCTGTGCGGGTCGTCGCTGCTGAGGTAGCAGGGCTTGCCGTCGACGCTCGTCCAGGGCAGCAGCCTCATGCGGGGGCCTCCAGGTAGGGGCGTACGAGCGGGGTGTCGAGCCAGACGGGCTCCAGGGCGAGCGGCGGGGCGGGCGGGGGCGGTGGCGGGGGCGGCGCCGTGGCGCGGTGGCGTCCCTCGGCGGGCAGCAGGAGCCGTACGAGGGTGAGCAGGACGGTCTCGCAGAGCGCGGCGAGGCGCAGGCGGAGGCGAAGAGGCATGGGGGTGCCCTTCCGGGGCGTGACAGGGGTGGCTGACGAGCGGTGATTACCGTTCGTGCCTCGATGGTTACGGATCACGCGTACGCTGCGGAAGAGGTTCGGTGTTGTCTGGCGCCCAGGCAACGGGGAGGGGTGACGTGGGCGAAATGGTTGACGACGAACCGGAGTCGGGGCGGGCTGCACTCGGCCGGACTCTCAAGTTCCTCCGGGAGCAGGCAGGCAAGTCGCTCGGGCAACTGGCGAGGACACCGGGTACGACAAGAGCTACCTGAGCCGCTTGGAAAGCGGGGAACGGCTCTCCAAGAGCGCGGTCATGGAGGACCTGGACAGCTACTACCGGTCGGGTGACCTGCTGGTCCGATTGTGGCGCGAGGCGCGCAGAGAAGTCGTCAAGGACAAGTACAAGGCGTTCATGGAGCTGGAGGCCACGGCGCGGATCATGTGGATGTTCCAGCTGCGCGTGCCGGGCTTGTTGCAGACCGAGGACTATGCCCGTGCGGTGTTGTCAGGGTTGTCTGGCGCTCAGACAACGGCAGGCAACAGGGAAGAAGTCGAGGAGCAGGTGGCCGTCCGCATGGGACGCCAAGAGCTGCTCCACCGGCCTTCGGCACCGAACTTGCGCGTGATCCTGGACGAAGGTGCGTTGCGAAGGCAGGTGCCCGACACGAAGGTGTGGACGGATCAGCTGTCGTACCTCATCGATGCGGCGGCACTGCCGAATGTGGCGATTCAGGTGCTGCCGTACACAGCCGGTGTGCACGACCTCATGGACAGCCATCTCTGGCTGTTCTGGAAGCGAATCGGCGACCCCGTTGCCTGGGTGGAGGGCAATGGCTTCGGCGAGCTGGTCCAGGATCCAGACAAGGTGCTGCGCTTCCGCTTGTCCTACGATCTGGTCAGGGATGCGGCGCTGACTCCGACGGAGTCGACGGCGTTCATCAAACGCCTTCTGGAGGAGTGCGGATTATGAACCGAGCCCCCGATCTCAGCACCGCGGTGTGGCGCAAGTCCAGCTACAGCGACGGGGGTGGCACCAACTGCGTCGAGGTCGCCGACAACTGCCCCGGCATAGTCCCGGTCCGCGACAGCAAAGCCCCGGAGGGCCCGGTGCTCGTGTTCGGGGCCGGTTCGTGGGTGTCGTTCGTGAACGGCGTCAAGAGCTGACGGAGGTCGCCGGATCATGCACCGAGCCCTCGATCTCAGCACCGCCGTGTGGCGTAAGTCGTCCTACAGCGACGGGGGAGACAACAACTGCGTCGAGGTCGCCGACAACTGCCCCGGCATAGTCCCGGTCCGCGACAGCAAGACCCCGGAGGGCCCGGTGCTCGTGTTCGGAGCCGGCTCGTGGGCGTCCTTCCTGGGGGGCGTCAAGACCGGAGTGGGTATGCACGCCGCCGAGTGAAGCGGGCCGGAAACCAGGACGGGAAGGGTGGCCGTTCGGTCACCGTGACGTCATGGCAGAGAACATGACCACCGACTTCTCGGCGGACGCACCTCCTGGCCCGCTGTCCCGGCCGGAGCCGCCCTGTGGACAATCCGCGGGGGGACGGTGGACGCGGCTATGGTCGTGAGCAGGACGTGCCGAAGGAGGACATCGATCATGGCTGCCCACGCTGCGGAACCCGATCCCGTTGTCCCCCCCATGCCCGAGCGGACCCCGAAGGCGCTGCGCGAGGCCATTGCCCAGCACACTCCCGAACTCCTTCCCGACTTCGACGCGCACTGGAAGTGGGCGATTGCCGACACCTACGACCTCGGTCCGGTGTCGGCGTTCATGGCCCGCTGGTGGGGGCAGTACGCCATCGCTCGCGACCCCGCACTGAACGCGCACGTACTCGACCTCGAACACCGAGCTGCGTACGAGTGCACCGACGTCGCCGAAGCCAAAGCCCTCCTCGAAGAGGCGGCGAAGATTCACTACCGGGTCCGGGAATTGGAGCCCGGCGAGTGACTGATGGGTTCATGGGCCCGCCTTGGCAGGCAGACTGGCGCATCGACGCTCTCGTCACCTTCGAGGCACTGCCCGACCACGTTCGTGAGATCGTCCTCGCCGCGCGCCCCGAACTGGTCACGGCGAAAGACCCGTACTTCCGAGGCATTGATACGGATGCGGAGCTTCCCGACGGCATGAGGGTCATGCCGGACCAGTCCACTGTTCCCAAGGGCCGCCACCTCTGCTTCTTCGACCACGGAAACGGCTGGCTGAAGTACACCTTCGTTCGCCGAACCGAAAATCCGCAGATCGTGATCGAAGAGGTCTTCTGGCAGGTTTACGAACCTTCTACGGAACCTCCGGCGGAGGCGTAGGCGCGCCCGGCAGCCTCACCGTCGCCACCGTGCCCCCGCCCTCCGCAGGAGTCAGCGCCACCTCGCCGCCCGCCTGCTGCACCGTGCGGGCCACGATCGACAGGCCGAGGCCCGAGCCGGGGAGGGCGCGGGCGCTGGGGCTGCGCCAGAAGCGGTCGAAGACGTAGGGGAGTTCGTCCTCCGGGATGCCCGGACCGTGGTCGCGGACCGTGAGGACACCGCCGTCCAGGCGTACGTCGACCGTGCCGCCCGCCGGGCTGAACTTCACCGCGTTGTCCAGCACGTTGACCACCGCCCGCTCCAGCGCGGCCGGCTCCGCGCGGACGTACCAGGGCTGGACGTCCGCGGTGATCGTCAGCTCGGGTCCGCGCAGCCGGGCGCGGCGCAGGGCCGATTCGACCGCGTCGTGGAAGGGGATGACGGGCGCCAGACCGCCGTGCTGGGCGGTGTCCGGGCGGGACAGCTCCTGGAGGTCGCCGATCAGCGCGGCCAGCTCCGTCATCTGGGCCTTCACCGAGGCGAGCAGGGCCGTGCGGTCGGCCTCCGGCAGGGGGCGGCCGGTCTCCTCGCTGCGGGTGAGGAGTTCGATGTTGGTGCGCAGGGAGGTGAGCGGCGTGCGCAGCTCGTGGCCCGCGTCCGCGATGAGCTGCTGCTGCAGGTCGCGGGAGCTGGCGAGCGCGGAGGTCATCGAGTTGAACGAGCGGGACAGGCGGGCGATCTCGTCCTCGCTGTCGTCCTCGACGGGGATGCGGATGGTCAGGTCCTCGGTGCGGGCGACGTGCTCGACGGCCTCCGTCAGCTTGTCGACGGGGCGCAGCCCGGCACGGGCCACGGCGAGCCCCGCCGCGCCCGCGCCGACGACCCCGATGCCGGAGACCGCCAGCAGCAGCAGCGCCAGTTCGTTGAGGGTGCCCTCGGTGTCCTCCAGGGGGAGGGCGACGACCAGGGCGATCCCGCCGCCGAGCGGGCGCGTCATGGTGCGGACGGCCTTGCCGTCGGAGTCCTTCCCGTCGCGGAAGGAGGGGGTGTCGCCGGGGTTCCGCGCGGCGATGCGGGTGTCGGCGGCGGTCACCCGCACCGCGCCCGCGGAGGTGTCGAAGACGCAGTACGTCCCGTCGGCGCTGACCAGTTCCGCGTAGACCTGGGTGGGCGGGCCGAAGGAGCGGGCGTCGCCGGGGGTCTGGCGGCAGTCGGCGAGGGTGTCCTGGATGGCGTCCAGCGTGACCCGGACGTTGTCGAGCTTGTCGTCGATCTCGGCGTACAGCTTTCCCCGGACCACGAACCAGCAGCTGACCGAGACCGCCGCCACCGCGAACGCCACCGCCGCCGCCACCAGCAGCGCGAGCCGGGAGCGCAGGGGCAGCGCGCGCAGGCGCCGTGCCGCCTTGCTCACTCGGTGCCGCCCTGCCGCAGTACGTAGCCGACGCCCCGGACGGTGTGCACGAGCCGCGGCTCGCCCCCCGCCTCGGTCTTGCGGCGCAGGTACATCACGTACACGTCCAGCGAGTTCGACGACGGCTCGAAGTCGAAGCCCCACACCGCCTTCAATATCTGCTCGCGGGTCAGGACCTGCCTGGGGTGCGCCATGAACATCTCCAGCAGGGTGAACTCGGTGCGGGTCAGCCCCACCGGCCGCCCGCCGCGCGTCACCTCGCGGGTCGCGAGGTCCATCCGCAGGTCGGCGAAGGTCAGCACCTCGCCGGCCTCGGCGCCGGCGCCGGCCGTCGCCGCCGCGTAGGAGCTGCGGCGCAGCAGCGCGCGGATACGGGCGAACAGCTCGTCCAGTTCGAAGGGCTTGACCAGGTAGTCGTCGGCGCCCGCGTCGAGGCCGGTGACGCGGTCGCCCACGGTGTCGCGGGCGGTCAGCATGAGGATCGGGGTGGTGTCGCCCGCGCCGCGGATGCGCCGCGCCGCGGTCAGGCCGTCCATGCGCGGCATCTGGATGTCGAGGACGACGAGGTCGGGCCGGTACGCGGTCGCCTTCTCCAGGGCGTCCGCGCCGTCGACCGCGACCTCGGTGTCGTATCCCTCGAAGGCCAGGCTGCGCTGGAGCGCTTCGCGCACCGCGGGCTCGTCGTCGACGATGAGGATGCGCTGGGGGTCACGGTCGCCTTCGGCGGGGCTCATGGCGTGGGTTCCTCGGGGGTGGTCGGCAAGCTGGCGGCTGACGTTCTCAGCGTCGCACGACTCGTCGCTCGGTCTCGGTCGGTCGCTCTCGGTCGGTCGCTCTCGGTCGGTCGGTCTCGCTCGGTCGCTCTCAGTCGGTCCCGCCCGCCCGCAGCTTCGCCAGGTCGGCCTTGACGGTGTCGACCGGGATGGCGAAGCCGAGGCCGACGCTGCCCGCGTCGGACGAGGAGGAACCGCTCGCCGAGTACATCGCGGAGTTGATGCCGATGATGTTGCCGTTCATGTCGATCAGCGCGCCGCCGGAGTTGCCCGGGTTGAGGGACGCGTCGGTCTGGATGGCCTTGTACGTCGTCGTGGACGAGCCGGTGTCGCCGTTGAACTCCTGCCCGCCGAACTCGAACGGCCAGCCGCCGTCCGGCTGCCGCTGCTGCTGACCCTCACCGGTGGAGACGGTGACGTCCCGGTCGAGGGCGGAGACGATGCCGCTGGTCACCGTGCCGGTCAGGCCCTCGGGGGAGCCGATCGCCACCACCTGGTCGCCGACCCGCACCCCGTCGGAGTCGCCGAGCGTCGCCGCTTTGAGCCCGGAGGCGTTCTCCAGCTCGATCAGCGCGAGGTCCTTGCCGCTGTCGGTGCCGACGACGCGGGCGGTGTACTCCGTGCCGTCGCTGGTCGTCACCGTGATCCGGGAGGCGCCGGAGACGACGTGGTTGTTGGTGACGATCTCGCCGTCGGACGTGATGATCACGCCGGAGCCGGTGGAGGACCCCGCGTTCGAGGTGGCGTTGATCTCGACGATGCTCGGGCTGACCGCTTTCGCGACCCCCGCGACCGTGCCCTTCTGGCTCGACGGCACCACGGTGGTGCTGGTGGAGCTGGACGCGACGGCCGCGGAACCGCCGGTCAGCTCCTGGATGCCGTAGGCGGTGCCGCCGCCGACGGCCGCCGCGACGATCGCGACGGCGGTGAGCAGCGCCACGGGCCCGCGCCGCCTGGTACGCCGCCGGGACACGGGCTCCGCCAGCAGCGCGGTGGGTTGGTGCTGCTGGTGCGGCTGCTGTGGCTGCTGTGGCTGCTGTGGCTGGTGCTGCTGGTGCGGCTGGTATGCCGGAGGGGACGGCCACTCGGGGTTCACGTTGCTCTCGGTCATGTCCATGAGCTTGTCGCCCGACCATGAGAGCTTCCTGAGGGCTGCCTGAGAAGCCCGGCAGAACCTCGTATGCCCGATATAAGGACCGGACCCGGCGCCCCCATGTCGGCCTGTGGCGCACATCACATGCGGTTCCTGTCAGCAATCGGCTCGCCGTCCCGCTCAACCCACGACAGCATCCGAACCGACAGGAGCCGCACATGAAGCACCGCATCGTCGTCCTCGGCGCCGGATACGCCGGGGCCTACGCGGCCGGGAACCTGGCCCGCCGGCTGTCCCCGGCGGACACCGAGATCACCGTGGTCAACGCCGAGCCGGACTTCGTCCAGCGGCTGCGGCTGCACCAGCTCGCGGCCGGACAGCGGATCCAGGCGCCGAAGCTCGCCGACGTCTTCGCCGGCACCGGGATACGGCTGCGCGTGGCCCGGGTCACCGCCGTCGACCCCGGGCGCCGCACCGTCGCCGTGGCCGACGCGGGCGGCGGCGGCGAACTCGGCTACGACACGCTCGTCTACGCGCTCGGCAGCCGTGTCGCCGACCACGGTGTGCCCGGCGTGGCCGAGCACGCCTTCGACGTCACCGGCCGGCCCTCGGCGCTGCGCCTGCGCGACCGCCTGGACGCCCTGGAAGGGCGGGGCGGCGGCACCGTCCTGGTCGTCGGCGACGGGCTGACCGGCATCGAGACCGCCACCGAGATCGCCGAGTCCCGGCCCGGCCTGTCGGTGACGCTGATCGCCCGCGGAGAGCCGGCCGCCCGGCTCTCCGCCGGGGCCCGCGGCCACCTGCGCCGGGCCTGCGACCGGCTGGGCATCACCGTCCTGGAGCACACCTCCGTCGAAGCCGTCGAGGCGACGCGGGTGCTGTGCGCCGACGGCACCGTCCTGGCCTCCGACGCCACCGTGTGGACGGCCGGGTTCGCCGTCGACCCCATCGCCGCCCAGAGCGGTCTGGAGGTCACCGAGGAGGGCCGGATCGTCGTCGATCGCAGCATGCGCTCGGTCTCCCACCCGGACGTCCACGCCATCGGCGACAGCGTCCACGCCATCGGTGACAACGGCCGGCCGCTGCCGATGTCCTGCGCGTCGGCCGGCGACACCGCCCGGCGGGCCACCGAGGCGATCGTGGGGCGCCTGACCGGCGGCAGGACCGCGGACGTCAGACTGACCTACGTGGGCAATCACATCAGCCTCGGGCGGCGGGACGGGATCCTGCAGCTGGTCGACGGCGAAGGGCGGGCGAAGCCGGCGTACCTGGGCGGCCGGAAGGCGGCGCGGATCAAGGCGGGGATCCTCGCGACCGCGCTGTGGGCGGTCTCGCACCCCACCTTCGGCATGCCCAGGCGCCGGCGCCGGCTGACCGCCGTGCCGGCGGCACCGGCCGCGAAGCGCCTGGCCGCCTAGGGCCGGCCACGTGGACGGCATCGCCACCGATCGCTTCGACACCGGCCGGTTCGAGGCCAGCCGGAACCGGCTGGCCGCGCTGGCGTACCGCCTGCTGGGCTCCGCCGCCGACGCCGAGGACGCCGTGCAGGACGCGTTCCTGCACTGGCAGGCGGCCGACCGGCAGCGGATCAGGGTGCCGGAGGCCTGGCTGACCAAGGTCGTCACCCATCTCTGTCTCGACCGGCTCCGCTCGGCGCAGGCCCGCCGCGAACGCGCCGTGGGCGCCTGGCTGCCCGAGCCGCTCCTCGACGGCGACCCGATGCTCGGCCCGGCCGACACGTTCGAGCAGCGCGAATCGGTCTCGCTGGCCGTGCTGACGCTCATGGAACGCCTGTCACCCGTCGAGCGGGCCGTCTACCTCCTGCGCGAGGCGTTCTCCCACAGCCACGCCGAGATCGCCGAGATCCTCGACATCACCGAGTCCGCGAGCCAGCAGCACCTGCACCGGGCCCGGCGCCGCCTCACCGCCGCCCGCCGCCGCGGTGGTGAACCGGACCCGGGATCGGCCCGCCGGATCGTCGAGGAGTTCCTCGCCGCGGCCTCCTCGGGCCGCACCGAACGGCTCGTGGCGCTGCTCACCGACGACGCGACCGCGATCTCCGACGGCGCGGGCCTGGCCGAGCGGCTGCTGCGGTTCGACACCCCGCGGCGCATCGCCACGGTCGCCCGGGCCGGCTTCCGGCCCACGCCCGCGAAGCGGCGCCTGGCCGGCGGCACCCCCGCCGTCCACTACGCGCTCGTCAACGGGGCCCCCGCCGTCCTCTTCGTGCTGGGCGACCGGGTCATCGGCGCCGTCACGTTCGACCTCGCCGACGGGCGGATCGCCACCGTGCGCGGTATCGCCGCGCCCGCCCGCCTGGTCCGCCTCAGCGAGGCGTGGCGGCGGCACGAGCCGGACACGCCGCTCATCGCCCAGTGGTGACCACGTGAGAGGAGCGCCGCCGGACCCGCGAGGGTCACTCACAGCCGCACGACCGCCGCACCACCAGCCGCGACGGGAACACCTTCAGCCGCTCCCGCCGCGAGCCCGCCACCCGCAGCCCGTCGTCGAGGACGAGGTCCACCGCGGCGCGCGCCATCGCGGACCGGTCCGAGGCGACCGTGGTCAGCGGCGGGTCGGCGAGCGCGGCCTCCTTGATGTCGTCGAAGCCGGCCACGGCCAGCTCGCCGGGGACGTCGATGCGCAGCTCGCGGGCCGCGCGGAGCAGGCCGATCGCCTGGTCGTCGGTGGAGCAGAAGATCGCGGGCGGGCGGTCCGGGCCGGCGAGGATCTCCAGGGCCACCCGGTAGGCGTCGTAGCGGTTGTACGGCGCTTCGAACAGCCGTCCCTCGGTCGGGACGCCCGCCTCCTCCATGGCGCGCCGCCAGCCCTCGACGTGGTCGGAGACCGGGTCGCCGACCGCCGGGGTCTCGGCGGTGCCGCCCATACAGGCGACGTACTCGTAGCCGTGTTCCAGCAGGTGGCGTACGGCGAGCTGGGCGCCGCCCAGGTCGTCGGTGACGACGGCGACGTCGTCGATGGACTCGGGGCGCTCGTGCAGCAGCACGATCCGGGCGTCCCACGCCTCGATCTCGGCGGCGGCCAGGTCGTTCAGCGCGTGCGAGACGAGGATCAGGCCGGAGACCCGCATCCCGAGGAAGGCGCGCAGGTAGTGGACCTCGCGCTCGCCGACGTAGTCGGTGTTGCCGACCAGGACCATCTTCCCGCGCTCGGACGCGGCCTGTTCGACCGCGTGCGCCATCTCCCCGAAGAAGGGCTGGCGGGCGTCCGGGATGATCAGGCCTATGAGGTCGGTGCGGCGGGAGGCCATCGCCTGGGCGACCCGGTCCGGCCGGTACCCCAGTTCCTTGATCGCCGCGAGGACACGCTCGCGCGTGGCCGGGGCGACCGGCCGGGGTCCGTTGTTGATGACATAGCTGACGACGGCGGTCGAAGTTCCCGCCAGCCGCGCCACATCATCCCGAGTCACCTTGGCCACGCGCGGAGTCTACGCGGAGAGACCGGCTCTGGGCAGGGCGTCTTGCACCTTGGCCGTACCCGCCCGGAGTGCCGGTCCGCCGCGTCCGGTATGCCCGGTCAGGCGTCGGCCGGGACCTCGGTGACGGAAGAGGCGGTCACGCTGTCCGGCTTGCCCGCCCTGTCCGCCTTCGCCCGGTCGGCCTTGGCCTTGGCCTCCTCGGCGGCACGCTCCACCTTCTCCGGGGTGACGAACCGGTAGCCGACGTTGCGGACGGTGCCGATCAGCGACTCGTGCTCGGGGCCGAGCTTGGCCCGCAGCCGCCGTACGTGGACGTCGACCGTCCGGGTGCCGCCGAAGTAGTCGTAGCCCCAGACCTCCTGGAGCAGCTGGGCGCGGGTGAAGACCCGGCCCGGATGCTGGGCGAGGTACTTCAGCAGCTCGAACTCCTTGAAGGTCAGGTCGAGGACCCGGCCCTTGAGCTTGGCGCTGTACGTCGCCTCGTCCACCGACAGGTCGCCGTTGCGGATCTCCATCGGGGAGTCGTCGTTGACGATCTGCTGGCGGCCCATGGCGAGCCGCAGCCGCGCCTCGACCTCGGCCGGGCCGGCGGTGTCGAGCAGCACGTCGTCGATGCCCCAGTCGGCGGTGACGGCGGCCAGGCCGCCCTCGGTGACGACGAGGACCAGCGGACAGCCGGGGCCGGTGGAGCGCAGCAGCTGGCAGAGGCTGCGGACCTGCGGGAGGTCGCGGCGGCCGTCGATGAGGATGACGTCGGCACCCGGGGTGTCGACGAGGGCCGGGCCTTCCGCCGGGGCCACCCGCACGGTGTGCAGGAGCAGGCCGAGCGCGGGGAGCACCTCCGTCGACGGCTGGAGGGCATTGGTGAGAAGCAGCAGAGAGCTCATCGCGCCCCACCTGCCTGGGTCGTCGTCATACGTTCGTGCACGGTTCGCTCGCCCATAACGTCTGGTTCCTCCTCGGTCCCTTCGAGGACGTTTGCGGCACTGCTTCGTACGCGCGGTTCCCGCGCCCCTGGGATCCGCTGCGGCCCCGTGGGGCCACTCATGCGATCGACGGCCCGTACACCTGCGGTTTCCCGCGTCGTATACAACGCTTCCGAAAGCACAAAAGGACCCGGGGGCTACGCTGCCCGAGTCCTCTGCCCAGCAGAATAGCCCACATGAGCTCAGGTCCGGCAGGTCATGTGGCCCGATCCACCCCGCCATCCACCGTTCGTCCGCATCGCGAGACGACCGGAGGGACCGGGTCCGCACGAAAGCGGACGTTTCTGCACACGGCCGACGGGGTGCGGATCGAAGCCGTATACGAACCGCCCCGTGCCGTATACGAACCGCCAGACGAACCGGCGGCGGGCGATGGCGACACCGCGCGGCCGCCCGCCGGCCACCTCGTGTTCGTGATCGCCCACGGCTTCACCGGTGACGTGAACCGCCCGCACGTGCGCCGGGTGGCGCGCGCCCTCGCGCACCACGGCGCCGTCGTCACCTTCTCCTTCCGCGGCCACGGCGCCTCCGGCGGCCGTTCGACCGTCGGCGACCGTGAGATCCTGGACCTGGCCGCCGCCGTGGACTGGGCCCGCGCCCTCGGGCACACGCGCGTGGTGACCGTCGGCTTCTCCATGGGCGGCTCGGTGGTGCTGCGGCACGCGGCGCTGCACCGGGAGCAGGAACTGGCCGCCGTCGTCTCGGTCAGCGCGCCGGCCCGCTGGTACTACCGCGGCACCGCCCCCATGCGCCGCCTGCACTGGCTGGTCACTCGCCCCGCCGGCCGCCTGGTCGGCCGCTACGGCCTGCGCACCCGCATCCACCACCGCGACTGGGACCCGGTGCCGCTCTCGCCGGTGGAGGCGGTCCCGCGGATCGCCCCGACCCCGCTGCTGATCGTCCACGGCGACCGGGACGGCTACTTCCCGCTCGACCACCCGTACATGCTGGCCACCGCCGCGGGCGACCACGCCGCCCTGTGGATCGAGCCGGGCATGGGCCACGCCGAGCACGCGGCCGACGACGCCCTGCTCGCCCGCATGGGTGACTGGGCCACCGGCGTGGCGGGCTAGCCTGGCCGTGTCATGAGTGGACTGACGTGAGGGACGAGATGGCAAAGGTCACGGTGCGCTACTGGGCCGCCGCGAAGGCCGCGGCCGGGGTGGCCGAGGAGGCGTACGAGGCGGCCACGCTCGCCGACGCGCTCGCCGCGGTGCGGGAGCGCCACCCCGGCGAACTCGCGCGCGTGCTGCGGCGGTGCTCGTTCCTCATCGACGGCGATCCCGTCGGGACCCGTGGACATGAGACGGTACGGCTGACCGACGGCGGCACGGTCGAGGTGCTCCCGCCGTTCGCAGGAGGGTGACCGACCGATGAACGACCAGCAGCGGTACGACGGGCAGCCGTACGACGGGCAGCGGTACGACGGGCACGAGGGCTACCCGGACTACCAGGGCCACCAAGGGCACCAGGGCCACCCGGGCCACCAGGGCTACGACCAGTACCAGCGGCAGTACGAGCAGCAGCCGCAGTACCAGCAGCCCCAGCACCAGCAGCAGTATCAGCAGTACCCGGAGCAGTACCCCGCCGCCCCCTACACCCAGCAGTGGCAGGGGCAGACCTGGGACACCCAGGTCCAGCAGACGACTGCGCCGTACGCCTCGCAGCAGCCCTACGCCCCGCAGCAGACGTACGCGATGCCCGGGCAGCCGTACGAGCCCCAGCCCCCCGCGGCGACGGTGCCCCCACCGGCACCGGCACCGGAGCCCGCCGCTCCCGCGGCCCCCTCGGCCCCGCTCACGGCGGCCCAGCGGGCCCGCCTGGAAGGCCGTTCCCCGATCATCGAGCCCGGACTCCAGCCCGCCGCGCTCACCGCGCTGCTCGGCGCGCTGCTGTCGGGCGCCGCCGCTGTCGGCGCGTACGCGCTGCTCGTGCCGCTGGTCGTGCTGCAGGCGGTGACCGCGGCCGGCTGGTTCCGGCTGAACGGCATGTGGCCGGCCCGGCAGGGCATCGTGCTGGCCTTCGCGGGCGCGCTCGCCGCCGACGCGGCACTGCTCGCCACCGGACGAGACCACGGCCCGGCGGTCATCCTCGGCACGCTCGGCGTCTGGGTGCTGCTGTCGCTCGTCCTCCAGCTGCGCTCGCACGCCGACCCGGACGAGCGTCTGTACGGCCTGACGGCCACCGTCGTCTCGGCCGCGCTCGCGGTCCTCGCGACCGGCTACCTGGCGGCCGAGGCCGACGCGGTCACGATCGGCGCGGCGGCCGTCGCGGTCGCCGTCCTGGCCCGCGCGCTGCCGCTGCCGACCCCGGCCTCCGTCGTCGCCGCACTGCTCGCCGCCGCCGGCGCGGGCCTCGCGGTGGGCAACCTGACCGGCGCCGGCACCGAGGCCGCGCTGCTCGGCGCGGCGGCGGGCGCCTGCGCCCTCGTCGGCCACCGCGTCGCGAGCTACGACTATCCGTCCCGCTTCGTCCACTTCACCGCGGGCGTCGCCCTGCCCCTGACGGCCGCCGCGCCGGTGGTGTGGGTGCTGGGGCGGGCCCTGGGCTGAGCCGCGCCGCCGGGGGCGGACGGCGCGGCGCCCTGTCACAGTTGATCCACAATCCCCCGGCGTCCCCGCCCCGCGGGGTTACCGTGGCGGTCGTCGCCGAAGGCCGAAGTGGGGAAACATGCGCGCGCTGCGAATACTTCTGATCGTCGTCGTGGTGCTCGGCGGACTCTTCGTGGCCGCCGACCGCATCGCCGTGCACTTCGCCGAGGGAGAGGCCGCGGACCGGCTGCGGGCCACCGAGAACCTGCCGCGGACCCCGGACGTGTCGATCAACGGCTTCCCCTTCCTCACGCAGGTGGCGGGCGGCGAGCTGGACGACGTCGAGGTCGGCATCCAGGACTACGAGGCCGCCGCGGGCGACGGCGAGAAGATCCGCATCGACGACCTCCAGGCCCACATGAGGGGCGTGCGGTTCTCCGGCGACTACAGCTCCGCCACCGCCGCCTCGGCCACCGGCACGGCGACCATCGCCTACGACGAGCTGATGAAGGCCGCCAAGTCGGAGCCCACGGAGGTGGCCCCCGACATCACCGCCCGCGTCGTGAGCCTCGGCGACGGCGGCAACGGCAAGATCAAGGTGGGTGTGGAGGTCGAGCTGCCGGTCCTCGGCACCCGGCAGCTGTCCGTGCTCAGCACCGTCAGCGTCAAGGGCGACAACGTCGAGGTGCGCACCGACTCCCTGCCGGAGCTGGCCGGGCTCGACCTCGCCGAGAACTCGGTCCGCGAGATCACCGACTTCCAGCAGGCCATCGACGACCTGCCGGGCGGCATCCGGCTGGACAAGGTCGAGGCCGCGGCGGACGGTGTGGAGATCTCCGTGAAGGGTTCGGACGTCCGGCTGGCCGGGTAGGACCGGCGGGGCGGGCGACGACTCCGGGCGGGTCGGGGCGGAGCGTGCGGACGGGACGCCGCGTGACTGCGGCTGTCCACGGCTGTTCGCGACCTGTCCGCGATCCGTCCGCCGCTGTCCGAGACTGTCCGAGGGGCGAGACGGCCCCGTCCGCAGCGCAGCCGTGAGGCCCGAAGCAGGCGCCCGGGAGCCGTACGACGACGGCCCGGGCGCTTTTGTCATCCCGCTATCCGGACGATCGTGTCTCACCATGCGACACACCGGTGACACGCCCGCCCGTCCGTCCCTACGATCGACCGCATGAAGCGACAGGCGGATCTCACGAAGCGGCGGGCAGTGGACCTGTGCCGCGTTGCCGCCATGCTCTGTCGCACCGTCTGAGCGGCAGCACCCGCCAGCCGCGTTCACCCACACCCGCCCTGCCCAGGGCATCCGTGCGCCGTGCCGCGCGCCGCAGCGCGGCGGCCGTCCGCGCACGCCTCTCACTCGCACGCCCCGCCGCAACTGCCCCGGAGGAGAAAGAGCATGAGCCGCAGCGACGTCCTGGTCGACGCCGACTGGCTCCAGGACAACCTGGACAACCCCGCCATCGCGATCGTCGAGGTGGATGAGGACACGTCGGCCTACGACAAGAACCACATCCGCAACGCCATCAAGATCGACTGGACGCAGGACCTGCAGGACCCGGTCCGCCGCGACTTCATCGACCAGGAGGGCTTCGAGAAGCTCCTGTCGGAGAAGGGCATCGCCAACGACCACACGGTGGTCCTCTACGGCGGCAACAACAACTGGTTCGCGTCCTACGCCTACTGGTACTTCAAGCTCTACGGCCACGAGAACGTCAAGCTCCTCGACGGCGGCCGCAAGAAGTGGGAACTGGACGCCCGCGAGCTGGTCGAGGAGGTGCCCGAGCGCCCGGCGACCGAGTACAAGGCCAAGCCGCAGAACACCGCGATCCGCGCCTTCCGCGACGACGTCGTCAAGGCCATCGGCAGCCAGAACCTCGTCGACGTCCGCTCGCCCGACGAGTTCTCCGGCAAGCTGCTCGCCCCTGCCCACCTGCCGCAGGAGCAGTCGCAGCGCCCGGGTCACGTCCCGACCGCCCGCAACATCCCGTGGTCGAAGAACGCCAACGACGACGGCACGTTCAAGTCCGACGAAGAGCTGAGGAAGCTCTACGAGGAGGAGAGCATCGACCTCTCCAAGGACACCATCGCCTACTGCCGCATCGGCGAGCGCTCCGCCCTGACCTGGTTCGTCCTGCACGAGCTGCTGGGCGTGGAGAACGTCAAGAACTACGACGGCTCCTGGACCGAGTACGGCTCCCTCGTCGGCGTGCCGATCGAGCTCGGCGCCAACAAGTAATCCCGGCAAGCAGGCAAGAAAGACGACCCGACCGGCCTTCCGGTCAGACCCCTCTTGGAGAAAGACATGTGCGGAGCGAAGGCCGGCGGCCCCGACGCCTCGACGATCAAGCCCGGTGAGACCACCATCCAGGGCCAGGTGACCCGCGACGGCGAGCCGGTGACCGGCTACGTCCGGCTCCTGGACTCGACCGGCGAGTTCACCGCGGAGGTCCCGACCTCCGCCACGGGCCAGTTCCGCTTCTACGCGGCCGAGGGCACCTGGACCGTCCGCGCCCTGGTCCCCGGCGGCACCGCCGACCGCACGGTCGTCGTCGCCGAGAAGGGCGCGCTGGCCGAGGTCGCCATCGCGGTCTGACGGACCCGTACGGCGAGAGGGCCGCACCCCCTGGGTTGGACGCCTGGGGTGCGGCCCTTCTCCATGCCCGCGACCCTGCCTACGCTGGACACATGTACGCGCGGCGACGTCATCTGTACTTCGCCCTGATGGGCACCTGCCTGGTGCTGTTCGTCCTGGCGTGGGCCGTGGTCCGGCTCGTGTCGACCGAGGCGGCCGTCGGCATGTGCGTGGTCGCCATGCTCATCCCGCCCGTCGCCGCGATCGTCGCCAACCGGCGCGGCCCCGACGACCGCTGGTGGGACGCTCCCTCCGGCGACCCCCGGTCCGACGAGTGGTGGGACGAGCTGGACGGCAGGAAACGCCCGAGATGACGGGCGTCGGCCCGGCCGGGCGGGGTACCCCCGGCACATGAGACTCGTGGCGGCGACCCTGGACGCGCCGAGCGCGCGTGAGCTGGCGGACTTCTACCTGCGGCTGCTGCCCGGCTGGCGGGTGTGGAACGGCGAGGAGGGGCCGGACTGGGTGCACATCCGCCCGCCGGACGGCGGCACCGGACTGTCCTTCCAGACCGAGCCCCGGTACGTGCCGCCCGTCTGGCCGAGCGAGCCGGACCGGCAGCAGATGTCCGTCCATCTGGACATCGCGGTGGACGACCTGGAGGGCGAGACGGCCGCCGCCCTCCTCGCGGGCGCCCGGCTCGCCGCGTACCAGCCCCAGCCCGACGTGCGGGTGCTGCTGGACCCGGCGGGACACCCCTTCTGCCTGTACGTGCCGACGGGGGACGGCGGTCAGTAGACGAGCGCCTGGGTGTCCTCGGCCAGCGCCTCCTGCACGAAGACCTGCGCGCCCGCGATCCGGACGCCCTCGATGACGTCCTTCTCCGTGATGTCCCGCCGGGCCGCGCACTGGGTGCACAGGGTCAGCCGGCCCGCGGCGAGGATCGAGTCGATCAGGTCGGGGAGCGGGGCCGCGTGCGGCAGCTCGAACTCGGCCGCCCGGCCGGGCAGCGCGAACCAGGCGGACTCGCCCGTCAGCCAGACGGACACGTCCACCCCGCTGGCCACGGCCACCGCCGCCACCGTGAACGCCTGCGAGCAGCGCTCGGGAGCGTCGGCCCCCGCCGTCACCTTGATCACGAGCTTCTTCGCCATGTCCGCATCGTAATCACCTCCCGCCGAGGCGGTGAGGCACCCGAGGCGCCCGAAGTGCCGACGGAGGCACGGGCGGCACGACGCCGCCGCTGCCGTACGACCGGACGATCACCCCGGCAGGTCCGGCTGCCCACCTGGCCCGCGGCCGCCTCCAGGGGGCACCTCACACCGTGGGCCGGGCCCCGGCCGCGTAAGCTGGGGCCTGGCCCCGTGTACGTACGTACCTCACCACGCTCATCCAAGGAGCACGCCGTGGAGCTCTTCTTCGAAATCCTGCTGGTCCTGGTCGCCGTCGGCGTTCTCGCCTTCGCCGGTCTGACCGTGAAGAAGCTGTACCAGGGCCAGCGCTGACCACCCCTAGGAACATCTGCTCATGATCGAGATCCCGTCCGACCTCCACAAGGACCTCGTCCCCCTCGCCTTCCTGCTCGGCAACTGGGTGGGCGCGGGTGTGCACGACTTCCCCGGTTCCGAGAAGTGCAACTTCGGGCAGGAGGTCACCTTCACGCACGACGGCCGGGACTTCCTGGAGTACCACTCGCACACCTGGGTGCTCGACAAGGACGGCAACAAGGTCCGCCCGCTGGAGTCGGAGCACGGCTTCTGGCGGATCGACGCCGACCGCAAGGTCGAGGTGACCATGACCCGCGACGACGGCGTCATCGAGATCTGGTACGGCGAGATGGCCCACCAGAAGCCGCAGATCGACCTGGTCACCGACGCCGTCGCCCGCACCCCCGCCTCCCAGCCCTACAGCGGCGGCAAGCGGCTCTACGGCTACGTCAAGAGCGACCTGATGTGGGTCGGCGAGAAGCAGACCCCCGAGGTCGAGCTGCGCCCCTACATGTCGGCGCACCTGAAGAAGGTCGTCACCCCCGAGGACGTCGAGCGCTGGGCCAAGGCCCTGCCGGACGACCTGCCGGACGACGGGATCGCCTTCTTCAAGTAGGCGGAGTCCCGCCCCTCGTCCTCACAGTGGCCCGGCACGGTGGTGCCGGGCCACTTCGTGTCTCTGGTGCCGATCCTCGAAACAATCCCAGCAGCGCCGGAGAGGGGTTAACAGATATGTTGCGCAGTGCACTGCGCTTGCGCGCCGGGTGCTGTTGTGGCTACGGTGGAGTCCACATCGCGTAGGAGTGCAGTGAGTGGCGCGTCGCGATACGTGCCACGCAAAAACCCCCGGTCACACAGAGATGTGACCGGGGGTTCGAAAGCCGTGCCCCGGGTGGCGTGCTGTGCAGAGGCGAGCCCAGGGCGTTCGTATCTCACCGTATCACGGTGGGAGCTTCCTGTACTGGACCGTGCTTGGCGAAGCCATGCCCGAAAGAGGGGGATCACAGTGACCGACAGGCTGCCGGAGTGGATGCTTCGGGCCTTTTCGAAGCTCAGGTTGGCGCGCTACGTCCACGCGGCACGCGGCAACGCTGTGGTGGCCGGACGGCTCTACTGGTGGAACGTCGAGGCGTCCGCCGCGCTCTACGGCTCTCTCCACTGTCTGGAGCTCGCCCTGCGCAATGCCCTTCACCATCAGCTCTCTCTTGCGTACGGCAGGGCCGACTGGTGGACGGTGGCACCGCTCAATCCCAACGGACAGCGACTCGTCGCCAAGGCGAGGAGCAAATGCGAGCGCCGTGGGCTCGCCCCGGCACCGGCGGACGACATCGTGGCCGAGCTGTCCTTCGGATTCTGGGCCTCGTTGGTGAGCGGCGGATCGCGTTACGACCGCCTGTTCTGGGTGCCCACCGTGCACAAGGCGTTCACGCACTACTCAGGTCGCCGCGACGACCTGTACGACAGTCTGTGGTCGCTGGTCCTGCTGCGGAACCGGATCATGCATCACGAACCGATCCACCACCGAGATCTCGCCGCCGATCATGCCAAGATCTACCGCATGCTGGGGTATCTCGACCCGCAGCTGGCCAAGGAGGCGCAGGCCATGGACCGTTTCCCGACGGTCCTCGCGAGCCGAGGTGACGTGCTGCGCGGTTCCCGGCCGCCTCGCTTCTGAGTCCGTTCCACGCTCCGCTCTCGAGTCCGGGGAGGTGCTATGAGTGACATCGCCGATGTCTTCGTCTCGCGCGCCGACATCGCGCGGCACGCGGGAGTACGGCGGCCGGCTGTGACGAACTGGGAGCGGCGGCACCGGGACTTCCCCGCTCCGGCCCCTGCGGACCATGCCGACGGCCTCGGTGAGGTAGAGGTCTTCCGGGCCTCGGAGGTCGTGGAATGGCTGGATCGGCGGACGATCCCCGCGAACGCCAGGCGGTCCGAGGAGCCGGCCGGGACCACGTACGGGGATCGGTTCCGTGCCTCGCTCGGAGGGGGGACGAGGACCGGGGCGTTGCTCAAGGTCGTGCAGCGCCTCGGCGGCCCGGAGGCGGAACGCTTCCGCGGGGAGCTCTCCGTGGCGGACTACGTCACCGTACTGCTCTCGCTCGTCTATGTGCGGGGGTGTCAGCCCGAAGGATGGAAGCGCGTGACGGCCGCGGCGGACAGGTACCCGTCGCTGCTGCCCTCCGGTGAGTTGCTCGCGCGCATCCTCGCGAAAGCCGTCGAACAGGGCCTCGGCCAGGGTCACGACGAGTTGTTCCTCGCGCTCTCCACGAAGCTCGGTGACCTCCGGGTGGCCAACACCGTCCGACTGCTGGACCAAGCCGGACCGGCGGAGCGGACGGAACACGCCCAGGCCTTCGAATGGCTCCTGGCACGGTACGGCGAGCTCGGGGGCAAGACGGCCGGCGACTTCTTCACGCCGCGCGCCGCCGTCGACATCGTGTCGAAACTCCTGACCAGCGAGGCACAGGACGTCCGGAGCGTGCACGACCCCTTCGTTCGCGCGGGCGAGCTGCTGTCCGCGGCACTCGACGTCGTGGCGGAGGCCCAGCAGGGCCCGCGTGTCCTCGAAGCAAGTGGCGCGGGGGTGGGAGAGCACCCACTGGCCCTGGCCGGAATGAATCTCGCGCTGCACGGTCTGTCCCATGCCGACCTGCGGCCCGGACACACGGCCCCGTCCGCGGGGCTCGTGCCGGGCCGCCCCGGCTTCGACCGGGTCCTCACGAATCCGCCGTTCAACGCGCGGCTCCCGGAGTATCCCGTCGCGCCCGGGCACTGGCTGTACGGTCAGCCGCCCAGGCACAACGCCAACTTCGACTGGCTCCAGTACGTCGTGGCCTCGCTCGCCCCCGGCGGACGGGCAGCTGTCGTGATGTCCGACAGCGCAGCATTCTCCTCCAACCCGTCCGAACGGCGAATTCGGGCCGCCATGGTGGAGGACGGCGCGGTGGAGGCGCTGATCGCCCTGCCTCCCCAACTGTTCACCACGACGAGCATCTCCGTCACGGTCTGGCTGCTGCGGCATCCGCGGGGGAACGGTGACGAAGTCCTGTTCGTCGATGCCAGGCGATTCGGATCGATGGTCTCCCGGCTGCAGAGAGCACTTGCCAGGGACGAGATAGAGAGCATCCTCCGGGAGTACGAGTCGTGGAAGGCAGCCCGGAGGGCGGGCCACACGTACCCGGGCACTCCAGGAGTGAGCAAGGCCGTACCGCTCGCTGAGATCAGGGAGCGTGACTACACGCTCAGTCCTTCTGTCCATCTCTCGAGTGACGTCCCGACCGACGCGCGGTCCGCGGACCCACGCGAACTGGACGCGCTCGCTGGACGTCTGGCGGAGGCGCACAGCCGGGCCCGCGACGCGGATGCCGAGGTCGACGAACTGCTCAGGAGGTACGGCCTGTGAACGCGGACGGCCGCGAAGGCATCCCGGAGGGGTGGCAGCGTGCTCCTCTCGGCGAGCTCTGCGACATCCAGGCGGGCGGACCGGCACTGCGCCGGAGCGAGACCATGCCCGACGGCGTTCCGCTTGTACGCCCGGCTGATCTCCACCACCGGAGGATCTCCGCCGAGCCGGGGATGCCCCGGGTGGCACCGGAGAGGGCGCGCCACCTGCACAGACACCGACTCGCGGCCGACGACATCCTGGTGACCCGCACCGGAACGATGGGCCGGGCCGCGCTCGTCACCACCAACGAGCAGGACTGGCTCTACAACAGCCACCTGCTGCGCCTGCGACCGCATGATCCGGCGCAGACGCCGTACCTCCTCGCCTACCTGACCCGTCGGGCAACTGCTCAGTGGCTGGAGAGCCGGGCTGTAGGAACCACCGGCATGCGGTCGATCACCGTACGCACGCTGTCGGAGCTGCCGGTCACACTTCCGCCGCTGGACCAGCAACGGGACATCGGCGCTGCCCTGGCAGCGGTCGACGAGAAGATCAGGGCGCACGAGGACATCGTCAGGACGACCGGTGCCCTGCGCGAGGCCCTCTCCGACCTCCTGATGTCGGGCCGGCTGCCTCCCCGCCCGTGACCGGCGTGGACGCTCCTACACTGGGTGCCGTGGTGAGCACCGACTGGAAGAGCGATCTGCGGCAGCGCGGCTACCGGCTGACCCCGCAGCGGCAACTCGTGCTCGAAGCCGTGGACACCCTGGAGCACGCGACCCCCGACGACATCCTCAGCGAGGTGAGGAAGACGGCGTCGGGGGTCAACATTTCCACGGTCTACCGGACGCTGGAGCTGCTGGAGGAGCTGGGGCTGGTCAGCCACGCCCACCTGGGCCACGGGGCGCCGACGTACCACCTGGCCGACCGGCACCACCACATCCACCTGGTGTGCCGGGACTGCTCCGGCGTCATCGAGGCGGATGTGAGCGTGGCCGCCGAGTTCACCGCGAAGCTGCGCGAGCAGTTCGGGTTCGACACGGACATGAAGCACTTCGCGATCTTCGGCCGGTGCGAGGACTGTTCGCTGAAGTCTTCAAGTACCGAGTCGTAGGCTTGGAGCCATGAAGAGCCCCCTGCTGTCCCTGCCCGGCGCCGTCCCCGCCGAGGGCGTGGACGAAGGCGTCGCCGCGCACTACGGCGACCTGTTCCGCGAGCAGCGCGCCCTCGCCGACGGCACCGGTTTCGTCGACCTCTCGCACCGCGGGGTCGTCACGGTCTCCGGCGAGGACCGGCTGAGCTGGCTGCACCTGCTGCTCACCCAGCACGTCAGCGACCTGCCCGCGGGCGAGGCCACCGAGGCGCTGATCCTGTCCGCCAACGGCCACATCGAGCACGCGCTCTACCTGGTCGACGACGGCACGACGGTGTGGGCGCACGTCGAGCCCGGCACCCAGGACGCGCTGATCCGGTACCTGGAGTCGATGAAGTTCTTCTACCGGGTCGAGGTCGCCGACCGCACCGCCGACCACGCGGTCGTCCACCTGCCCGCCGGCTCCATCGCCGAGGTCCCGGAGGACGTCGTCGTACGGCAGACCCCGTTCGGCCGTGATCTGTTCCTGCCGCGCGAGCGGCTGGAGGAGTTCGCGGCGCAGGCCGGTCCGGCGGCCGGGCTGCTCGCCTACGAGGCGCTGCGCGTCGAGCACCACCGGCCCCGCCTCGGCTTCGAGACCGACCACCGGACCATCCCGCACGAGCTGGGCTGGATCGGCACGGCCGTGCACCTGCAGAAGGGCTGCTACCGCGGCCAGGAGACCGTCGCCCGGGTGCAGAACCTGGGCAAGCCGCCGCGCCGGCTGGTCTTCCTGCACCTGGACGGCAGCGAGGTCCACCTGCCGCCGAACGGCACCGAGATCCGGCTCGCGGACGACGGCCCCGACGGCCGGAAGATCGGCTTCGTCACCACCTCCGTGCGCCACCACGAGCTGGGCCCGGTCGCCCTCGCGCTGGTGAAGCGGAACGTGCCGGTGGACGCCCGGCTGATGGCCGGGGACACCGCGGCGGCGCAGGAAGTCGTCGTCGCCCCGTAGGCCGTAGCCCGGTGGGGCCCGTGGGGTTACATCTCCAGCAGGACGGTGAACGGGCCGTCGTTCGTCAGCGACACCCGCATCTGCGCGCCGAACCGGCCCGTCTCCACCGTCGCGCCCAGCGCCCGCAGCTGGGCCACCACCTCGTCGACCAGCGGCTCGGCGACCTCGCCGGGCGCGGCCGCGTTCCAGGTGGGGCGGCGGCCCTTGCGGGCGTCGCCGTAGAGAGTGAACTGGCTGATCACCAGGAGCGGGGCGTCGAGGTCGCTGCACGACTTCTCGTCGTGCAGGATCCGCAGGGTCCACAGCTTGCGGGCCAGCTGCGCCGCCTTCTCCTTGGTGTCGTCGTGGGTGACGCCCACGAGCACGCACAGGCCCTCGCCGATGATCTCCCCGACGGTCCGGCCGTCCACCACGACGCTCGCGCCGTCCACCCTCTGCACCACAGCTCGCATACGACCATCATGCCGTGGCCGCTTTTCGACCCCCAACTCGCCCATCTGGGGCCGTTCGGGGGCACTCGGTCACATAGCGGCCACTTGGGGTGGCACGATGCTTCCCACACACCGGTCGAGGGGACGGTAGAGGCACATGAGCACACCGAGCACGGGTGAGGAAGTGGGGACACTGCGGCCACCCGCGCAGCGCACCGACAGTCCCGGCTTCGAGAGCGCCGTCCGGCCACCGCTGCCGCCGGAGCCGACCGAGCCCGACCTGACGGCGCTGAGCCTGCCCGAGCTGCGCGCGCTGCGCCGCGACGCCCAGCGCGACGAGGCGGACCTCAGTTATGTGCGGCGGCTGCTGCAGGGGCGGATCGACATCCTGCGGGCGGAGCTGGCGCGGCGCGGGCCGGCGTCCGTGGTGGCGGTGGGCGAGGCGTCGGTGGTGGAGCGGCTGCCGGAGATCCTGACGGACGCCCCGGCGCGGCACCGTTCCTCCGCCCGCCATGTCACGCTGGGCACGCCGCAGAGCGAGGAGTACCGGCGGCTGGCCGCCGAGATGCTGGCCGAGGTCGAGCTGTCCGCGCTGGACGCGCGCACGGACGCCGAGCTGACGGACGGGATCGGGCGGCTCGTCCGCTACGAGCAGCAGGTCTCCCGGCGCCGCCAGCGGCTCCAGCGCACGGCCGACGAGTGCAGCGCGGAGATCGCCCGGCGCTACCGGGACGGGGAGGCGCAGGTCGACGACCTCTTGCTGTGAGGGGCCGGCGGGGGCCTGGGGTGCTCTTTCACGTCGGCGGGGGCCTGGGTGCTCTTGCGTGCCGGCGGGGGCCTGGGGCTGTGACGCGTCGGCGGTGAGTTGGGCGGGTGATCCGCCCGGTGGGCTGGGTGCGTGATCCGCCCGGTGGGCTGGGGGTTGTGATCGGCACGGTGGCCTGGTGGGTGTGATCCGCCCGATGGCCCGGGGGCTGTGATCAGCCCGGTGGCCTGCCGCTCCGGTCCGTCCGGTGGCCTGCCGCTCCGGTCCGTCCGGTGGCCTGCCGCTCCGGTCCGTCCGGTGGCCCGCCGCTGTCGTGCGCCGCGTCGAAAACCTCGCGACGGGCCCGGTGCGGGACGCCTACGGTGACGCCATGAGCGACCGCGACGCACTCGACATACGCACGATCACCGAGGACGAGACGCCGGACTGGCTGCGGGCCCTGTCCGTGGGCTTCCTCCAGGGCCCCGTGGTGTCCGAGGACGTGCTGGCCGCGCGGGCCACCGGCATCGTGCCGGAGCGCACCACCGGCGCCTTCGACGACGGCCGGTGCGTGGCGACGCTGCGCTCGTTCCCGCAGGAGCTGACCGCGGTCGGCGGCGCGCTCGTCGCCGCGAACGCCGTCACCAACGTGACCGTGACCCCGACGCACCGCCGGCGCGGGCTGCTGACCCGGATGATGGGCCGGGACCTGGCGGCGGCGAAGGAGCGCGGGGACGTGGTCGCGACGCTGATCGCCGCCGAGTACCCGATCTACGGCCGGTACGGGTTCGGCCCGGCCACCACGGCCGCCGAGTGGACCGTCGACGTGCCGCGCACCGGCCTCGACCCGCGCTGGGCAGGCCCGGAGGACGGCGGGCGGATCGACCTGGCCGACGCCGCCGAGGTGCGCAAGCTGGGCCCGGAGCTGTACGAGCGGGTGCGGCGGGCGACGCCGGGCGCGGTGGACCGGGGCGAGCGGTGGTGGCGGATCGAGACCGGTGAGCTGCGGGTCCGGCCAGAGCGGAAGGAGCCGTTCTACGCGGTGTACCGCTCGGCGGCCGGGCAGGTCGACGGGATGGTGGCGTACACCGCCGACGACCGGTGGGGCGACGCCAAGCAGCCGCTGAACACCGCCACCGTGAACTGGCTGGTGGCGGCCCGTCCGGAGGCGGAGCGGGCGCTGTGGCGGTTCGTGTGCTCGATCGACTGGGTCACCACGGTGAAGACGGGCTACCGGGCCCCGGACGATCTGCTGCCGCTGTTCCTGCCGGACCCGCGCGCCGCCCGGATCACCACCCAGGCGGACTGGATGTGGGTGCGGATCCTGGACGTCGTACGGGCGCTGGAGGCGCGGACGTACGCCGGGGCGGGGCGGCTGGTGCTGGAGGTCGCCGACGCGGGCGGATTCGCCGGCGGGCGGTATCTGCTGGAGGCCGCGGAGGACGGCCGGGCGGTGTGCGCGGCGACCTCGCGGGAGGCGGACCTGACGCTGGACGTGTCGGACCTCGGGGCGCTGTGGCTGGGGGACGAGTCGGCGGTGCGGCTTGCGGCCGCGGGGCGGGTGCGCGAGACACGAGCGGGCGCCGCCCGGATGGCCGACGCCCTGCTGCGCACGTCCAGGCGTCCTTGGTGCCCGGACTCGTTCTGAGCCTCCCTTCGGCCGGCGGCTGTGGGCTTCACGCATCCGTAGCGTGCTCTTCGTGTGGTGGCCGCTGTGCGGTGGTGCGGTGGCCGTCGGGCTCCCGGCTCCCCTCCGGAGGGAAGCCCGCCAACCTTCCACAGCTTTCGCCAGGTTGTGGAAGTTGGTGGCCAACCGCGACGGCCGGCTCAGGCCGGGTGACCGGCTGCCCACGCAGGCCGAGCTGGCGGAAGAGTTCGGCGTGGAGCGCGGCACCGTACGCCAGGCGCTGCGCGTCCTCCACGAGGAAGGGCTGCTCAGCCATGTCACCAAGGGCAGCCCGCCGCGGATCGCCGACCGCGCGGCGCCGCCCGCCGAGACGCCCCAGCGGGCGATGGTGGGCCTCGCCCCCCGGCTCGCCCACGCCTTCACCGCCCCGCACGTCCGCGTCGACGCGGCCTGCCTGACCGCCGAGACGCTGATGCTGGCGCTGGGCGAACCGCTGCGCCTGATCCACGAGGGCCGCGTCCGCCCCGAGTCGGTCGACGTCCGCGTCCTGCTGCCGTCCCGGAACATCAACCTCGCCTTCCCCGTCCCGGTCTAGGACCGGGGCGACGGCGACGACAACCCCGTCCACCAGCGCTGGCTCGCCATGCGCAACGCCCAGGGGCACGTCCTGCGGCACAACCTGCGGATGCTGACCGTCTCGCACGGCGACGTGCGCGTGTCGTTCCGCGCCCTGCCGTTCACCCCGCCGGTCAAGCTGTACCTGCTCAACGGCGCGGAGGCGCTGATCGCGTACTACATGGTGGCGCGCCGTGAGGAGACCACCGAGGCCGGTGTCCTCGACATGTACGACGCGCTCGGCACCGAGTCGCTGCTGTTCTCCTTCGACCGGGAGGCCGGGCCGCGCGACGCCTCGTTCGTGGACGAATCGCAGAAGTGGTTCGACGCCCTCTGGGAAACCATCACCACGGACCTGACACTCTCCTTGTGACTTCTGATACGACGCGGACCGAACCGGTGGCGAGCCCGACCGACCGGCTGCGGCGGCTGGTGAGCCGCGCCGAGGTCGTGCTGTGGGACTTCGACGGACCGATCTGCCGGCTGTTCGCCGGGCATCCGGCGCCCGAGGTGGCCGGGAGCCTGGTGGACTGGCTGGAGACGCGCGGCCTGCGCGGGCTGCTGACCGAGGCGGAACGGCACACCGCCGACCCGCACGCGGTCCTGCGCGCGGTGGACCGGGCCGGGCTCGGCCGGGACGTGGTGGCGGAGCTGGAGGAACGGCTGACCCGGGAGGAACTGCGGGCCACCGCCACCGCGATGCCGACCGCGTGGGCCGACCCGCTGATCCGCACCTGGACCGCGCTCGGCGCCCGCCTCGCCGTCGCCTCCAACAACTCCCCGCGCGTCATCGGCGCCTACCTCGCCGGCCGGGGCCTGGCCGACTGCTTCGGACCGCACATCTACGGCCGCGACACCGACGCGCACCGCCTCAAACCGGACCCCTACCACCTCCACCGCGCCCTCAACGCGCTCACCGCGGCCCCCGCCACCGCCCTGCTGATCGGCGACAGCCCCACCGACCACGAGGCCGCCCGCCGCGCCGGCATCCCCTTCCTCGGCTACGCCCGCAACACCCGCAAGGCCCGCCTCCTCGCGGACGCCGGCGCGCGCGACGTCATCGGCTCCCTGGAGCCGCTGCTGCACCTCCTCCGCGAGAACAAGCCATCCTCACCGCCCCGCGCGCAGCAGCACCTTCCCGGTCAGTGACCGGCTCTCGATGAGGGCGTGGGCGCGGGCCGCTTCCGGGAGGGGGACGGTCCGGCCGACGACCGGGGTGAGGCGGCCGTCCGGCGGTGGCGTGCGTGACGGCGAGGAGGCGGCTTCGTGGGCGGGGTGGTGGGTTCGGGCGGGGTCGGTGGTGCGGGTGCCGTGGGGGCGGGCGGGGCTCACCGTTCCGTGTGCAGCAGCACCTTCCCGGTCAGTGACCGGCTCTCGATGAGGGCGTGGGCGCGGGCCGCTTCCTGCAGGGGGACGGTCTCGCCGATGACCGGGGTGAGGCGGCCGGCGGCGGCTTCCGTGTAGGCGAGGGAGCGCAGGCGGCGGACCTCGGCCTCGGGGTACTGGGCGTCGGCGATGCCGTAGAGGGTGATGCCGCGGCGGGCCGCCTCGTCCGGGTCGATGCCGGCGAAGGCGCCGCTCGGGGCGCCGTGGGCGGAGAACCGGCCCCCGGGCGCGGTGAGGGGGAGCGCGGCGGCACCGAGGGTGCCGCCGACGCCGTCGAGGACCACGTCGGCGGCCCCGCCCAGGGCGGCGCGGGCGCGCTCGGGCCAGCCGGCGGCGGTGACGTCCACCGTCTCGTGCGCGCCCAGCCGCCGTACCAGCGCCAGTTTCTCCGCGCCGCGGGCCGCCGCGACCACGTGGGCGCCGCGGGCGCGGGCGAGCTGGACGAGGAGGGTGCCCATGCCGCCGGAGGCGCCGAGGATCAGCACCCGGTCGCCGGCCGTGAGGGCGGTCCGCTCCAGCAGGCCCATCGCCGTGACCCCGTCGTGGACCAGGGCCGCCGCCGCCGGCAGGGCGAGGCCGTCCGGTACGGGGGTCAGGGCGCCCTCGGGCGCGAGGGCGAGCTCGGCGTAGCCGCCGTCGACGAACGCGGCGACCCGGCGCCCGCGCCACTCCTCCGCGACCCCGGACCCCACCTCCCGCACGGTCCCCGCGACTCCGCCGCCGGGCACGTACGGCGGCACCATGCGGAACCACTCGCCGCCCCACCCCGCCCGCAGCTGGGTCTCCAGGAAGATCGTGTCGGTCCGGGCGACCTCGATCAGCACCTCGCCCGGTCCGGGGACGGGGTCCGGCACCTCCACCGGTACCAGCACCTCCGGGCCGCCGAACTCCTTCACCTGCGCCGTGAGCACCGCTCACACCTCCGTTTGCCGGGGATCTTCGTCCGCGTGCGCAGTCTCGGTCCTCAAGCGGACTTGAGGTCAAGGAGCGGCGGCGGGCCGACCGGGCGCCGGAGAGCGACCGTAGGCTCGGGGCCATGGGAGAGATCGGGCTGCGCGAGCGCAAGCGGCAGCGGATGTACCAGGTGGTGTCGGACCTCGCGATCGGGCTGTTCCTGGAGAAGGGGTTCGACGCGGTGTCGGTCGCCGAGGTCGCCGCCGCGGCGGAGATCTCCAAGCCGACGCTGTTCCGGTACTTCCCGGCCAAGGAGGACCTGGTCCTGCACCGGATCGCCGACCACGAGGGCGAGGCGGCACGCGTGGTCGCCGGCTCGGACCTCGCCCCGCTGGCCGCCCTGCGCCGGCACTTCCTGGCCGCGCTGGACCGCCGCGACCCCGTGACCGGACTGAACGACGACCCGCAGGTCCTGGCCTTCCACACCCTGCTCTACGGCACCCCCTCCCTGGTCGCCCGGCTGCACGGCCTGCTGGAACGCTCGGAGGCCGCGCTCGCGGACGCCCTCGGCGGCGATCTCGACGCCCGGCTGGCCGCCGGCCAGATCATCGCCGTGCAGCGGATCCTCGCGCAGGAGAACTGGCGGCGGATGGCGGCGGGGGAGCGGGCGGCGGACGTGCGCGGGGCGGCGGTGGCGGCGGCGGAGCGGGCGTACGACCTGCTCGCGGCCGGGCTACCTCATCTCGCCCGACGGTGACCCCGCTGACCCGCTGACCAAGTGACTCGGTAACTTGGTAACTCGGTAAAAAATTTAACTCGGTCACGTCATTCCGTTAGGCTCGTCGGAATGACGTCACCCGACCACGCCCAGGAAGCCCTCCAGCGCGCACTCCGCCTCGAACGCGCCCACCACGACCGCTGCCGCGCCGCCCTCGCCGCCCTGATCGAGGGCGCCGAGGAGCAGGTCGTCACCGGGGAGGACGTCTCCGCCTCCGGCGCCGACGCCGAAGTCCTCGGCTTCCGGCTGCGCAGCCAGGCCAAGGAGCTGCGCGAACTGCCCGAAGGGCCGCTGTTCTTCGGCCGCCTCGACTTCACCCCCGAGGCGGCGCACGGCACCCTGCACATCGGCCGCCTGCGGATCACCGAGCACCCGACCGCCCCGCCCCTCGTCGTCGACTGGCGCGCCCCCGTCTCGCGCGCCTTCTACCAGGCGAGCGCCCGCGACCCGCAGGGCGTCGCGGTCCGCCGCCGCTTCGGCTGGGCGCCCGCAGCCGCGGCGACTCCGCCGACCTGACCGGCCTGGAGGACGAACCCCTGGAGGGCGAACCCCTGGGAGACGGCGCCGGGGGAGAGGCCGCCGGGGGAGAGGCCGCCGGGGGAGCGGCCGTCGTGCGCGAGCACCGGGCGAGCGAGATCGTCGCCCGCGAGATCGAACGCCCCCGCGTCGGTCCGATGCGGGACATCGCCGCGACCATCCAGCCCGAGCAGGACGACCTCGTCCGCGCCGGCCTCACCACCTCGGTGTGCGTCCAGGGCGCCCCCGGCACCGGCAAGACCGCCGTCGGCCTGCACCGCGCCGCCTACCTGCTCTACACCCACCCGCAGCGCGTCCGGCGCGGCGGACTGCTGATCCTCGGCCCCAACCGCACCTTCCTGCGCTACATCGCCGAGGTGCTGCCCGCCCTCGGCGAGACCGGCGTACGGCAGTCCACCGTCCTGGACGAGATCGCCCGCCACCCGGTCACCGGGGCCGACGACGACCGGGCCGCCGCCGTCAAGCACGACGCCCGGATGGCCGAGGTCCTGCGCCGGGCGCTGTACGCCCGCGTGAACCCCGACGCGTACGCCGACGCCGGCACCGACGCCGGGCCACCCGCCGCGACGTCCGCCGGCGGCCTCGCCGTACCGGACGGCTCCTACCGCTGGCGGGTCTCCGCCGAGGAACTGCGGGCGATCGTCGCGGACGTACGCGCCGAGCAGCCGCCGTACGCCGTCGGGCGGGAACGGGTGCGCGCGCGGGTGGTGGCCGTGCTGCGCGCGCGGGCCGAGCGGCGCGCCGGGCCGCGCACCACCGCCTGGACGCGGCGGATCGAGCGGGCGCGGCCGCTCACGGCGTGGCTGGACGCCGTCTGGCCGGCGGCGCGGCCCGAGGAGGTGCTCGCCGCGCTGCTCACCGACCCCGGCGCCCTCGCCCGCGCCGCCGGCGGACTGCTGGGCGCCGACGAGCGCAAGGCGCTGCTGTGGCCGCGCCCGCCGCGCTCCTGGAAGTCGGCGCGCTGGTCGGCCGCCGACCTGGTCCTGCTCGACGAGATCGCCGGGCTGATCGAGCGCCCCGAGGGCTACGGCCACATCGTGGTCGACGAGGCGCAGGACCTCTCCCCCATGGAGTGCCGCGCCATCGCGCGCCGCTCGGTCCACGGCTCCCTCACCGTCCTCGGCGACCTGGCCCAGGGCACCACCCCGTGGGCCGCCGGCGACTGGTCGGTCCAGCTGCGCCACCTGGGCAAGCCGGAGGCTGTCGTCACCCCGCTGACCACCGGGTTCCGTGTCCCGGCGGCCGTGCTGGGGCTCACCAACCGGCTGCTGCGGCGCCTGGACGTGGCCGTTCCGGAGCCCCGCTCGCTGCGCCGGGACGGTGAGCTGACGGTCCGCGCGGCCGACGACGTGCCCGGCGCGGTCGTCACGGCCGTACGCGACGCGCTCGGCGGCGAGGGGTCCGTGGGCGTGGTCGCCGCCGACGCGGACGTGCCCCGGCTGCGCGAGGCGCTGGCGGCGGCCGGGATCGAGACGTCGGACGCGGTGGGCGGCCGGGTCGCGGTGGTGCCCGCGTCCCTGGTCAAGGGCCTGGAGTACGACCATGTCGTCGCCGTGGAACCGGCGGCCATCGCGGAGGCGGAGGAGCGCGGGCCGCACCGGCTGTACGTGGTGCTGACCCGCGCGGTGTCCGCGCTGACGGTGGTGCACGGCCGCCCGCTGCCGTTCTAGGGGGTGTCTCGTGGCGGGCCGTCGGCGGTTCAGGCGAGCAGCGGGATCAACTGCTCCTCCTCGTAGGCCAGGTGGGCCTCCAGCTCGACGGTCAGCCGCTCGACCTCCGCGCGGGCGGTCGCCGGGTCCGTCGCCGTCCCGTCCACCGCCCGGCGCAACTCCGCCACCAGCGCGGCGATCCGCTCGTGCTCCTCGCGCAGCCGCGCGAGCACCGGGGCGGACTCGGGGTGGCGGTCGGCGAGGAACGGGAACAGGGCGGTGTCCTCACCGGTGTGGTGGTTGTGCAGGCCGTGGCAGAAGGTGAGGCAGTTGACGCGGAGCTGGGCTCCGAGGGCGGAACCCGTGCCGCTCATCTCCGCCCGCAGCAGGACCAGTTCCTGCCGGAAGGCGTCGTGCACGACCTTGATCGCCTCGCTCAGGGAGCCGGCGTTGATGGTGCCCGGACCGCCGTCCCCGCTCTCGTACAGGGCGACCACGGGGATCGTCCGGGTGGTCTTCGCCTGGTACTCCGCCCAGCCCGGATCGCTCTCCACGGCCCGCGCGAACGCCTCGTCGCGCTCCTCGCCGGTCAGCGGCACCGCCCGCGCCTGATAGGTGAACGCGCCGGTCTCGACGGTCACTTCGGGGTGCGCGAGCAGGTTGTGGTACCAGGCCGGATGGCGGGGTGAGCCGCCCGCCGAGGCGATGACCAGGACGCGCTCGCCGCCGTCGGGGAGATAGCCGACGGGGGTGGTGTGCGGCCGGCCCGAGCGGGCGCCGGTGGTGGTCAGCAGGAGCAGCCGGGCGTTCGCGAACATGCCGGTGAGACGGCCCCGGTTGGCCCGGAACTCGTCGATGATCTGCTGGTTGAAGTCGTGGATGGTGGTGTGGACGGTGTCGTCGATGGCGTCGGGCAATGCTCTTCCTCACTCCGTGGCTTTCGCTGATCGCGTCTGTTCACGGAGAAGGGGGCGGCCCCCTGGACCTGCTCCGAACCTCTCGGGCAGGGGGGACCCGCGGCGGCCTCACTCAGAGGCCGGGCACCCGACTCGCTCACGGCACAAGGCCGACCCGGCAGTCATGACGGTGACGCTATCGGCGGACTGCCCTGCGTGGCAAGGTGATTGAGGCCGGGGCGGGCGCGCACCGCCCCGGTCCCTTGTCGCCGCCGGCGCCCCCGCCGCCCGGCACTCAGGGACGCCGGGTGCGCCCCAGCATCTCCGCGACCCGCATGAAGCCGTCGGTGCCGTGGCCCAGCCCGATGACCCGGCGGGCCTGTCCCTCGATGGCGCGCATCACGCTCGCCTCGATGCCGTGCGCCTCGGAGGCGTGCACGATGTGCGCCATGGTGGAGGCGCCGGAGGTGATCGGGTTCAGCTCGCCCGAGTACGTGCCGCTGTCCACGTCGCCGGCGAACTCCTCGAACAGCGGCGGCAGGATCACGGCGATGCCCTGGGCGAACGGGGCGAGCTCCCGCGCGGAGACGCCCTCGGCGCGGGCCAGGGCCACCGCGTGCGCCCAGCCGCCCATCGCCGTCCAGAAGATGTCCAGCAGTGCCAGGTCGTACGCCGCCGCGCGGCCGATGTCCTCGCCGAGGTGGGTGTGGGCGCCGCCGAGCACGTCCAGGACGGGCCGGTGCTCCGCGTACAGGTCCGCGGGGCCGCTGTAGAGGAAGACGGCGTCCGGGGTGCCGATGGTGGGCGTCGGGGTCATGATCGCGCCGTCCAGGTAGCGGACGCCGTGCCGGGCGGCCCAGTCGCCGGTGTCGCGGGCGCGGTCCGGGGTGTCCGCGCTGAGGTTCACGACCGTACGGCCCTTGAGGGCGTCGGTGACGGCGTCGGAGCGCAGGATCGCGTCGGAGGCGTCGTAGTTGACGACACAGACGACGACGAGCCCGCTCGCCGCGACCGCCTCCTCGGCGGACGCGGCCCGCAGCGCCCCGCGCGCCACCAGGCCGGCGTCCCTGCCGGGGGTGCGGTTCCAGACGGTGGTGCGTACGCCCGCCTCCAGGAAGGCGCCGGCCAGGGCGCGGCCCATCGGGCCCAGGCCGAGGACGGTGACGGAAGCGGACGCGGGGTCCGTGACGTTCGTAGACATGGGGAAGCTCCTGCTGTCCTGTGAGACCGGTAGAACCGAACAGTGAAAACACTGGAAACAGTGAAAACACCGAAAAACGAACAAAGCGAACAAATGGGGTGACGATGTCGCGCAGCCGGGCCAGGGACGTGAACGTCTGCGGGGTGACCGCCGCGATCGCGGTGATCGACGGCAAGTGGAAGACGGCGCTGCTGTGGCTGCTGGAGTCGGGGCCGCACCGCCCCGGCGAACTGCGCCGGAAGCTGCCGGGCCTCACCGAGAAGGTGCTGACTCAGGCGCTGCGCGAGATGGTGGAGGACGGTCTGGTGCACCGGGAGGTGTACGACGTCCTGCCGCCGAAGACGGTGTACTCGCTCACCGCGTTCGGCCGTGAACTGTCCGAGGCACTCGCTCCTCTCGCCGCCTGGGGGTACCGCCGCCTGGACCGGCTGGCGGAGGTGTCCTGACCGTCGTTCCCGCCGCCGGCCCGGCCACCCGCGAACAGCCTCTTACGGCCGCCGGGCGATGCCAAGTACCCACTTTTTTGTGGGTGTTACGGCCGCCCGGCCCATGCGGCGGTCGCGGACCGCGTCCGGTCCCGGACGGCGGCTTCGGCGTGGTGTTCGGCCGCGCCGCGTCTGCGCAGCTTCTCGATGTCCGTCAGCGGCGTGTTGTGCAGGGCAGGCCGCGAGCACAGGAAGCCTCCGGCTCGGGCGAGGAAGTCGTCGACGTCGGTGGTGAGGTGCCAGTCATCCGGGCGCATGCTTCATGGTCCCGGTGGAGTCGACTCGGCGGGAACACTCGCCCGAGACGGAACGAGGGTGCACTTTTGCAAGCGCGGTGCTTGCAATTGTTAGCGAGGGTGGGGCATGGTGGAGCCATGGCATCGCTCAATGTCGGCAATCTCGGCGAGTACCTGCGCGAGCAGCGGCGTAACGCGCAGCTGTCGCTGCGGCAGCTCGCCGAGGCGGCCGGGGTGTCCAATCCGTATCTGAGCCAGATCGAGCGCGGGCTGCGCAAGCCGAGCGCGGAGGTGCTGCAGCAGGTCGCCAAGGCGCTGCGGATCTCCGCCGAGACGCTCTACGTGCGCGCCGGCATCCTCGACGCCGAGCGGGAGCGGGACGAGGTCGAGACACGGGCGGTCATCCTCGCCGATCCCACGCTCAACGAGCGGCAGAAGCAGGTGCTGCTCCAGGTCTACGACTCGTTCCGCAAGGAGAACGGGCACGGGGAGGACGTTCCCGGCACGGATCCCCCGTCCGGCACGAGCGAGGCCGGTCCGCGGCAGACGGCCGGTTGACCGGACCAGGGAGAGACCGGCCGGCGGCCGCGGACCGCCACCCCCAGCCGACAGCGATCGGCAGTGATCGGCAGTGATCGCAGCGATCGACAGATCGACAGTGATCGACATCGAACCGGAGGACCCTCACCATGGCCATCACCGACGACCTGCGCAAGACTTTTACCGACCCCACCCCGCTCTACTTCGCCGCCGGTACCGCCGATCTCGCCCTGCAGCGGGCCAAGAAGGTGCCGGAGCTGGTGGAACAGCTGCGCCAGGAGGCCCCGGCCCGGATCGAGGCGGTCCGCAACACCGACCCCAAGGCCGTCCAGGAGAAGGCCACCGCCCGCGTCAAGGAGACGCAGGAGACCCTCCAGGCCAAGGTCACCGAGCTGTTCGGCGCCCTGGAGTCCGACCTGAAGAAGGTCGACCTCAAGAAGCTCGGTGAGACCGCCCAGGACCTCGCCCTGCGCGGGGTCGGCGTCGCCGCCGAGTACGCCGTGAAGGCCCGGGAGACCTACGAGAAGGTCGCCGAGCACGGCGAGCAGGCCGTGAAGACCTGGCGCGGCGAGGCCGCCGAGGCCATCGAGGACGTGGCCGTGGCCGTCGAGGACGTGGCCGTGGCCGTCGAGCCCGACCCGGAACCGAAGACCGAGGCGAAGGCCGAGGCGAAGGCCGAGCCGGTCGCGGTCGAGGACGAGCCCGCCGGAGCGGCGGCCGGGCAGCAGGAGCCGGCCAAGAAGGCGCCCGCGGCCCGCAAGAACACCACGAAGAAGGCGACGCCGCCCGCCAAGTGACGGCGTCCGGAGGACGGCCGGGCACTCGGGGGGTGCCCGGGCCGTTGTCCGGGTAGCCGGGAGGCGGTTGCGGGTACGGTGACCGCGTAAGGGACGAGCCGAGTCGGGTGGTGGACGTTGTGCTGATGCAGGGTTTCGCTGGGTTCCTGTGGCTGCTGAACCTGGCCCTGGTCCTTTTCACCGGCTTCGCGCTGGTCGACGCCGCCACGCGCCGCGAGGACGCCTACCGCGCGGCGGACAAGCAGACGAAGCCGTTCTGGCTGATCATCCTCGGTCTCGCCCTGGTGGTCAGCCTGATCTTCGGCATCCTGTCGTTCCTGCCGATCATCGGCCTCATCGCGACGATCGTGTACATGGTCGACGTCCGCCCGGCCCTGCGCGGCCTGCCCGGCGGCGGCCGCAGCCGCCGGGGCTCCAGCAGCGACGGCCCGTACGGACCGTACAACGGCGGCCGCTGAGCCCGCCCACCGCGCCACGCGCCACCGGAATCGTCCGCCACACGGGCGGGTGCCCCTGGCCCGTCGGCCGCAGCCCCGGCACTCGGCCTCGCCCCGTCGGCCGCCGGCCCCGGCCCGTTGGCCGCCGGTTCCGGCTCTCGGCCCCGGGACTCGGCCCCGGCCCGTCGGTCGCCGCCCCCGGCCCGTCGGCCGCCGGTTCCGGCTCTCGGCCCCGGGACTCGGCCTCGCCCCGTCGGCCGCCGCCCCCGGCTCCCGGCCCCGGGACTTGGCCCCGCCCCGTCGGCCGCCGGCCCCGGCCCGTTGGCCGCCGGTTCCGGCTCTCGGCCCTGGGACTCGGCCTCGCCCCGTCGGCCGCCGGCCCCGGCCCGTTGGCCGCCGGTTCCGGCTCTCGGCCCTGGGACTCGGCCTCGCCCCGTCGGTCGCCGGCCCCGGCCCGTTGGCCGCCGGTTCCGGCTCTCGGCCCTGGGACTCGGCCTCGCCCCGTCGGTCGTCGGCCCCGGCTCCCGGCCCCGGGACTCGGCCTCGCCCCGTCGGTCGCCGCCCCCGGGCCCGTCAGTCGCCGGCGCCGGCACTCGGCCCCGGGCACTCGGCTCCGGCTCTCGTCCTCGACGCGTCGGCCGCCGGCCCCAGCTCTCGGCCCCGATACTCGGCCTCGACCTGTCGGCCGCCGACCCCGGCGCTCGGCCATCGCCCCGTCGGTCGCGGCCCTGACCCGTCGGCCGCCGCCCTCAACCCTCAGTCGCCGGTCCCGGCCCCCGGTCCCGGGACTCGGCCTCGGCCCGTCGGTCCCCGGCCCCGGCTCCCGGCCCGCGGCTCCACGGGAGCCGTACGGCCGCCCTGTCCTACGGCACCCGGTCCAGGAGCAGCACGGCCACGTCGTCCGTCAGCTCGCCGCCGTTCAGCTCGCGGACCTCGTTCACCGCGGCGCGCAGCAGGTCCTCGCCGGTGAGGCCGGCGGCCAGCTGGCGGCTGATCATCTCCACCATGCCGTCCTGGCCCAGCCGCTCCCCGCCCTCGCCGACCCGGCCCTCGATCAGGCCGTCGGTGTAGAGCATCAGGCTCCACTCGGCGCCCAGCTCCACTTGCGTCCGCGGCCAGCGGGCGCCCGGCAGCAGGCCGAGGGCGGGGCCGTTGTTGTCGTACGGCAGCAGGCGCGGCGCGCGGCCGGGGCGGGCTATCAGCGGCGCCGGGTGTCCGGCCAGGCACAGGCCCGCGCGGCGCCCGTCGGGCGCGATGTCCACCGTGCACAGGGTCGCGAAGATCTCGTCGTCGGACCGCTCGTGCTCCAGCACCTGCTGGAGGGTGTTCAGCAGCTGGTCCCCGCACAGCCCGGCCAGCGTCAGCGCCCGCCAGGCGATACGCAGCTCCACACCGAGCGCGGCCTCGTCCGGGCCGTGCCCGCAGACGTCGCCGATCATGGCGTGCACGGTGCCGTCGGGGGTGCGCACGACGTCGTAGAAGTCGCCGCCGAGCAGCGCGCGCGAGCGGCCGGGCCGGTAGCGCGCGGCGAACCGCAGCGAGGAGCCCTCCAGCAGCGGCGTCGGCAGCAGGCCGCGCTCCAGGCGCCGGTTCTCCTGCGCGCGCAGCCGGCCCTCGGCGAGCCGGCGCTCGGCCGACTCGGAGCGCTTGCGCTCGACGGCGTACTGGATGGCCCGGCCCAGCAGCCGGCCGTCCAGCTCCTCGCGGAACAGATAGTCCTGCGCGCCGACGCGGACCGCCTCGGCGCCGCGCTCGGCGTCGCCGGAGCCGGTGAGGGCGAGCACGGCGTGCCGGGGCGCCAGCTCCAGCACATGGCGGAGCACGGCCAGCTCGTCGTCGGCCTCGCCCGCCCGGCCGGGGGCCGGCAGCGCCAGGTCCAGCAGGATGCAGTGGACGTCGTCGGTGAGCAGCCGCTCGGCCTCGGTGAGGTTGCGGGCGGTGCGCACACGGATGGGCTTCCCGGCCTGGTCGAGCAGGTCGGGCACGATCGGCGAGCCGCCGGGGTCGTCCTCGATCAGCAGCAGGGTCAGGTGGGTGTGGTGGGCGGTGGCGGTGTTGTTGGAGGTGTTCTGCGCCGAGTCTTCCTTGCGCGGGGCCCCGGTGCCGGAGTCTCCGGAGGGGCCGCCGGTGGACGCGGCGGGCGCCTGACCACTCTCCACGGCCGGGATCGCTCTCTGCCGCGGTACGGGTGCGGGCATTGTCCTGGGTTCCTTCCCTCCCCCCGAGGGCACGGCGGGGCGAGGGACCTCGACCCACCGACGGGGACCATAGCGGGTGACGGCGCCGCAGCGGAATGGCGCGGCGCACGCCGGCCGGCCGCGGGCCACTGTCATATGCCGCGTTCCGTACCGCAGTTGGACACGCCGCCCGACCTGCCGGGATGACGAACGTCACGTCCCCGGACGGTTTCGCGGGGGCGCCGGCGTTAGGTGGGTCACGTGGCCCGGGTCACCAACTGGGCCGCGCGGCGCGGGTTCAGCCCGCGTCCGGTCGTACGACCCCCAGGATCGGCATCGAGCCGGCCCCCGCGAGGGTGATGTCGCGGCCGGGGCGGGGGGCGTGGACGATGGTGCCGTCGCCGACGTACAGGCCGACGTGGCTGGCGTCGTCGAAGTAGATCACCAGGTCACCGGGGCGCATGTCGGTGACGTCGACGCGCCGCAGCTGCTTCCACTGCTCCTGGGAGGTGCGGGGGATCACGCGGCCGGCGCTGGCCCAGGCCTGGGAGGTCAGACCGGAGCAGTCGTAGGAGCCGGGGCCCTCGGCGCCCCATTCGTACGGCTTGCCTATCTGGGCCGTGGCGTACTTCACGGCCTGCTCGCCGGCGGTGGTGGCCCGGCCGTCGGCGTCGTCGAGGACGCCGGTGCCCAGCCAGTCGTCCTGCGCCTTGCGGGCCGCCGCGCGCTCGAGTTCGGCCAGGCGCTCCTTCTCCTCCTTCTCCAGCTCCGACTCGAGCTTCTCGGCCTGCGCGATCTGCTTCTCGATCTTCTTGCGGGCGGCGGCCTTGGCCTTGCGGTTGGCCTCCAGCTTCTTCCAGTGGGAGGCGGCGTCCGCGGAGTACTGCTCCAAGTCCTGCTGGGTGCGCTTGGTTTCGTCGATCAGGTGCTTGGTGGCGCGCTGGCCCTGCAGGACGCGGCCGGTGCCGTCGAGGAACGCGCCGGGGTCGTCGCTGAGGACGAGCCGGGCCTCGGGCGGGAGGCCGCCCGAGCGGTAGTGGGCGCGGGCCGCGGCGCCCGCGCGGGCCTTCAGGCCGGCGAGCTTCTCCTTGCCCTCGGCGATCTTCTTCGCCAGCTCGGCGAGCTGCCGCGACTGCTCCTTCGCCTTCTCCTCGGCGGCGTTGTAGGCGTCGGTGGCCGAGGCCGCCTCGCGGTAGAGCGTGTCGAGCCTCTCGCGGACCGCCTCCAGTTCCCGGTCGGTCCCGGCCGCCGGGGACGCTGAGGCGGAGGCGGAGGCGGACGGGGTGGGTGCCGGGGCCGGTTCGGGTGCGCCGGCGGCGAACGCCGTGCCGGGTACCGCCAGTACGGTGACCGCGCACACGACGGTCACGGCCACCGAGATCAAGCCGCGCTTGCCCCTTGCCATACCCCTGCCCCCAACTGATTTACCGTCAGTAACTTACGGCTCGCCTGAGGGATCGTGCCATGCCGTGGCGCAAAACGACAGAGGTCCGGGCGTCGCGACTCGGCCCCCCGGTCCCGCCGCCCGGTGTACCGGACTCCCCGGCTCTGTGACGAACGAGCGGGCGAGATCGTTCCGGGGCCCGGGCGGCCGCGGGGGAGGGCCGGCCCGTCCGGTGCGGTGGGTGCGGCCTGTGGGGCCCGTGGTGCGGTCGGTGGGGCCGGCGGCGCGCCGGGTGCGGCGCGCGGGTGGCCGCGCCGTCAGCCGCGCCCTCAGCCGCGGGGTGCCAACGCCGCCCAGCGCACCGTCACTTCGCCCTGCCGCCAGCGCGCCGGGCCGTCCGTCACCGGCCAGTCCGCCGCCAGGTCCCGCACCGCGCGGATCCAGCGCTGGCGGGCGCCGTAGGAGGCGTACGGCGCGGCGGCGGACCAGGCGCGGTCGAAGTCGCGGAGGAAGGCGTGCACCGGCTCGCCGGGGACGTTGCGGTGGATCAGCGCCTTCGGCAGGCGTTCCGCGAGGTCCGAGGGGCGGTCCAGGGAGCCCAGCCGGGTGGCGAAGGTGACCGTGCGCGGGCCCTCGGGGCCGAGGGCGACCCACACGTGCCGGCGGCCGATCTCGTCGCAGGTGCCCTCGACCAGCAGCCCGCCGCGCGCGCCGGTGGCCGGGTCGGCCGGGGCCAGCCGGGCGCACAGCCGCTCCCAGACGCCGGCGACCTGCGCCTCGTCGTACTGGCGCAGCACGTTGGCCGCGCGGATCAGCTGCGGGCGCTGGGGCACCGGCACCTCGAACCCGCCGTGCCGGAAGTCCAGCCCCGCCCGCTCGTAGGGCTTGGCCGCCGCGACCCGGGCCGGCTCGATCTCGATGCCGACCACGCGGGTGCGGGGCGCCACGGCCCGCAGCCGCAGCAGCAGCTCGACGGCCGTCCAGGGGGCGGCCCCGTAGCCGAGGTCGACGGCGACCGGGTCGGCGGCGCGGCGCAGCTCGGCGCCGTGGGTGGCGGCGATCCAGCGGTCCATGCGGCGGAGCCGGTTCGGGTTGGTCGTCCCGCGCGTCACCGTGCCCACGACGGCGGTCCTCGCGCTCGGGCGCGGCCGGGAGCGGGGAGCGGGCGTCGTGCGGGATGACATGTGTACGAGGGTAGGCGGAGCCGAGGTGCACGCAGCGGGCACTCGAACGGTTGAGCGAGGAACGGTAATGATTGGGTAAAAAAGGGTGCGGTGGAAATGGAGTGGCCCACTCCTGTGTTGCCCCTTGATGGAGGGCTCGCACGTCCTCCCACCGGCATGCCCGCAGCGAGGAGGAACGGCCCGTGAGCCAGTACATCGGCAGGCTCGGACGGCGCTCCCCGGCCACCCCGCCCCGGCTGCGGCTCCACCGCAGGCCCCGCCGCGTGGCGATGCTCTCGGTGCACACCTCCCCGCTGCACCAGCCCGGCACGGGCGACGCCGGCGGCATGAACGTGTACATCGTGGAGCTGGCCCAGCGCCTCGCCGCGCTCAGCATCGAGGTCGAGATCTTCACGCGGGCCACCACCGCCGCCCTGCCGCCCACCGTGGAACTCGCGCCCGGCGTCCTCGTCCGGCACGTCGACGCCGGCCCCTACGAGGGCCTGGCCAAGGAGGACCTGCCCGCCCAGCTGTGCGCCTTCACCCACGGCGTGATGCAGGCCTGGGCCGGCCACCGCCCCGGCCACTACGACCTGGTCCACTCCCACTACTGGCTCTCCGGCCACGTCGGCTGGCTCGCCGCCCAGCGCTGGGGCGTCCCCCTCGTGCACGCCATGCACACCATGGCCAAGGTCAAGAACGCCAACCTGGCCGACGGCGACACCCCCGAGCCGGCCGCCCGCGTCATCGGCGAAACCCAGATCGTCGCCGCCGCCGACCGGCTGATCGCCAACACCGACGAAGAGGCCGGCGAACTCGTCCGGCACTACGCCGCCGACCCCGCGAAGGTCGCCGTCGTCCACCCCGGCGTCAACCTGGACCGCTTCCGCCCGGCCGACGGCCGCGCCGCCGCCCGCGCCCGCCTGGGCCTGCCCCAGGACGCCCTGATCCCCCTGTTCGCGGGCCGAATCCAGCCCCTGAAGGCGCCGGACGTCCTGCTCCGCGCGGTCGCCGTCCTCCTCGACGAGCACCCCGAGCTGCGCTCCCGCATCCTCGTGCCGGTCGTCGGCGGCCCCAGTGGCAGCGGCCTCGCCAAGCCGGAGGGCCTGCAGAAACTCGCCGCGCGCCTCGGCATCGCGGACGTCGTCCGCTTCCGCCCGCCCGTCGGCCAGGACCACCTCGCCGACTGGTTCCGCGCCGCGTCGGTGCTGGTCATGCCGTCGTACAGCGAGTCCTTCGGCCTGGTCGCCATAGAGGCCCAGGCGTCCGGTACGCCGGTGCTGGCGGCGGCGGTCGGCGGCCTGCCCGTGGCCGTGCGCGACGGCCGTACCGGAGTCCTCGTCCAGGGCCACGACCCGGCCGCCTACGCGCGCGTGCTGTACGACTTCGCCGCCGACCCCACCCTGTCGGACCGGATGGGCGCGGCCGCCGCCGCCCACGCCCGCGCCTTCGGCTGGGAGGCCTCCGCAGCCGCCACCGCGGAGGTCTACACGGCCGCCCTGCACGCCCACCGCCGTCGCGTACGCTCGGCCCATGGGTGACTCCACGGGTGCAGCACAGCGACAGGCCGCGCAGATCATCGAGGGCGTGCTGAAGGACGCCGAGCTGGAGTGGGAGGGCCCCGAGCCCGGCCACTACGTGGTCAAGCTCCCCGGCACGCGCAAACTGTCGACGACCGTCTCCCTGATCGTCGGCAGGCACTCCCTGTCCCTGAACGCGTTCGTCATCCGTCGGCCCGACGAGAACGAGTCCGGTGTCCACCGCTGGCTCCTGGAGCGCAACCTGAAGCTGTACGGCGTGAGTTACGCCATCGACCCCCTCGGCGACATCTACGTCACCGGCAAGCTCCCGCTGGCCGCCGTCACCCCCGACGAGGTCGACCGCCTCCTCGGCCAGGTCCTGGAAGCGGCCGACGGCGCCTTCAACAACCTCCTGGAGCTGGGCTTCGCGAGCGCCATCCGCCGCGAGTACGAGTGGCGGGTGTCCCGCGGGGAGTCCACGCGCAACCTGGACGCCTTCGCCCACCTCACCCGGCGCGGCGAGGACCAGGGCGGCGAGGACCAGGGCGGCGAGGACCAGGGCACCCCCTAGCCCTGCCGCGCCTTCCTCACTCCTCCTTGTCGAGTTCGTCGGCGAAGGCGCGCAGCGCGTCGGCCAGTTCCTTCTTCGTGGGCAACCGGTCGACCTTCTTGTCGAGTTCCTCGATACGCCGGTTCAGCTCGTCGAGGCCGGCCGGCGCGGAAGGGTCGCCGGGGTCGCCGGGGCCGGGGGACGCGGTGGGCGCGTCGGTGACCGGCGGGTCGCTCGGTGCCGCGGTGGGGCTGGGGACGGGGCTCGGGTCCCAGCCTCCGGTGCCGCCTTCGCTCGTACCGCCGTCGCTGGTGCCGCCGTCGCTGGTGCCGCCGCTGTCCGGCGGCACGGGGGTCTCCTCGGACGGCGGCTCGGCGGAGGTGGAGGACGGGGTGGGATACGGCTCGTCCTGCGAGCCCGCCGCGAGCGCGACCCCCACGCTCAGCGTCACCAGGACCGCCGCCCCCGCGACGGCGGCCGAGAGGCGCCCCATCCGTCCCCGGGCCCGTGCGGCGCCCGGTATCCGCTCCGTCTTCCGTGCCCGTCGCGTGTCCTCTGTCTCGTCCATGGCGGTGACGCTATCCGGCGGAACTGGGGGACGGGCGGGTTCCGCCGATCTCGTCGAGAGCTTGCGGGACGGTCGGGGCCACCGGGTCCGGGGATGCTTCCGGAACCGTCTCGACCGTCGTCCCGATCTCTGTCCCGCCCGCCGTCACGCCGGTCGTCCCGACCGCTGTCCCGACCGCCGGCTCCTCCTCCGGAAGCCGCCGCATCAGCAGTCCGTACCCGAGTCCCGCCACCGTGCCCACGACCGCGCACATCCCCCACAGCCACTCCGCGCCGTACCGGTCGATGACGTACCCGGACATCAGGGGCGCCACCAGCGCGGCGACGGACCACGACATGGTGTACATGCCCTGGTAGCGGCCGCGGCCGTGCACGGGCGAGAGCCGTACGACGATCCCGGTCTGGGTGGGCGCGTTGACGATCTCGGCGAGGGTCCACACACAGACGGTCAGGGCGATCACGGCGACCGATCCGGCGAAGGCGGTGAGGCCGAAGCCGTATCCGGCGAGCACGGAGGAGACGATCAGCAGGCGGCGCGGGTCACGGTGCTGGATGAAGCGGGTGACGGGGATCTGGAGGGCGACGATGAGGACCCCGTTCACGGCGATCGCCATGCCGTACTCGGCGGGCGTGAACCCGGCCTCGCCCATCGCCACCGGCAGCCCCACCGAGCCCTGCTGGAAGATCAGCGCGACGAGGAACGACAGGCCGACGACGCTCATGAACCGGCCGTCGCGCAGCACCGTGCCCAGGCCGGTCTCCGGCTCGGCCTTCTGGGCGGCGGTGCGCTCCGGGCGGGACTCCGGCAGCTTGACGAAGACGAGGATCGCGCAGGCCATCGTCATCACGGCCTCGATGAGGAAGCCGGCGAGATAGCTGGTCTCGGCGATGAACCCGGCGGCCATGGAGGAGACGGCGAAACCGAGGTTGATCGCCCAGTAGTTGAGGGAGAAGGCCCGCACCCGGTCCTCGGGCCGCACGATGTCGGCCATCATCGCCTGCACGGCGGGCCGGGACGCGTTGGAGGCCATGCCGACCAGGAACGCGACGGCGGCGATGGCGACGGGGTCGCGCACGAAGCCGAGCAGGGCGACGGACAGCGCGGTCGACGCCTGCGCGATCAGCAGGGTGGGGCGCCGGCCGAGCCGGTCGGTCATCACGCCCGCGCCGAGCGAGGAGATGACCCCGCCGAGGCCGTGCAGGGCGGCGACCAGTCCGGCGTAGGTGGCGGAGTAGCCGCGGTCGAGGGTGAGGTAGAGGGCCAGGAAGGTGGCCACGAAGGCGCCGAGGCGGTTCACCAGGGTGCTGGTCCACAGCCACCAGAACTCGCGGGGGAGCCCGGAGACGGTTTCCCGGACGGCTCGCACGGCGGCTGACGACATCGCGGATCCCCCACAGTGGTAAGCGGCTCAGACAGCGGCCACACCTTACGAGCAGGGTTGTCATGCACGCCACTCAATTAACGGGAAGCGTCAAACGTGAGGACTGCGGAACGACGCGCGCCGCCCGCTCCCAGCGGCTGGGGAACGGATACTTCCGCTCCAGGAAGGCGCGGATGGCCGCCTGCGCCGCCGCCCGCTCCGCCGGGGCGGTGTCCACGTCGTTCAGACAGAAGAAGTCGACGTCCTCCCCGGCCGCGAGCCGGGCCAGCCGCCGCCGCATGTCCGGGCTGCCGAGCTGGACGTAACGGAAGCGGTACTCGGCCGGCACGCCCCGGCCCGTCGCGATCGCCCAGTGGTGGTGGAGCGTGGAGGCGGGCGCGACATCGGCCGTGGAGCGGAACCGGGAGTACGCCGTGCGCCGCAGCTCCTCGATGCCCAGGTCCTCCATCTCCCGCATCACCCGCAGCAGTTGCGGATGCGGGGTGTGCAGCGACTTGTGCCGGATCTGGCGGCCGTGGAAGCGCCGGATCACCTCACGGGTGTTCTTGCCCGCGGAGTTCGGCGCCGGCTCCAGCGGATGCGGGTCGCCGACCCCCAGCTTCAGCGGCGACAGCGGGATGCGGGCGATGCCGTTGCCGTGGAAGAAGTGCTCGGCCCGCACCGGGCGGTTGATGAAGACGTCGTCGTTGAAGTACAGGTAGTGCTCCGACAGGCCGGGTATGTGGTGCAGCCGGCTCTCTATCGCGTGCGAGTTGAACACGGGCAGCGCGTCCGCCGGGAGGATGTCCCGGTGGTCCACCACGGTCAGGCCCGCGGCCGCCGGATCCAGCCAGGCGGGCAGCTGTGCGTCGGTCACCAGGTACACGTGCCGGACGAACCCGGCGTACATCTCCAGCGAGCGCAGCGCGTACCGCAGTTCGTCATGGCTGGTGTAGCGGGAGGCGCCCGTCTCGCGCGGCGCGATGGCGGTGTTCGCGAGCGCCTGGTGGGCGCGGCGCTTGGCGGCCAGCGCCGGGTCGTCGCCGTCGACCCAGGTGTAGACCGCGTCGACCGGGAAGCACACCTCGTCGATGCCGGGCTCCGCGAACGGCGCGAACGTCGGCACCGGACGGCGCCGCCGGCCCGCCACGGCCACCGGTGCCTCGGCCGGCCGCTGCGCCGCCACCGGCAGCACCTCCGAGACGGGGTTGGGCCGCGGCGCCACGAGCGCGCTGCCGAACACGTCCGGCAGCCGGTCGCCCGGCACGGTCAGATACGCGGGGTCCTTCCCGACGTCCCTGCCGTGCCGCCAGAACTCGATGTCGCAGCCCGTGTCCAGACCGCCGAGCACCTGCCCGCACGGCCCCAGCCGCAGCACACCGGTACGCAGCACCGCCGCCCCGCGCACGGCCCGCGGCAGCCTCCCGTCGGCCCACAGCACCGCCGTGGTCACGGCGCCGTCCGCGCCGACCGCGCCGACGAACCCGGCGGTGCCGGCGAAGTGGCGCGCGGCGTGGGCGAGCACCGTCGCGCGGTGCTCCTCGGCGACGCCGACCACCTGCCGCGCCCCGCCGGCGCCGGGCTCGCCCGGGACGAGGAAGTACGGCACGCCGGCCGCGTCCAGCACCGCGCACACCTGCTCCAGGTCCGCCGCGGCGGCGTCGGCGGCGGCGTACGCGGCGACCGTACGGCCGTACAGCCGCACCGGTCCGCGGGCGACCCGGCGCAGCCCGGGCACGGCGGCCCGCAGCCGGCGGCGGGCCGGCGCCGCGCGCAGCGCCCACAGCACGGCCCGCAGCCAGGCCCACAGCCGGAGCCGGTGGCGCAGCAGCAGGTCCCGGGCGGCCCGCAGGCCCCGGGGCGGCGCGAGACGGTGTCGGAGGTCCATGGCCGCGTCCCTCGTCAGACCCGGGGCTCGGCGGTGCCGGGCCGCGCCCCGGACCGCCTCTCGGACGGCTTGCCCGGCAGCTGCTCGGACGGCTCCTCCGGCAGCTGCCCGGGCTGCTTCTCGTACGGGCTGGGGAACGGGAAGTAGTCCTCCAGGAACTCGTGCATCCGGGCGCCGACCTGCTCCCGCTCCTCCGGCGGCACGTCGACGTCGTTGAGGCAGAAGAAGTCGAAGCGGCGGTTGCGGCGCAGGTCGGCCAGGCGCCGGGCGGCGTCCGGGCGGCTGATGTTCACGTACCGGAAGGAGAACTTCCCGGGCACGCCGCGGCCCGTCATCAGCGCGTACTGGTAGAGCAGCGGAGCCGTCATGGCGATGTCCGTCGGCGAGCGGAACCGGGACGCCGTGGTGCGGGCGATGTCCGCGGGGAACAGCTCCTCCAGCGCCCGCAGCGCGCCGCGCTGCTGCGGCAGCGGGGTGTGCATGAAGTTGTTCGTCGTCATCCGCCCGAACTTCTCCAGCAGCAGCCGGCGGACGTTCTTGCTGGCGGAGTTGGTGGCGGTCTCCTCGCCGTGCGGCTTGCCGACACCGATCTTCAGCGGGGAGACCGGGATCTTCATCAGGCCGCTGCCGTAGAAGAAGTGCTCCGGGGTGACGCGGCGGCCGACGAAGACGTCGTCGTTGAAGTAGAGGTAGTGCTCGGACAGGCCCGGGATGTGGTGCAGCCGGGTCTCGATGGCGTGCGAGTTGAAGACGGGCAGCACGTCCTCGGGGAAGATGTCCCGGTGATCGACGACGGTGATCCCCTCGGCCCGGTCGTCCAGCCAGTGCGGGCGCTGCCCGTCGGTGACGAGGTAGATGTGCCGCACGAAGTCGGCGTACATCGCCAGTGAGCGCAGCGAGTACTTCAGCTCGTCGTGGCTGGTGTAGCGGGAGGCGTTGGTCTCCTTGTCCAGGATCTCGGCCGTCCCGCGCTCCTGGTACCGGGCCCGCTTCGCCCGCATCTGCGGCTCCTCGCCGTCCACCCACGTGTAGACGACGTCGACCGGGAACGTCACCCGGTTCACGGTCGGCACGGTGAACGGCGCGAAGGTCGGCAGCTCGCGGTCGCCGACCCGCACGGTGGCGGGCTGCCGCTCCGCGGCGGGCAGGACATCCGTCAGCCCGTTGTTGCGGGGCGCGACGATCGAGTCGCGGAAGACGTCCTCGGACGCCTGCGGCTGCACCTTGGCCAGCCGCCGGGGCCCGTCCCCGGACTCCAGCAGCTCACCGCCGTCCTCCCAGAACTCCACGTCACAGGCCAGCTCGGGGCCGGCCAGCAGCTGCCCGGCGGGCCCGAGGTGGTTCTCGCCGATGCGCAGCACCGGGGCGGAGCGCAGCGGCGCGGGCAGCACCCCGTCCATGAACATCGCCGGATGTTTCAGCTGCCCGCCGGGCAGCGGCCGCCCGATGAACACCGCCTTGCCCGCGTTGCGCGCCTCCAGGGCGGCGAGGAACCGCTCCCGGTCGGCGGCGGCGACACCGACGATGTGCCGCGTCCGCGAGGTCGGCACCAGGAAGTACGGCACCCCGGCCTGCTCCAGCGCCGCGATCACGATCTCCAGGTTGCCGGCGGCCGCCTCCGCGGCGGTGAACCGCGACACCACCCGCCCGTACAGCCGCTGGCCGCGCACCGCGACCGGCCGCAGCACCGGATCGGTGACCGCGGCCTTCCGCCGCCGCCGCATCGTCCGCAGCTGCCACACCCGCTCGGCGGCCTTCCGCTCTACCCGCGGGCGCATCCGCCGCGCAAAGGAACGCACGGTCACGTTCTGTGCTCCTCTTCTGCTCCCCCTGCACAAGTCCTGCGTTAACGAGACAGACGAATGTGAGGAAAGGTTGTGGAAGAGTTCACCGGCCGGTAACGAGGGCGTCGCCGCCGGCGGGGGAGCGTGGCCCGCAGCCCCCATACCCCTTAGGTAGGCTCGAAGCCATGGCCGACGCACCGTACAAGCTGATCCTCCTCCGCCACGGCGAGAGCGAGTGGAACGAGAAGAACCTGTTCACCGGCTGGGTGGACGTCAACCTGACCGCGAAGGGCGAGAAGGAGGCGACGCGCGGCGGCGAGCTGCTGAAGGACGCCGACCTGCTGCCCGACGTCGTCCACACGTCCCTCCAGAAGCGCGCCATCCGCACCGCGCAGCTCGCGCTGGAGGCCGCGGACCGCCTGTGGATCCCGGTCCACCGCTCCTGGCGCCTGAACGAGCGGCACTACGGCGCGCTCCAGGGCAAGGACAAGGCCCAGACCCTCGCCGAGTTCGGCGAGGAGCAGTTCATGCTGTGGCGCCGCTCCTACGACACCCCGCCGCCGCCGCTGGACCGCGACGCCGAGTACTCCCAGTTCTCCGACCCGCGCTACGCGACCCTCCCGCCGGAGCTGCGCCCGCAGACGGAGTGCCTGAAGGACGTCGTCAACCGGATGCTCCCGTACTGGTTCGACTCGATCGTCCCCGACCTCCTCACCGGCCGCGTCGTCCTGATCGCCGCCCACGGCAACTCGCTGCGCGCCCTGGTCAAGCACCTCGACGGCATCTCCGACGCCGACATCGCGGGCCTGAACATCCCCACGGGCATCCCCCTCTCCTACGAACTCGACGCCGAGTTCAAGCCGGTCAACCCCGGCGGCACCTACCTCGACCCGGAGGCGGCGGCCGCGGCGATCGAGGCCGTGAAGAACCAGGGCAAGAAGAAGTAAGCCCGCCTGAAGAAGCCCCCTGCCCGCGGTTTCCCCGCCGGGAGGGGGCTTCTTCGCACTCCAGGGCTAGGGTGCCACGGCCGCGCGCCCTCCGGGCTCCGCCTCCTGTCGCCACTCCGCTGCGGCACCGGCACGGCGGAGCACGGCGACAGCGGACTGCGCCCTGTACGCGGACAGCCCCTGGCACAGCGTGACGGGCGCTCGGCGCACCAGCGCCCGGCAGTCCCACAAGCTCAGCCCGGTCACCTTCCGCACGGCGCGGATCACATCCCTCTCGCGGGACCCGCAGTCGACGAGCACCACTTCGTGGGACGGATCGTCGCAGAGCAACACGCAGTGCTCGGTGGACTCTTCGTCGGACACTTCACCCTCCTGCCTCGGCCTCGTTGAGCGACGCGGGCGAGACGTGCCCGCCGCTCCCGGTGGCGTGCTACCGCACGTCCACGAAGTCGCCCGCCGCCTTCACCGCCGGAGTGGTGGAGGTCCCGGTGAAGTACCAGCGCCAGTAGCCGTCCTCGGTCGCGGTGGCGCGCGTTGTGAGCGGCCCCGCCGATGTGTTCAGCGCGCGAACGGCCCGCCCAGCCGGTCGTACGGCAACTTCAGCGACGTCACCGAGTACGCCTTCGCGCCCGTCGTCGTGAGCCCCGTACCGGAGCCCTTGAGGAAGTGGACGAGGCCCCAGCGGTCCTCGTAGCCGAGCTGTTCGTTGGTGCTGACGGCCAGGTCGGCGCGGCCGTCGCGGGTGTAGTCCGCGAACTTCAGGCTGGCGCCGAACAGGTCGTCGGTCTCGGGGGTGCCGGTGATGCCGGAGGTGTCCTGCGAGTAGGACTTGGCGCCGGTGCCGGACAGGCCGCCCGCGCGGCCGAGGAGGACGGTGACCGAGCCGGCGTTGCGCTTGGCGCCCAGGTCCTCGCCGGCGGCGCCGACGGCGAGGTCCGCGTAGCCGTCGCCGTTGACGTCACCGGCGGCGATGGCGGAGCCGAACTGGTCCTCGTTCTCGGAGGAGCCGGGCACGCCGGTGGTGTTCTGGGTGAACCTGGCCTGCTTGCGGGCGGTGTCGGGGCCGTTCGGGCCGCCGTACTGCACGGTGACGTAGCCGCGCTCGCCGTCCCCCGCCTCGTAGCCGCGGCCGATGGCCAGGTCGCCGTAGGAGTCCTTGTCGAAGTCGCCGACGGCGAGGATGTCGCCGCCCTGGTGGCCGCCGTCGTCGGGCACCCGCAGCTCGGCCGCGCGCTGGGTGAAGGCGCTGCCGCCGCGGTGGAAGTAGGCCCGCAGGTCCAGGTCGCCGGAGCGCACGAGGTCCCTGCCGAGGATGTACAGGTCGGTGGCGGCGTCCGGGGTGACCTTGCCGGCGACCAGGTTGTCGGGCGCCAGGTAGCCGTAGCCGCCCCCCAGGGAGTCCCAGCCGCTCTTGCCGCCGGTGCGGGTGAACGGGCCCTTCAGCAGGACCACGCCCGCCGTGCTGTTGCTGGTCACGGCGAGGTCCGCGTCGCCGTCGCCGTCGAAGTCGCCGGTCACCACGTCCTGACCGAACACGTCACCCGAGTGCTCGTTCTGCGGGGGGATCGGCGAGTTGAAGACCGTGCCCGGCCCGAGGCCCTTGGCGCCGCCCCAGACGACGGTGAGCCCGCCGCGCATCTGTACGTCGCCGGCGTCCTCGTAGGGGGACGACACGACCAGGTCCGCGTAGCCGTCCCGGTCGAGGTCGGCCGTGGTCGCGGCGGTTCCCCAGCCGTCGTCCGTCTCCACCGCGCCCGGGATGCCCGGCGAGTCCTGGTGGATGACCTGGACGCGGGTGCCGGGGCCGGAGGAGGTGCCGTAGACGACGGTGACCCGGCCGTCCTTGCCGTGCTCGCCGCCCAGCATGACGAGGTCGCGGTAGCCGTCGCCGTTGAAGTCGTCCGACAGCTTGGCGGGGGCCGCCGAGGCCGCGGGGGCCACGAGGAGCGGTGTGCACACCGCTGCCACGAGAGCCGCGGCAGCGGTGAGGGCGGTACGTCTGGCGCGCATGGTTCTCCGGTGTCGAGGGGGCCGAGAGCGTGCTGTGAGCGGCCTTCTGGTGTGCTCGGACACGCTCTACGACCTGCGCGGCAGCCGAATGGTTGTACGAAACCCGGACCCGGACCCCGGACCCGGACCCCTGCGCTCCCGTACCTGCGTACTGCCCTGCTTCCGTACTTCCGTACTCCCGCGCTACACCCTCAGCGGCACCGCATGCACCTCGTCCGCCCTGTGCCCGGCCCGCTCGTGGACGCGCTGGACCGCTTCGGCCGACGGCGCCTCGGAGAGGCAGTAGACGACTCCGGACTCGGGATCGGCCCACGCCTGCTTGAAGTGGACCCGCTCGTCCTGCTCGATGGCGAGGTCGGCCTGGTGCGCCTCGCGGAGCTGGTCCTCGGTGATGCCCTTCATGTTGTGGTGGACGTCCATGAACTCGGGCATGGCCTCCACCTCCTTCCCAGGGGGAGCCCTGCCACCCCTTCCACGGGCAGGGGCCTGCCACCCCTTCCATGCTGCGCCGAAGGGCCCCCGGCAGCACGCCGGAGGCCCTTCGTGACGTGACGTGTGGTCACCCGCACTGGCACGGGTTGCCCGACTGGCAGCCGCAGCCGCAGCCCGATCCGCAGCCGCAGGCGCCGATCAGTATCAGGTTCCTGATCTCCGCCGGCTGCTCGGTCCCGCGTTCCCGCGTGGGGTCGGGCGTCGTACCCGGAGTGCTGGGGGAATCGGCCATGGTCCCTCCTCAAGGCTGGAGCCTGTGCCCATTGCACGCCCGGTCCCCTGGGCGCATCAACGGCGCACTGTGGCTCGTACGCGCCCCGCCTCACTCCGACGCCCCGGTCAGGCGCCCTCCGCCCTAGCCACCGGCTGGGCCAGACGCCCTCGCCCCCACCGGCGGCGGGGTCAGGCGCCCGCCCCCGCCGCCGGCCGGGTCAGGCGCCCTCCGCCCCCGCCGCCGGCTGGATCTCCGTCTGCAGCTCCTGCTGGAGCTCGTCCGCGTGCTCACCGGTCACCAGGAACACCACCCGCTTGGCGACCGCGACCGCGTGGTCGGCGAACCGCTCGTAGTAACGGCCGAGCAAGGTCACGTCGACGGCGGTCTCGATGCCGTGCTTCCAGCGGTCGTCCATCAGGTGCTGGAAGAGCGTGCGGTGCAGCAGGTCCATCGCGTCGTCGTCCTGCTCCAGCTGGAGCGCAAGGTCGACGTCCTTGGTGACCAGCACCTCCGCCGCCTTCGCCATCAGCCGCTGGGCGAGCTGGCCCATCTCCAGGATGGTCGCGTGCAGGTCGTGCGGGACCGCGCGCTCGGGGAAGCGCAGCCGGGCCAGCTTCGCCACGTGCTGGGCCAGGTCGCCGGAGCGCTCCAGGTCGGCGGACATCCGCAGCGAGGTCACGACGATCCGCAGATCCGTCGCCACCGGCTGCTGGCGGGCCAGCAGGGCTATGGCCCGTGCCTCCAGGTCGTGGTGGAGGTCGTCGACCTTCTGGTCGGCCTCGATCACGTTCTCGGCCAGCTTCAGATCGGCGTCGAGGATGGCCGTCGTGGCGCGCCCGATCGCCGACCCGACCAGCCGGGCCATCTCGACCAGCCCGTCGCCGATCGAGTCCAGTTCCTCGTGGTACGCGTCCCGCATCAGGGTTCCCTCTCGTGCGTCGTTCCCGGGAGTCCGGTGGGTCCAGGGTCCGGGTAATTTCAGGGGTCCGATTGGTTTCAGGGGCCAGGGGCCGAGGCGCCAGGCGTCCAGGGGCCGTTCGCCGAGGGGCGTGGCCGCCGTGGCCGCCGGGCCCTTGCCGCGTACCCCCGCCGCACACCCGTGCCGAAGACCCGTTCCGTCAACCCCACGCTCCCACGATCCGTCCCCTACGCGTCCGTTTCCGCCACCCCAAATGAACCATCACTGGCTCCTGGGTGAACTCTGGGCGACGAGTGTTCGAGCTCCACCACGGATGGCTGTGGCCACGCCTCTCACCATGCCTAACCTGGATGCATGGACGTGAACGCGGCGGTCGCCGCAGCGGCTGCGATCGCCGGGGTACTCACCGGTGTCATCGCCATGCTGGCGTTCCGTTGGAGCGAGCGCGACCTGAAACGACCCACCCGCACCTCCCTGCACACCGATCCGGTCCTGCCACCCGGCGTGGACACGGTCCTGTCCGTGCTCCGCTCGTCGGCCGTCGTCCTGGACGAGGCCGACGCGGTCGTCAAGGCCAGTTCGGCGGCGTACGCCCTCGGCCTGGTGCGCGGCGGCAAGCTGGCCGTGGAGCCGATGCTCCAGATGGCCCGCGACACCCGGCGCGACGGCGAGATACGGCAGGTCGAGCTGGACCTGCCGCGGCGCGGCACCGGCCGCGGCGAGGCGCTCGCGGTCTCCGCGCGGGTCGCCCCGCTCGGCTCCCGCCTGGTGCTGCTGCTGGTCGAGGACCTGACGGAGGCCCGCCGCATCGAAGCGGTACGGCGCGACTTCGTCGCCAACGTCAGCCATGAGCTGAAGACCCCGGTCGGCGCCCTCTCCCTGCTCTCCGAGGCGGTCATGGACGCCTCCGACGACCCGGAGGCCGTCCAGCGCTTCGCGGGGCGGATGCAGATCGAGGCGACCCGGCTGACGAACCTGGTGCAGGAGCTGATCGACCTCTCCCGGGTGCAGAACGACGACCCGCTGGAGGACGCCGAGCCGGTCGCGGTGGACGAACTGGTCGCCGAGGCCATGGACCGCTGCCGGCACGCGGCCTCCACCAAGCAGATCACCATCGCCTCCAACACCGGGGCGCACGAAGGAGCCGACCAGGGCGGGCGCCGCGCGGCCGGCGCCGACCTGCACGTCTGGGGCAACCGCGGCCAGCTCGCCGCCGCCCTCGGCAACCTCGTCGAGAACGCCGTGAACTACTCGCCCGCCCGCACCCGTGTCGGCATCGCCGCCCGCCGGGTCACCGCGCAGGGCGGCGACATGATCGAGATCGCCGTCACCGACCAGGGCATCGGCATCTCCGACAAGGACAAGGAGCGCATCTTCGAGCGCTTCTACCGCGTCGACCCGGCCCGCTCCCGCGCCACCGGCGGTACGGGCCTGGGCCTCGCCATCGTCAAGCACGTGGCCGCCTCGCACGGCGGGGAGGTCACGGTGTGGAGCTCCGAGGGACAGGGCTCCACCTTCACCCTGCGGCTGCCGGAGGCGGGCGCCGCCCGCGACCGGGCGCAGCACGGCTCCGCCGGCGGCGGAGCGGGTGCCCGCTCCTCCCGCAGCACGTCCCCCGACGCACCCCCGTACGAAGAAACAGTTCCCGCCCCGGAGGTCCTTCCGTGACCCGTGTGCTCGTCGTCGAGGACGAGGAGTCCTTCTCCGACGCCCTGTCGTACATGCTCCGCAAGGAGGGCTTCGAGGTCGCGGTCGCGACCACCGGGCCCGACGGACTCGACGAGTTCGAGCGCAACGGCGCCGACCTCGTCCTCCTCGACCTGATGCTGCCGGGTCTGCCCGGCACCGAGGTGTGCCGGCAGCTGCGCAGCCGCTCCAACGTTCCGGTGATCATGGTGACCGCCAAGGACAGTGAGATCGACAAGGTCGTCGGACTGGAGATAGGAGCCGACGACTACGTCACCAAGCCGTTCTCCTCCCGCGAGCTGGTGGCCCGGATCCGGGCCGTGCTGCGCCGCCGCGGCGAGCCGGAGGAGGTGGCGCCGGCCGCGCTGGAGGCGGGTCCGGTGCGGATGGACGTCGACCGGCACGTCGTCACGGTCGGCGGCTCCAAGGTCGATCTGCCGCTGAAGGAGTTCGACCTGCTGGAGATGCTGCTGCGCAACGCGGGCCGCGTCCTGACCCGTATGCAGCTCATCGACCGCGTCTGGGGCGCCGACTACGTCGGTGACACCAAGACCCTCGACGTCCACGTCAAGCGCCTGCGCGCCAAGATCGAGCCGGACCCGGGCGCGCCGCGCTACCTGGTGACGGTCCGCGGCCTGGGCTACAAGTTCGAGCCGTAGGCCGCGGGGTGACGGACAGGCGAAAGGGCGGGGCCTCCTGGTGAGGCCCCGCCCTTCGTCGTACGGCTGTGCGGTCTACGACCCTCAGTGCCCGGCCGCGTCGTGCCCCTCGGCCGACTCGCCGGCCGACGCGGACGCGGTGGCCGCGCCGGACGCGGTGGCGGCGCCGCTCGGGGCGGCGGTGCCGGTGGCGTGGCCGTCGGCCGCGCCGGACGGGCCGGCCTCACCGGACGGCGTGGCGCCCGGGGTCGCCGAGGCGGAGGCGCCCGGCGCCGCCGGGACCTCGCTGGGGCCCCAGGTCGAGAAGTAGCCCCCGGCGGGGACGACGAAGGCCTCCATGCTCACGTCACCGGTCTCGCTGAAGGAGAAGGTGACCTTCTGGGCGTCGCCGTCCTCCAGGCCCTCGCCGTCCTTCAGCACGGCGGAGGCGTTGCCCTTGCCGCCGATGACGACGGAGCCGCCGGCGGGGACGGTCAGCTTGCCGCCGCCCTTGGCGGCGGACAGCTCCACGGGCTGCCCGATCCCGTCCACGGTGATCCTGTCGATCGTCTCGGCGCGGTCACCGGCGTTGAAGACGGTGGCGGAGACGACCGCGGGGCCGGTGGCCTCGGGGTCGGGCTGGGTGATGACGACGGCGTTCTGGATCTTGATGTCGCCGACGCTGGTGGCCGCGTTGTCCGGCTGGATCTGCAGGGTCTGCGCGTTGTTTCCGGCGCCGCAGGCGGCGAGCGAGGCGATCGAGAACGCGATGGCGGAGGCGGCGAGGGCGCCGCGTCGAAGGCTGCTGCTCACGGCGGCGGCAACTCCTTGAACGCAGGGGCAGCTGTCCTTGTAAAGCCGCCCTAAGTGGCTGTCAGCGGCCCCAGGTTACCGAGCCGTCCTCGTGCCGCCGCACCCGACCCTCCCCCGGGGCGAGGTTCGCCCGGCGGTTCGCTCAGCCGGGGGGTACCGTCCGGCTTTCGCATAAGGCCCCGCGGAAGACCGCGGGCAAACGGTTCGCCATACGGCCCGCGACGGCGCGCGAAATTTCCGTGAAGGAATGCGCGGTCGGCCCCGGAATTGATCACCGCGCGGCGCGTGATCGCGGCGTGATCGGGTGGCGTGATCAATTCCGGAATCGTCTCGTACCCACCGTCCCGCACCGAACGGAGTAGCGGAAGTCGAGCACTTGGAACCGGACATATGTGGACGTTCGGCCGCTCGGGGGGCGCGTCGGCGGTATGTGACGTGCCCGTTTCGCCCGGCCCGGACAGCCGCTCCCACCTGCGAATACCTTGTTCCGCCGGCCTCGCGAAGCACGTTCCTGTTGCTGTTGTCAAGCCCCGAGATATGCCCTGACCTGCGAAAACGCCATTCAGAAGACGCCGTATCCGTGTTACCCTGGATAGCCACGGAAGGGGTACCTGTCACATGACGTTCAAGGTTGGCGACACCGTGGTCTATCCCCATCACGGGGCCGCGCTGATCGAGGCCATCGAAACTCGCCAGATCAAAGGCGTGGACAAGACCTACTTGGTGCTGAAGGTCGCCCAGGGTGACCTCACGGTGCGTGTGCCAGCGGACAATGCGGAGTTCGTCGGCGTGCGTGATGTGGTCGGTCAGGACGGACTGGACCGGGTCTTCGAGGTGCTGCGCGCGCCGTACGCCGAGGAGCCCACCAACTGGTCCCGTCGCTACAAGGCAAACCTGGAGAAGCTCGCCTCCGGCGATGTCATCAAGGTCGCGGAAGTCGTGCGTGACCTGTGGCGTCGCGAGCGCGAGCGCGGACTCTCCGCCGGTGAGAAGCGCATGCTCGCCAAGGCCCGCCAGATCCTGGTGAGCGAGCTGGCGCTCGCGGAGAACACGAACGAGGACAAGGCCGAGGCCCTGCTGGACGAGGTTCTCGCCTCCTGACGCGTGGCAGCAGCCCGCTGAACGCTGAAGCCCAGTACATCTCGTACGTACGTCTCGTACTCAGCTGCACCGAGAGACACCGAGTACGCCTCAGTACACCGAACTGCCGCGGTGCCCGATGACGTGGATCACGTCGCCGGGCGCTGCGGCATGTTTCGTCTGCGGCCGCGTCCGCGCCGTCCGCCGAGAGGGCTCCCCCCGGTACTGTGCGTGCCGGGCCCTGGCCGGCGGCTCGACCGGGGTCACGGAAGGGTCCGGTCGAGGCTGGGCGCCCGGCACTCCCCACGCTCGGTGAGCGGGGGGTACCTCCAGGGCCATACCCAACCAGGCCGAGCACACAAACCTGACAGGAAACGATGTCTGACGTATCGCGACCTTCGCCGGGAGCGGCCTCCGTCGCCGCCGTGATTCCGGCCGCCGGGCGTGGCGTACGCCTCGGTCCGGGAGCCCCCAAGGCGCTGCGCGCGCTGAACGGCACGCCCATGCTGGTCCACGCGGTGCGGGCGATGGCCGCCTCCCGCGCGGTGTCCCTCGTCGTGGTCGTCGCACCGCCCGACGGCGCCGCCGAGGTCAAGTCGCTGCTCGACACGCACGCGCTGCCCGAGCGGACGGACTTCGTCGTGGTCCCCGGCGGCGACTCCCGCCAGGAGTCCGTGCGGCGCGGCCTGGACGCGGTGCCGCCGGGGCACGGGATCGTGCTGGTCCACGACGCGGCCCGCCCGCTGGTGCCGGTGGACACGGTGGACGCCGTGATCGACGCGGTGCGCGCGGGCGCGCGGGCCGTGGTGCCGGCGCTGCCGCTCGCGGACACCGTCAAGGAGGTCGAGCCGGCGGCCGTCGCGGGCGAGCCGGAGCCCGTGCTGGCCACGCCGTCGCGCACGCGGCTGCGCGCGGTGCAGACACCGCAGGGCTTCGACCGGGCCACGCTGGTGCGGGCCCACGAAACGGTCACCGACGACGTCACCGACGACGCGAGCATGGTCGAGCGGCTCGGCGTGCAGGTCGTGGTCGTGCCCGGCCACGAGGAGGCGTTCAAGGTGACCCGGCCGCTGGACCTGGTCCTCGCGGAGGCGGTCCTGGCACGCAGGAGGCTCAACGATGGCTTCTGAGGTTCCCCCGCGGGCCCCCCTGGAGATGCCGCTGCCCCAGGTCGGCATCGGCACCGACATCCACGCCTTCGAGGAGGGCCGCGAGCTGTGGTGCGCGGGTTTGAAGTGGGAGGGCGAGGGCCCCGGCCTGGCCGGCCACTCGGACGCGGACGTCGTCGCGCACGCCGCCTGCAACGCGCTGTTCTCGGCGGCCGGGCTCGGTGACCTGGGCCGGCACTTCGGCACGGGCCGCCCCGAGTGGTCCGGCGCGTCCGGGGTGACCCTGCTGACGGAGGCCGCCCGGATCGTGCGCGCGGAGGGCTTCCGCATCGGCAACATCGCGGTGCAGGTCGTCGGCCCCCGCCCGAAGATCGGCAAGCGCCGGGAGGAGGCGCAGAAGATCCTGTCGGAGGCCGCCGGGGCGCCGGTGTCGGTGTCCGGGGCGACCACGGACGGGCTCGGCTTCCCCGGGCGGGGCGAGGGTCTGATGGCGGTGGCGACGGCGCTGGTCGTGCGCGTGGCGTGAGCGGCGCCGCCCGCGGGGGCGCGGGTCGCGACCGCGGGGCCGCTCCGCCGCGGGGCGCGCCGGCCCGCCCGTGCCCGAGCCGGGGCCGGCCCCCGCGGAGCCGGACCCGTGGCGGACAAACCGTGCGACGGCCCACGCACCCTCCCCGGCCCACTACCCTAGGTCCCGTGACTATTCGCCTGTACGACACCAGCGCCCGGCAGATCCGTGACTTCACCCCGCTCAAGCCGGGTTGTGTCTCGATCTACCTGTGTGGTGCCACCGTGCAGGCCGCGCCCCACATCGGCCACATCCGGTCGGGCCTGAACTTCGACATCATGCGCCGCTGGTTCGAGTACCGCGGCTTCGAGGTCACGTTCATCCGCAACGTCACCGACATCGACGACAAGATCATCGCCAAGGCCGCCGACCAGGGCCGCCCCTGGTGGGCGATCGGGTACGAGAACGAGCGCGCGTTCAACGACGGCTACGGCGTCCTCGGCTGCCTGCCCCCGACGTACGAGCCCCGGGCCACCGGCCACGTCACCGAGATGGTCGAGATGATGCGCGGGCTCATCGAGCGCGGGCACGCCTACGAGGCCGACGGCAACGTCTACTTCGACGTGCGGTCCTTCCCCGGCTACCTCCAGCTCTCCAACCAGGAGCTGGAGAACCTGCTCCAGCCCTCCGGCGAGGGCGAGACCGGCAAGCGGGACCCGCGCGACTTCGCCCTATGGAAGGCCGCCAAGCCCGGCGAGCCCACCTGGGAGACGCCCTGGGGCCGCGGCCGCCCCGGCTGGCACCTGGAGTGCTCCGCCATGGCGCACAAGTACCTGGGCAGCGCCTTCGACATCCACGGCGGCGGACTCGACCTGATCTTCCCGCACCACGAGAACGAGATCGCCCAGGCCAAGGCCTACGGCGACGAGTTCGCCCGGTACTGGGTGCACAACGCCTGGGTCACCATGAGCGGCGAGAAGATGTCCAAGTCGCTCGGCAACTCGGTGCTGGTCTCCGAGATGGTCAAGAAGTGGCGCCCCATCGTGCTGCGCTACTACCTGGGCACCCCGCACTACCGCTCGATGATCGAGTACAGCGAGGAGGCGCTCAGGGAGGCCGAGGCCGCGTTCTCGCGGATCGAGGGCTTCGTGCAGCGCGTGGTGGAGCTGGCCGGCGGCCCGGTCGAGCCGTCCGCCGAGGTGCCGCCCGCCTTCGCCGAGGCGATGGACGACGACCTGGGCGTGCCGCAGGCGCTCGCCGTCGTGCACACCACGGTCCGGCAGGGCAACTCCGCCCTGGCCGCCGACGACAAGGACGCCGCCGTGGCCCGCCTCGCCGAGGTGCGCGCCATGCTCGGCGTGCTCGGCCTGGACCCGCTGGATGCGCAGTGGGCCGGCGAGAGCGAGCGCGGCGAGGACCTGCACGGCGTCGTCGACAGCCTCGTACGCCTCGTCCTGGAGCAGCGCGAGTCCGCGCGGGCCCGCAAGGACTGGGCGACCGCCGACGCCATCCGCGACCAGCTCAAGCAGTCCGGGCTGGTCATCGAGGACGGCCCGCAGGGGCCCCGCTGGAGCCTCGGCTCCCGCTGACCGCCCGGCGAAGATCGATTGTGCCGCCCGGGCCGCCGGGCGGCACACTGCAAAGACGTACGCAACCGAAGCACCACACAGACAGGTAGGTCATGGCCGCGAACAACCGTCGCATGTCCGGCAAGAAGGGCGCGCAGGTCGGCAGTGGCGGCCAGCGGCGCCGGGGCCTGGAGGGCAAGGGGCCCACGCCCCCGGCCGAGATGCGCAAGGGACACAAGAAGAACCGCATCGCCACCGCCAAGGCGAAGCAGGCCGCCCGCCGGCCCGCGGCGCGCGGCCGGGGCGGCAAGTCCGCCTCCGAGCTGGTCGTCGGGCGCAACCCGGTGTACGAGGCGCTGCGCGAGGGCGTGCCCGCCACCACGCTGTACGTCCAGCAGTTCATCGACAACGACGAGCGGGTCCGCGAGGCGCTGCAGCTCGCCGCCGAGCGCGGCAACATCAACCTCATGGAGGCGCCGCGTCCGGAGCTGGACCGGATGACCAACGGCCTCAACCACCAGGGCCTGGTCCTGCAGGTGCCGCCGTACGAGTACGCCCACCCCGAGGACCTGCTCGACGCCGCCGCCGACGAGGGCGAGGACCCGCTGATCGTCGCCCTGGACGGGGTGACCGACCCGCGCAACCTCGGTGCCGTGGTGCGCTCGGCCTCCGCGTTCGGCGGGCACGGCGTCCTGGTGCCGGAGCGGCGCGCGGCCGGCATGACCGCCGGCGCGTGGAAGACCTCCGCCGGTACCGCCGCGCGCACGCCGGTCGCCCGCGCCACCAACCTCACCCGCGCACTGGAGCAGTACAAGAAGGCCGGTGTCGTCGTGGTCGGTCTGGCCGCCGACGGCGAGGTCGAACTGGGCGAGCTGGAGGCGCTGGACGGGCCGGTCGCGATCGTCGTCGGCAGCGAGGGCAAGGGCCTGTCCCGGCTGGTCGGCGAGACCTGCGACTTCCGGGTGCGGATCCCGATGCCGGGCGGCGCCGAGTCGCTGAACGCGGGTGTCGCGGCGGGCATCGTGCTGTACGAGGCGGCGCGCCGCCGGGCGTGACCATCCCGAACGGGTGTGTGTATTAGTCGCCCGAAAGGGGTGTTTGGTTCTGTCCGGGCAAGCTTGACGCGGTCCGGACAGATCCGGCGGGTCAAAGCAGTGTCCTAAACACACGTCACTCGGTTAGATGAGTGTGGACACCAGAACACCCCGCACACCCACGGGGGACCGCTCGTCGGGATTCGACGACGCTCCCGCGCTGAGCATGGTGAAGGTGCCGAGCGATCCGGCGCAGATCATCGTCAATCACGCGAGCTTCCGCGTGCAGCTGGGCGCCTCCTCGCGACGCGCGCAATCGCCGCGGGTCGCGCGGCACGTGAGCGCCGCCGAGGACACCGCCCGCATCCCCGCCGCGAGTACGGCCGCGGGCAGAGCGGCCCCCGACGGCGCCCGCCGCCGCCCCGTGGTCTGGAGCGGCAGGTCCGCCCCCGACGACACCGGCGCGCACCGCCTGCTCCAGGCCGTGCGCGGGGCGGGCGTCCGGCACGCCGAGGACCCCTCGGCCGCCGACGCCGGAGCCACCCAGGTCATCCCCCGCGTCGAGACCGGCGCCGACGGCTACCGCGGCGCGGGCCACGACGACGCCGGCCACACCGGCGACGCCTACGGCGGCATCGGCTACGACGACCTCGACCAGACCGTGGAGACCCCCGTCGTCGGCGCCCAGCGCACCCCCGGCGACGGCACCCGGCTGCTGCCGCACATGCGGACCGTGGAGGGGGCGTACGACGAACTCCCCTACGACGAACGGTTGGACGCGGACGCCGACGCCGACCCGGACGCCAACCCGGACACCGACGAGATCACGACCGGGACCGAGAGCCGCGGCCGGCGGCACGGCGACGATCCCGCCCGGCACGCCTACTACCCCGGCCGGCGGATGAACCTGGGGGGCGTCCTCCTCCCGCTGCGGATCTTCCTCGGCTTCATCTCGGTCTACGCCGGCATGGGCAAGCTCTGCGACCCCGTCTACTTCGACGGCGGCAAGCGCGGCTCCATGGTCACGTGGCTCAACACCCTGCACCCCTGGGACGTCGCCGAGCCGCTGCGCCAGTTCGCCCTCGAGCACCCCGTCGGCTCCGGGCTCGTCATCGCCTTCGCCCAGGTCATCGTCGGTGTCCTGACCGTCTTCGGATGCTGGCAGCGGGTCGCGGCCGTGGGCGGTGCGCTGCTGTCGGCCGCGCTGCTCGTCACCGTCAGCTGGAAGAGCGTCCCGGTCTACGAGACGCCCGACATCATCTACCTCGCCGCCTGGTCGCCGCTAATCATCGCGGGCGCGCCGGTGTACTCCGTCGACGGACGCCTCGCCGGGCTCGCCTGGCGCCGCCTCGGCCCGCGCTCCGACATCTGGGAGCTGCGGCGCTACGTGCTGCGCCGCGGCGCCCTCGTCACCGCCGTCATCGTCGGGCTCACCCTGCTGGTCGGCTCCCTGCTGGGCGGCGCCGTGCGCGACGCCGACCGGGTGGTCGTCCCCGGCCCCGACGAGCCGCCGCGCAACGAGCTGCCCGGCTCGCCGCTGCCGCAGGAGCCCGGCGAGCGCCGGGCCGAGAGCAGCCCGTCGGCCCGCACCTCCTCGCCCACCCAGGGCGCCACGTCGGCGCCCACGGCGGGCGCGGAGGGCGCCACGACCACGCCGGACGCGACCCGCGAGGCCGTCACCGGCGGGGCGCCCAGCCAGACCCAGGGCACGGCGGGGCAGGCGCCGCCGCAGCAGTCCTCCCCGGAGCAGCAGGCGCCGAGCACGACGACCGGACCGACGTCCGGCGGCGGCTCCACCACCACCGGCGGCGGCACGGGCTCGCCGGGCGGCAACGGCGGGGACACGTCATCCGGACAGTCCGGCCGGCCCGGCCTGGTCGGGGGACTCCTCGGGTAGCCCCCTCCACCCACCCCGGCACGACGACGGGGCCCCACACCTTTCGGGTGCGGGGCCCCGTTTCGTCGTACGACCGGTCGTGCGGGCTACGGAGTCGCCCTGGAAGGGGTCCCCGAGTGCCGGGAGCCGGGAGAGCCCGGGAAGGCCGGCGCATGGGCGGGGACGGGCAGGCCCGGGTGCCCGGGTGGGGCCGGGGGAGAGGCGGGGAGGCCCGGCAGGGCCGACGGGGCCGGGGTGGGGGCTCCGCGGCCCAGGGAGCACTCAGTGGCCCAGGAAGCAGTCGGCTGCCCAGGAAGGAGTCAGCTGCCCGGCAAGGGCTCCGCGGCCCAGCAGGGGCTCAGCGGCCCAGGGCTGCCAGTTCCTTTGCCGCCTCGGTGAGGTCCTTCGCGGTGTCGATGGCGCGCCAGTACGCGCCGTGCGGGATCGGGAAGCCGGCCAGGCGGCGCTCGCGGGCCAGGTGCGGGAAGGTGGTGCGCTCGTGGTCGCCGCGCTCGGGGAGCAGGGCGGCGAACCCGGGGGAGAAGACGTAGACGCCCGCGTTGATCTCGAAGGTGGACGGCGGGGCCTCGATGAAGTCGGTGATGTGACCGAAGCCGTCGGTGCGGACGGCGCCCCACGGGATGCGCGGGCGGGCCAGGGCGAGCGTCGCGACGGCGTCCCGCTCGGTGTGGAAGTCGGCCATCTCGCGCAGCGAGAAACGGGTCCAGATGTCGCCGTTGGTGGCGTACCAGGGGCGGTCCGGGTGGGGCAGGTGCGCGGCGGCGAACTTCAGGCCGCCGCCGCGGCCGAGCGGTTCCTTCTCCACGACCGTGGTGACGGACACCGGGAGTTCGGCGGAGTCGAGCCAGTCCTTCAGGACGTCGGCGAGGTGGCCGCAGCTGACCACCACGTCGGTGACGCCCTCTTCGGCGAGCCAGGCGAGCTGATGACCGATGATCGGCGTCCCCGTGCCGGGGATCTCGACCATCGGCTTGGGCCGGTCGTCGGTGTAGGGGCGCAGCCGGGAGCCTTGGCCTCCGGCCAGGATGACGGCCTGGACAGGGCGGGCCGCGGCGGTCGGATCAGTCATGCGTCGCACTGTACGCGGGGGGTGCGCCGCAGTCGTCCGGTGGCTCGGGAGGTGCCGGGCGACGCGGGTGCGGGTCGTCCGTGGCGGGCCGCGCCCGTGGGGCGCAGCCGTGGGGCGGTACTGCCCCACGCCCCCGGGGATCGGCTGTGCCGCTCCCCAGGGACCGGGTTCAGCCGTGGGCGGCCAGGACGCCGGACGCGTACGACGTGTCGCAGACCGGGCGGGCGTAGGACTGGGCGCGGGTCGGGCCGTAGGTCGCGACGGCGGCGCGGCCGAGGGCGCGGGCGATGGAGACGCAGTGCCTGGCGAGCGACGGGCGCTCGTCCACGGCCTGCTGGAGGTGGGTGAGGGCGACGCCGGGGTCCTTCTGCTGCAGCTCGGTCAGGAGCTGGTCGCGCAGCACCTCGTGGGCGGCCTTGCGCTGGGTGCGCGTGGCGGCGTCGGCGGCCGAGATGTCCGAGGCGGCGAGCACCGAGCCCTCGGGGTTCCCCGACCAGTTGACATGCGTCACCGCGAGGGTCCCGGAGAGCACCAGGACGACGGGCAGGACGAGGGCGAGGGAGCGGCCGATCCGGCGGGCGGGGCCCCGGCCGCGTCGCGTCTGTGGGGTGGTGGAGTGCTTCACGCTCGTGAGGGTAGCGCCCGGTAATGACATGGCGACATTTGGTCACCGGTTCGGGGGACGGGGAGGCGGCAAAACCGGGTGGCGTGTTGACGAACGGTGGTCGAAATGGGCGAGTGCGCCGGGGTATTTGTCGACAACGAGAAGGGCCCCGCAGGGATCTGCGGGGCCCTCTTCGTCAACCTGGGTGAATTACCCGGGGTTGTTCCGCTCAGTCGGACAGGCGCGCGCCGGTCGACGTGGAGAAGACGTGCGTCTCGCCGGCCCGCGGGACGACGTGCAGCGTGCTGCCCTTCTCGGGGACCTCACGGCCGCCGACGCGGACCACGAGGTCCTTGGACTCGCCGCCCACGTTGGCGGTGCCGTAGACGAACGCGTCGGAGCCCAGCTCCTCCACGACGTTGACGACGACCTCGACACCGAGGTCGGAGTCGGGGCCGGCCACGTCGAAGTGCTCGGGGCGGACGCCGACGGTGACCGTCTTGTCGCTGGTGGCGGAGAGCGCGTCGCGCTGCACCGGCACGACCGAGTTGCCGAACTTCACGCCGCCGTCGGTGATCGGCACCTCGACCAGGTTCATGGCGGGCGAGCCGATGAAGCCGGCGACGAAGAGGTTCGCGGGCTTGTCGTACATGTTGCGCGGGGTGTCGACCTGCTGGAGCAGACCGTCCTTGAGGACCGCCACGCGGTCGCCCATCGTCAGGGCCTCGACCTGGTCGTGGGTGACGTAGACGGTGGTGATGCCGAGGCGGCGCTGGAGCGAGGCGATCTGCGTACGGGTCGACACGCGGAGCTTGGCGTCGAGGTTCGACAGCGGCTCGTCCATGAGGAAGACCTGCGGCTCGCGCACGATGGCGCGGCCCATGGCGACACGCTGGCGCTGACCGCCGGAGAGCGCCTTCGGCTTGCGGTCCAGGTACTGGGTCAGGTCGAGGATCTTCGCCGCCTCCTCGACCTTCTGCCGGATCTCCGCCTTGTTGACGCCGGCGATCTTGAGCGCGAAGCCCATGTTGTCGGCGACCGTCATGTGCGGGTAGAGGGCGTAGTTCTGGAACACCATGGCGATGTCCCGGTCCTTGGGCGGCAGGTGGGTGACGTCGCGGTCGCCGATGCGGATGGCACCGCCGTTGACGTCCTCCAGGCCGGCGAGCATGCGCAGGGAGGTGGACTTGCCGCAGCCGGACGGGCCGACCAGGACGAGGAACTCGCCGTCCGCGATCTCGATGTCCAGGGCGTCGACGGCGGGCTTGTCGGAACCCGGGTAGATCCGGGTCGCCTTGTCGAACGTGACAGTGGCCATGGTGAATGGGCCCCCTTCTACCGGCAGGAACGTGCCGGACGATCCGTTGTAGGAAGGTGGTGGTCTAGTCCGCACGGGTGACCGTGCGAACTGGGTCGAGACGGTACCCGCCGTTCACCTGTTCTGTCAGTAGTCGGACGGCTGTGAACTTCGCGGAAATTTTCGACGGGACCCGGCCGGGAGCTGGGTACACTGCACGGGCGCGCAGTGCTCCACGCGCGCGTGCCTCCTTAGCTCAGCTGGTAGAGCGCCGCTCTTGTAAAGCGAAGGTCGTCGGTTCGAGTCCGACAGGGGGCTCTGGTCCACGCAGTACGAACGCCCCGCCGGTGATCCGGACGGGGCGTTCGGACATCTTCCGGCGACACCGACCGGGGCGGTCATGACAGGCACGAGCAACGCACGCCGGCAGCCGAGACCACTCACGGAACTGTCCGACGTCCACGATCTCCTCGACGAGATACGACTCCGCCCCGGCATGTGGCTGCGGGGGAACTCCCTCCAGCACCTGGACTCCCTGCTGTGCGGCTACCGTGCGGCGATGGCCGTGCACGGCATCGAGGAGGACTTCCCCTTCTGGAGCCCCGGGACGCCGGGACCGTTCGACGCGTGGCTGTGGCGGCGACTCGGCCGGCACAGTTCCCTCGGCTGGGCCGTCGAGATCGAACGCGAGGCCCGGGAGGCCGGTGTGCCGGCGGTCGAGCTGTTCTTCGGCCTGTGGGACGAGTACCGGCAGGGGCGCCGGGCGACGGCGGGATAAGGCGGGGCGCCGCGTGCGTGCGGGCTGAGGCGGGAATTTCCTGCGTGGCGGGTGCGGGCTCTGGTCACCCGGGCCGGGGCGGTCAGCCTCGGGCGCCTCGTACGCGCCGGGCGATCTCCAGGTGGTCCTCGCCGAGGGGGCGTTCGTCCTCCAGGTGCCACAGGCAGGTCTGGAGGACGCGGGCGAGGGTCCAGGCGCGGCTGCGGGGGCGGTTCAGGGCGAGGGTGTCGGTCAGGGCGTCGAAGCGCCAGAGGATCTCGTCCGGGGCGAAGCGGTTGGCGAGCGCCGGGAAGAGGTCGAAGCCGGGGTCGCCGGCGAGGGGCTTGGGGTCGATGGCGAGCCAGTCCGCGCGGTCGGCGCCGAGGACGTTGTCGTAGTGCAGGTCCCAGTGCAGGAGGCGGTCGCCGGGCTCGTCGGCGACCTCGCGGACCGCCGCCGCGCAGTCGGCGAGGAGGCGGCGCGTGTCCGGGTCGGGGACGCGGGCCAGGGCCGGCGGGGTCCGCTCCAGCAGGGCGGGGGCGATGTCGCCGAGGCGGCGCAGGTTCGGTGGGGCGGGGTGGGTGGTGAGCCGGGCCAGGAGGCGGGCGATGACCAGGCACGCCTCGCGGGTGTCGGGGACGCGGGAGAGCGACCGGGACGGGTCGAGGCGTTCCAGGAGCAGGGTGCCGGTCGCCGGGTCGTGGCCGAGGAGGCGGACCGCTCCGTCGCCGTTCCAGGTGCGCAGCGCGACCGGCTCGCCCGCGGTCTCGTCGTCGACGAGCTGGAGTTTGAGGACGGCGGGGGTGCCGTCCGCGCGGCGCACCGGCAGGACCAGGGCGCAGACGCCGTACAGGGACGGGCCGTCGGGCCGCAGCTCCCAGCGGTCCAGGAAGGTCTCGGCGAGGCGGGGCAGGCGGGCGACGAAGGCACGGCCCGCGGCGCCGTTGAACCGCTCCTGGGACGCGGCGAGTTGCTCCGGGACGTCGATCACGCCGACGAGCCTACGCTCGGCCGGGGCGGGCGGGATTCCACCGAATCCGAAGGAGACAGCGGGCTGCGGCGCGGGTTACCGTCCGGGGCCATGAGCAGCGGTGTCGTGAACGGCGGAGTCTCCTTCTGGTACGCGGCGGACGGGTTTCCCGAGGCCAGGAGGCCGTTGGAGGGGGACGCGTCCGCCGACGTGGTGATCGTCGGGGGCGGGTACACGGGGCTGTGGACCGCGTACTACCTGAAGAAGGCCGCGCCCTTCCTGCGGATCACCGTCCTGGAGCAGAAGTTCTGCGGCTACGGCGCCTCGGGGCGCAACGGCGGCTGGCTGTACAACGGCATCGCGGGGCGGGACCGGTACGCGAGGCTGCGCGGCCACGAGGCGGCCGTACGGCTGCAGAAGGCCATGAACGACACGGTCGACGAGGTGATCCGGGTCGCCCACGCGGAGGGCATCGACGCCGATCTGCACAAGGGCGGGGTCCTGGAGGTGGCCCGTACGCCCGCGCAGCTGGCCCGGCTGAGGGCCCACCACGAGGCGGAGGTCGCGTTCGGGGAGAAGGACCGCGAGCTGTACGGCGCGCGGGAGACCGCCCGGCGGATCCGGGTGGCCGACGCGGTCGGGTCGGCGTGGACGCCGCACGGCGCGCGGGTGCACCCGGTGAAGCTGGTGAAGGGGCTCGCGGCGGCCGTGGAGGCGCTGGGCGTGGTCATCCACGAGTCGACGCCGGTCACGGAGATCCGGCCGAAGCACGCGGTGACGCCGTACGGCACCGTCCGCGCGCCGTACGTGCTGCGCTGCACCGAGGGCTTCACCGCCGCCCTCAAGGGGCAGAGGCGGACCTGGCTGCCGATGAACTCCTCGATGATCGCGACCGAGCCGCTGACCGGCGAGCAGTGGGCGGCGATCGGCTGGGACGGCCGGGAGACGCTGGGCGACATGGCGCACGCGTACATGTACGCGCAGCGCACCGCCGACGGCCGGATCGCGCTCGGCGGGCGTGGCGTGCCGTACCGGTTCGGGTCGCGGACGGACAACGACGGGCGCACGCAGGCGGAGACCGTGGAGGCGCTGCGCGACGTCCTCGTCGGCTTCTTCCCGCAGCTGGCCGGGGTGCGGATCGAGCACGCCTGGTCGGGGGTGCTGGGCGTGCCGCGCGACTGGTGCGCGACGGTCACCCTGGACCGGTCGACGGGGCTCGGCTGGGCGGGTGGTTACGTCGGTTCGGGGGTCGCCACGGCCAACCTGGCCGGCCGCACCCTGCGCGACCTCGTCCAGCAGGACTCCGGCCAGGGCGGCCGGACCGAGCTGACCGAGCTGCCGTGGGTGGGGCACAAGGTGCGCAGGTGGGAGCCGGAGCCGCTGCGCTGGCTGGGCGTCCACGGCATGTACGCCACGTACCGCACGGCGGACCGGCGGGAGACGGTGACCCACAGCGCGGCGTCGTCCCGGCTGGCCCGGTGGGCGGACCGGGTGGCGGGGCGGGGCTGAGACTCAGGCCGCGGACTGTGCCGCCGGGGCCTTCTCCGGTGCCCCGTGCCTCGACCGAGGGGGCCTGCCGGTGACCATCAGGGCGGCGACCAGACCGGCGAGGAGCATGATGCCCGCCGCCCACCAGATGGCGACCGAGTAGCCGTGGACGAGGCTCTGGCGGATGATCGCCTCCCGCTGGGCCGGGTGGGCCGGATGGGCGGCGAGGTAGCCGCCGGCGCTGGTGGTGGCGATCGTGTTGAGCAGGGCGACGCCGAGGGAGGCGCCGACCTGCTGCGAGGTGTTGAGGGTGGCCGAGGTGACGCCGGCGTCCCGGGGGGCGACCCCGGCGGTCGCGTTGGCGAACACCGGCGTGTAGGTGAGGCCCATGCCGAGGCCCACGAGGATCAGCGCGGGCAGGATCTCGGTGGCGTACTCCGCGTCCACCGTCAGCCGGGTCAGGACCAGCATCCCGGATGTGGCCAGGAGCATGCCGGGGGCCACCAGCAGGCGCGGGGCGACGCGCGGGACGAGCCGGGCCGAGATCTGGGTCGAGCCGATGATGATCGAGCCGGTGAGCGGCAGGAAGGCCAGCCCGGTCGTGACGGGGGAGTACCCCCTGACGACCTGGAAGTAGTACGTCATGAACAGGAACATGCCGAACATGCCGATCACGGCCAGACACAGGGTCAGGCAGCAGCCCGCGCGGTTGCGGTCCCGCACGATGTGCAGCGGCAGCAAGGGCGTACGGGCCCTGCTCTGCCACCACACGAAACCGGCGAGCAGGGTCACGCCGACGGTGAGCAGGCCGAGCACCCGGACGTCCGCCCAGCCCCTCGGCTCTGCCTCGCTGAGGCCGTAGACGATCGTCAGCAACCCGCCGCAGCCGAGCAGCGCGCCGGGCACGTCGAGCCGGGCCCCGGCGGGGCGGGGGCCGCCCCCGCGCACCAGGGCGTACGTACCGATGAGCGCGGTGATCGCCATGAGCACGTTGACGTACAGGCACCAGCGCCAGCCCAGGTACTCGGCGAGCACTCCGCCGAGGACGAACCCGATGGCCGCTCCGCTGCCCGCCAGGGCGGAGTTGATGCCGAAGGCCTTCCCGCGCTCCTTGGGGTCGGTGAAGGTCGTGGTGAGCAGGCTGAGCGCGGACGGGGCGAGCAAGGCGGCGAACATCCCCTGGAGGGCGCGGGCGCCGAACAGCATGCCCGGGGTGGTGGCCGCGCCACCGAGCGCGGAGGCGGTGGCGAAGCCGGCCAGCCCGATGGCGAAGGTGCGCTTGCGGCCGACCAGGTCGGCGATCCGGCCGCCGAGCAGCAGCAGTCCGCCGAAGGCGAGGGTGTAGGCGGTGATCGCCCACTGCCGGTTGCCGTCGGTCATGCCCAGGTCGCGCTGGGCGGAGGGCAGCGCGATGTTCACGATGGTCGAGTCGAGGACGACCATCAGCTGGGCCATGGCGATGACCACCAGGCTCCACCAGCGGCGGGGGTCCGCGGCCGCAGGAGCCGTCGTGGGGGAGGCCGGGTCACGTCGGGGGACGCTCATGGGGGTCAGAAGACCATGAAACGGTACGTACCGCACCCCGACCGCTCACTCGGCGTGAGCGCCCCGCCCGGTCAGGGTTCCAGCACCACCTTGCCGGTCGTCCCGCGGTTCTCCAGCGCGCGGTGCGCGGCGGCGGCCTCGGTGAGCGGGAAGCGCTGCACGGCGGGGACGAGCCGGCCGGCGGCGGCCTCGGCGAGGGCGCGCAGCTCCAGCGTGCGCACCGGGTTGTCCCCGCCGGCCTTGCGCATCATCACCGGCCCCAGCACCTCCTCGGAGACCCCCTCGACCAGGTACGGCGAGCCGTCGCGCAGCCCTGCCCCGGACCAGCCGAAGACGAGGTGCCGCCCGGCCGGGCCGAGCAGCGCGACGGACGCGCGGGCCGCGTCCCCGCCGACGCCGTCGAAGACGATCGTCGCGGGCCGGCCGCCGAGCCAGGCGCGGACCTTCTCCGGCCAGCCCTGGTCCGTGTAGTCGACGGCGAGGTCGGCGCCGTTCGCCTCCACGCGCGCGGTCTTCTCCGGCCCGCCGGCCAGGCCGACGACGGTCGCGCCGGCGTTCTTGGCGTACTGCACGAGCAGGGTGCCGATGCCGCCGGCGGCGGCCGGGATCACCACGACGTCGTCCGGGCCCGGCTCGGCGAACTGGACGATCCCCATGGCCGTACGCCCCGTGCCGATCATCGCGACGGCCTGCGCGAAGTCCAGGTTCGCGGGCACCTCGTGGAGGCGCTCGGTGCCGGTGACGGCCAGTTCGGCGTAGCCGCCGGGCGCGAAGCCGAGGTGGGCGACGACCCGCTTGCCGAGCCAGGAGCCGTCGGTGTCCGGGCCGAGCGCGTCGACGGTCCCGGCGACCTCACGGCCGGGGACGGTGGGCAGGGCGGGCAGCTCGGGCAGGGGCCCGCGCAGGCCCTCCCGGATCGCGGTGTCGAGCAGATGGACGCCCGCCGCGGCCACCTTGATCCGGACCTGGCCGGGGCCGGGGACGGGGTCCTCGACCTCCTCGTGGCGAAGGTTGTCGGCGGGGCCGAAGGCGTGGAGACGGATGGCGTGCATGGGATCCCCCCGGACTGTCGTGTTCCGTTCCGCCGGTCGTGGTCGCCGGTCCGGACGGCCACCACTCTCCGACCTCAAGCGTGCTTGAGGTCAAGGGGCCGCGATCCGTACCGGCCGAGCGCCAGCGACACCGCCGTCAGCGCGCTGGTGAACGACACCTCCGCCAGCACGCCCGGCGCGGCCACCTGGTCGCCCGCCAGGTACACGCCGTCGCCGCGGTCGATCGCCGGACGGTCCCGCCAGGTCGTGCCCGGCAGGTCGACGGCTCCGGTACGGCCGTTCGCGACCGCCTCGCGCCGCCAGGTGACGCGCTCGCGCCAGCCCTCGCAGGCCAGGTCCAGCAGTTGTTCGGCGCGGGCGACGCCGTCCGCGCGGGACTCGTGCGGACCGATGGGGAACTGCCCCTGGATCAGCTGCTCGCCCGCCGGGGCGAGGGTGCGGTCCTGCGCGGTGAACCGCTCCAGCCAGCCCGGCGCGTCCAGGTCGGAGACGATGAACGCGTCACCGCGCCGGGTGCGCACCGCCAGGTCGATCAGCGCCGTACGGCCGCTCGGCCAGGTCAGCGAGTCGTCGCCGAGCAGGCGGCGGGCCGCGTCCAGGGAGGTGGCGACGATGACGGGCGTGTCGGTGGGCAGGGTGTCCACGCGGGACAGCGTCTCGATCCGCACCCCGAGGTTCCAGGCGCGCCCGGCCATCCGGTCGATCAGGCCGCCCCAGCCGCCGCGCGGGTAGTGCGCCTCCGGCGGCAGCTTGGTGGCCCGGCGCAGCCGTTCCTGCACGAACGCCGCGGACAGGGAGCCGGGGTCGTGGTGGAACAGGGCGACGGCGGCGTAGTGCGCGGCCGCGCGGGCGCCCTCCTCGCCGGCCTGCGCGGTCGCCCAGGTCAGGAAGTCGGTGTCGGCCGGGGCCTGCCGGGCGCCGGGGCGCAGCAGCTTCAGCATCGCGAACGGCGGGGTGCGGCGCAGCGCGCCGTGGTGGCGCAGCCGCAGCCGGGCGGCCTCCAGGGGCGGGATCGGGGCGAGCGGGCCGAGCAGGCCGCGCTGCCGCAGCCAGGTCCAGTGCGGGCCGCCGCTGTAGAGCGCGTGCGGGCCCTCGTTGGTCCGGTACGGCCCCTCCGCGGTCCGGGCCCGCCCGCCGAGCGTGTGGTGCGCCTCGTGGACGGTGACCTTGGCGCCCGCTTCGGCCGCGGTGATCGCCGCGGTGAGTCCGGCGAAGCCGCCTCCGATGACGGTGATGCGGTGCATGGGGTGGGTCTCCCTCGGGTCGCTGGTCTGTCTCGCAGGTAAGACAGGTGAGGGGGGCCCGGATGTGACATCGGGGAGGTTTTCACTGGTCAGGGCCGTGGGAGGGGGCGTTGTCAGTGGTGGGGTGCAGCATGGGGCGTGGGCGAGGGCAGGCACCTGGGCGTGGGCAGGGGCCTGGGTGAGGACACGGACGGGGTGAGGACACGGACGGGGTGCGGACACGGACGGGGTGCGGAACGTGAGCGATGTGAAGCCGGCGCGCAGGCCGGAGCTGCGGCTGCCGCCGCTGGAGCCGTACGGCGGCGCGGGCCTGGAACCGGACGGGGACTACGACGGCGTGGAGTTCCGCGGCGGCGACCTCACCGGTCAGGACGGTGCCGGGGCCCGGTTCATGGACTGCGTGCTCACCTCCTGCACCCTGACCGAGACCCGGCTGAGAAAGGCCCGCTTCCTCGACTCGGCCGTCACCGGCGTGCAGGGCGTCGGCACGGACCTGGCGGAGGCGACGCTGCGGGACGTGGAGGTCACGGAACCCCGGCTCGGCGGCGTCCAGCTGCACGGGGCGGTGCTGGAACGGGTGGTGATCCGGGGCGGCAAGCTCGACTACCTCAACCTGCGCACGGCGCGGCTGAGAGACGTCGTCTTCGAGAACTGCGTGCTGGTCGAACCCGACTTCGGCGGTGCCCGCCTGGAGCGCGTCGAGTTCGCGGGCTGCGCCGTGAAGGGCGCCGACTTCACCGCGGCGACCCTCAAGGACGTCGACCTGCGCGGCGCCGAGCCCCTGGAGATCGCGGGCGGGGTGGACCGCCTCTCGGGCGCGGTCATCAGCCCCGGCCAGCTGATGGACCTGGCGGAGGTGTTCGCGGCGGCGCTGGGGGTGCGCGTACGGGTGGGCTAGCGCCCACCCCGATCACGGGCGGCTCGGGTCTCGGGTGACTCTGGGTCTCGGGCGGCCCGGACCTCGGGTGACTCTGGGTCTCGGGCGGCCCGGATCACGGGTGGCGCGGGTCTCGGGTGCCTGTGGGTCTCAGGTGCCTCCGAGCCTCGGGTGGCCCGCTGCTCACGCCACCCGCGGGAACCTCGCCTGCAGGGTCCAGATCGCCGGGTTGTCCGCCAGGTCCTCGTGCAGGTCGCACAGGTCGGCGACCAGGTCGTGCAGGAAGTCGCGGGCCTCGCGGCGCAGTTCGGTGTGGGAGAAGGTGAGGGGGGCTTCCTCGGCCGGCATCCAGTCGGCCTCGATGTCCACCCAGCCGAAGCGGCGCTCGAACAGCATCCGGTCGGTGGACTCGGTGAAGTCCAGCTCGGCGTGCTGGGGGCGCGAGGCGCGGGAGCCCGCCGGGTCGCGGTCCAGCCGCTCCACGATGTCGCACAGCGCCCACGCGAAGTCGAGCACCGGCACCCATCCCCAGGCTGTGGACAGCTCCCGGTCCGTCTCGGTGTCGGCGAGGTAGACGTCGCCGCAGAACAGATCGTGGCGCAGCGCGTGGACGTCCGCGCGGCGGTAGTCCGTCTGCGGCGGGTCCGGGAAGCGGGTGGAGAGGGCGTAACCGATGTCGAGCACGTAGGTGATGGTGTCACGGCACGCGGGGCGGCCGTTCCGCCGCCGGCCGGCGGGACGGCGGCGCCGCCTTAGGATCACGGACGTGTCCCGTTTCGCACCCGTTGTCCCCGTCGCCGCCTCCCTGAGCCTGAGTCTCGCCCTCGCCCTGACCGCCTGCGGCGGCGGAGTGGAGGGCACCCCCGGCGGTTCTGGGCTGCGCGACCCGTACTTCCCCAAGGCGGGCAACGGCGGCTACGACGTCACGCACTACGCCCTCACCCTCGACTACGCCCCCGACAGCCGCCGGCTCACCGGCCGCGCGGTCGTCACGGCCCGTGCCACGCAGCCGCTGTCCGCCCTCAACCTCGACCTCGACGGCCTGGACGTGCGCTCCGTGACGGTGGACGGCACGGCGGCCGACTTCAACCGCGCGGGCCAGGAACTGACCGTCCGCCCCCGTGACGAACTCGCCGAGGGCGCGACCTTCCGCGTCACGGTCCGCTACGCGGGCACCCCGGCCGCCCTCACCGACGCGGACGGCTCCGAGCAGGGCTGGCTGCGCACCACCGACGGGGCGGTCGCGCTCGGCCAGCCGGTCGGCTCGATGGCGTGGTTCCCCGGCAACCACCACCCCTCCGACAAGGCGTCGTACGACGTGACGGTGACCGTGCCGCGCGGGCTCACCGCGGTCTCCAACGGCGAGCCGGCGGGCGAGCGCACCAAGGGCGGCCGTACGACGTACACCTGGCGCACCACCGAACCGATGGCGAGCTACGTCGCCACGCTCGTGATCGGCCGCTACGAGGTCCGGCGCGGCCGGACGAAGGACGGACTGCCCGTGTACAGCGCGGTGCACCCGACCGAGGCGGCGGCGAGCCACCCGGTGCTGGCCCGCCTTCCCGAGGCGATGCAGTGGGCGCGGGACACCTTCGGCCCGTACCCCTTCTCCTCCACCGGCGCGATCGTCGCGCCCTCCGGTATCGCCGGGTACGCGCTGGAGACGCAGAACCGCCCGGTCTTCCCCGGCACCCCGGACGTCCTGCTCCTCGTCCACGAGCTGGCCCACCAGTGGTACGGCAACTCGGTCTCGCCGAAGACCTGGCGGGACATGTGGCTCAACGAGGGCTTCGCGACGTACGCCGAGTGGCTGTGGGAGGAGGAGCACGGCGGGGACAGCGCCGAGCGGATCTTCGACGCGCTGTACACCGACGAGGAGGTGTTCGCGTTCCCGCCCGCGAAGCCGCCGGCCGTCGAGGACGTCTCCGGGCGCCCGGTCTACGAGCGGGGCGCGATGGTCCTGCACAGGATCCGGCAGATCGTCGGCGACGGCGCCTTCCGCCGCCTCCTGCGCGGCTGGGCCGGCGAGCACCGGCACGGCAACGCGGACACCGCGGATTTCACCGCCTACGTCGAACGGCAGGCGCCCGGCCATGACTTCTCCGGCGTCTGGGAGGACTGGCTGTACGGCGACGGCCGCCCGGCCCGGCCCTGAGGGGGCGGGTCACCGTCGAGGGGGCCGGCGTGTTCTCGGTTGCACAGCGGTGCGAGGTCAGGCGTCCGGGCGCGGGGTGCGCAGGGGCTTGCGCAGGACCGCGCAGGGGCGGTGCAGGGCGCGGTCGGGCCGGTGGTCGATGACCTCGTAGCCGCAGGCGGTCCAGAAGGCCAGGGCCCTGGGGTTGTTCTCGAGGACGGCGAGCCGTACGGCGGTGCGGCCCGCGGCGCGGAAGCGGTCCTCGACGGCCGCGGCGAGGCGGCGGCCGTGACCCTGCCAGCGCACGGCGGGGTCCACCAGGAGCAGCCCGATCCACGGGTCGGGGTCGTCCGGGTCGGGGTGGTGGGCCAGCGTGATCGCCATGCCGGTCAGCCGCCCGGCGGCGCGCGCGAGCAGCACTTCCGTGTCCGGGTTCGCCAGCTCCTGCGTCAGCGCCGCCGCGACCTGCTCGGGCCGGATGTCGTCCGGGTCCGGGAAGTCGCCGCTGAGTGCCTGGAACTCGCGGTCGGCGGCGTACAGCGCGGTGAGTTCGGTGAGCAGCGGCGCCGGGACGGCGTGGCCGCGGGGGACCGTCAGGGGTTCGAGGATCACACGCGGCAACCTAACGCGCCGCCGGGCCTCCCGGCACGGAGTCGGGAGGCCCGGCGGCGCGGGCGGGTCAGCGGGTGACTCAGACGTTCACGCCGAAGTCCTGCGCGATGCCCGCGAGGCCCGAGGCGTAGCCCTGGCCCACGGCGCGGAACTTCCACTCCGCGCCGCTGCGGTACAGCTCGCCGAAGATCATGGCCGTCTCGGTGGCCGCGTCCTCGGACAGGTCGTAGCGCGCGATCTCGCCGCCGCCGGCCTGGTTGACGATGCGGATGTAGGCGTTGCGGACCTGGCCGAAGTTCTGCGAGCGGGCCTCCGCGTCGTAGATGGAGACCGGGAAGACGATCTTGTCGACGTCGGCCGGGAGGGCGGCGAGGTTGACGTTGATCGCCTCGTCGTCGCCGGCGCCCTCGCCGGTGCGGTTGTCACCGGTGTGGACGATCGTCTGGTCCGGGGTCTGCTTGTTGTTGAAGAAGACGAAGTGCTGGTCCGAGTAGACCTTGCCCTGCGTGTTGACCGCGATCGCGGAGGCGTCGAGGTCGAAGTCGGTGCCGGTGGTGGTCCGGACGTCCCAGCCGAGGCCCACGGTGACGGCGGTCAGGCCCGGAGCCTCCTTGGTGAGCGAGACGTTGCCACCCTTGGACAGGCTTACAGCCATGGTTCGGGAGTCCCTTCCTCGTTTACATTCGGCAAGAAGCTACAGCTACCCCTATGAACGCGAAGAGGGGTACGCGAGGTTCCTGGAGTCTTTACTTTCTTTACCGGGATGGCCGTAGTGCGGATATTCGGGTGACGTGAGCCCGTCAGCGCGGGGAACATGGACGGCATGTCCGGTCCCCACGTCATCCGCGGCTCCGTCTCGCTTCCCGAGGCCGAGCTGATGTGGCGTTTCTCGCGGTCGTCCGGGCCCGGCGGGCAGCATGTGAACACCAGCGACTCCCAGGTCGAGCTGCGGTTCGACCTCGCGCGCACCGAGGCGCTGCCCGAGGTGTGGAAGCAGCGGGCCCTGGAGCGGCTGGCCGGCCGGCTGGCCGACGGGGTGATCAGCGTCCGCGCCTCCGAGCACCGCTCCCAGTGGCGCAACCGCGAGGCCGCCGCCGTACGCCTCGCGGCGCTGCTCGCCGAGGCGACCGCGCCGCCGCCCAAGCCGCGCAAGCCGACCCGCATCCCGCGCGGCATCAACGAGCGCCGGCTCCGGGAGAAGAAGCAGCGCGCCGAGACCAAGCGCGGCCGCTCCGGGCAGAACTGGTCCTAGCGGGCCTCACACCCCCCTCCCCGGTGCCACATCCCCTCCTCACCCCGCCGGTGTCACATCTCCCCGCCGCGATCCGTCATCCGAGGTGACCGACCCCGTGACCGATCGCGACGAGAGGCCCCGACCGATGAGCGACACCGACTTCCTCGCCGAGCGTTTCGAGGCGCACCGTCCCCGGCTGCGGGCCGTCGCGTACCGGATGCTCGGCTCGCTTCCCGAGGCGGAGGACGCCGTGCAGGAGGCGTGGTTCCGGCTGAGCCGGTCGGAGGCCGGGGACATCGGCAATCTCGGCGGGTGGCTGACCACGGTGGTGGGGCGGGTCTGCCTGGACCTGCTGCGCTCGCGCGCCTCCCGTCGTGAGGAGCCGCTGGAGGAGGACCGCCGGCCGGTGCCCGTGGCCGGGCCCGAGCAGGACGCCCTGCTCGCGGACTCGGTGGGGGCCGCCCTGCTCGTCGTGCTCGGCACCCTCACGCCCGCCGAGCGGCTGGCGTTCGTGCTGCACGACCTGTTCGGGGTGCCGTTCGAGGAGATCGCGGTGATCGTGGACCGTACGCCGGCGGCCGCGCGGCAGCTCGCCAGCCGGGCCCGGCGCCGGGTCCGCGGGGCGGAGGCGCCGCGGACGGACCTGGTGCGGGAGCGCGAGGTCGTGGACGCGTTTCTCGCCGCCGCGCGGGACGGTGACTTCGACGGGCTGCTGCGGGTGCTCGACCCGGACGTGGTGGCCCGCGCGGCGGGTGGGGTGACCGCGGGCGCGCGGGCGGTCGCCCGGGGCGCCACGAGCTTCGCCCACCTCGCCCGGATCGCGGAGCCCGCGCTGGTCGGCGGGGTGCCCGGCGTGGTGGTGCGGGACGCCGCGGGGCGTGTGGAGCGGGTGCTGGCCTTCACGGTCGTACGCGACCGCGTCGCCGTCATCGAGGTCGTGTCCGAGCCGGAACGGCTCGCCGCCCTGGACATCGCCCCCGCGCCCTGAGCCCGCCGGACCGGGACACCTCCGGGCCGGGAGGCGTCTGCCCCGAGCCCCCGCCACCTTCGGCGCCGCCACCGGCATCCGGGTGCGCCCCGACCAGGAGAACGGCACCGAGCTGTACGTCACCCGGCCCCCCGGCCCCGGCGGCCCCGAGGCGTCCTGCCTGGGCCTCGGCTTCCGCGAAGTCATCCATGCGCGGGTGATCATCCGCGCACCGCAGGAGAGACGTCCGCCGCGCGGCCACGGAATTCCGGTCAGCCCAGCCGGCGGTAGCGGCCGCGGAAGTACGTCAGCGGCCCGCCCTCCGCGCTGGGCAGGTCCGCCGTCAGGACCCGGCCGACGACCAGGGTGTGGTCGCCGGCGGTCACCCGCTGTTCGGTGCGGCATTCCAGGGTGGCGAGGGCGCCGCCGACGAGGGGCGCGCCGGTGACCTCGCCACGCCGGTAGGGGATGTCGGCGAACAGGAGGCGGTCGCTGACGCGGCCCTTCATGGCGAAGCGGCCGGCGATGTGGCGCTGGCTCTCGGCGAGGACGGAGACCGCCCACAGCGGCTGTTCGGCGAGCAGGTCGTCCATGCGGGAGCCCTCGCGCAGGCTGACCAGGACCAGCGGCGGGTCCAGGGAGACCGACATGAAGGCGGTCGCGGTCATGCCGACGTCCTCCCCGCCGGGCGCCGTGGGGTCGTCGGGGTCCAGCGGCGGCTCGACCGCCGTCACGAGGACGACACCGGCGGCCAGCCGGGACATGGCGGCCCGGAACTCGTCGTTGCTCACCCCCTCAGCATGCCCGCCGGATGCGGGCTGGACGGGCACGGACGGAACGGAGCGGGTGGAGGGGGGAGTCTTCAGCACACTCGGAACGCTAGTCTCCGGTACGAGCCCGGCGCATCCGACCCCGGCCCGAAGCCGGTCCTAGGGCTGGAGGCGGACAACCGGTCAAGCGCGCAAACCATGCGTTCGGTGAACGCACGGGGAAAACGCAGAACCTCCACTCAATTGTTCACGTTCTACTGTGACTTGAGTCACAAGGGGCATTAATTGTTGACCCTGTGTACCGAGTGGGGAGCGCGCTGTGATTCAGTGGCGGGAAGATACGCAGGCACCATCCGGAAAAGGCGCCGAAGAGAACCCTTGATTCGCTGCGAGGTCTCGGGGGGAGGGCGAGCATGGAGACCGAGTCGGAGCCGTATGTCCGTCTTGCGTCCCTGCGGCAGCTGCACCAGGTCATGGCGGACATGAACACCGCGCGCAGCCTGGCCGACACACTGCAGACCGTCGCGGACGGCGTCGTCACCGCCCTCGGGTACGAGCTGGCGTGCGTGAACCTCGTCCGCCCCGACGGCGACCTGGTCGTCGCCGCCTTCTCCGGCAACCCCGCCGCCGAGGCCCTGATCACCGGCCGGGTCGGCTCGCGCGCCTCCTGGGAGCGCCGCCTGAGCATGGGCGAGCAGTGGGGCGACCTGGTGTTCATACCCCACACCGAGGGCTGGATCCTCGACGACGACGACGTCCCGCAGTGGTACACCGAGGGCCCCGCCCCCCGCTTCGAGGACGAGTGGCATCCCTCCGACCGCCTCTTCGCGCCGATGTACGCCCCCGGCGCCCACGGCGGCGCCGCCTCCGGCGAACTCATCGGCGTCCTGTCCGTGGACCGCCCGCGCAACGGCCGCAGGCCCGGCGCCTGGGGCCGCGAAGCCCTCCAGATGTACGCCTTCCAGGCCGCCATCGCGATCAGCAACGCCCGCCTCAGGGCCAACATGCAGCGCGCCCTGGTCCGCCTCGAACGCGAGCAGCAGGCCCTGCGCGCCAGCGAGGAAAGCTTCCGCCAGGCCTTCGAGTACGCCCCCTCCGGCATGGCCATCGCCGAGATGGGCGGCGACCAGCACGGCCGCATCCTGCGCACCAACGACGCCCTGTGCCGCCTGCTGGGCCGCCCCGCCTCCGCGATGCGCCGCTACTCCTTCTCCGACCTCGTCCACCCCGAGGACATAGGCACCCTCCTCAGGACCTCCGCCGAGGGCGGGCGCGCCGAACTGCGGCTCGGCCGCCGCGACGGCAGCTACGTCTGGGTGTCCCTGCGCAACTCCGTCGTCGCCGACGCCGCGGACGGCCCCCGCTTCCTGCTCACCCACGTCGAGGACATCGAGGAACGCAAGCGCCGCGAGCTCCAGCTCGCCCACCGCGCCTCGCACGACTCCCTCACCGGACTGCCCAACTCCGCCGAGCTGCGCTCCCGGCTCTCCGCCCGCCTCTGCCAGCGCCCCCAGTCCGGGCCGTACGACTCCTACGACGCCGCCTACGGCCCCGCCGGCTACGAGCCCGGCCACGCCTTCGACTTCCCGCCCGGCGCCGACGGCTACGACGTCTACGACCACCACGTCCACACCGTCGCCCCCGAGGGCGACCACGACGACGGCACCAAGGGCCTCGCGGTCCTCTTCTGCGACCTCGACGGCTTCAAGTCCATCAACGACCGGTTCGGGCACAACGCGGGCGACGCCGTCCTCATCGAGGTCGCCCGCCGGCTCAGCAACGGGGTGCGCGACGGCGACACCGTCGCCCGGCTCGGCGGCGACGAGTTCGTGATCCTCGCCGACGGCCTCGGCCGCGCCGACGCGGCGGACCTCGCCGTCCGGCTGCGCAACGAGATCATCCAGCCGATCCGGGCCGAGGGCCGCGCGGTCCGGGTGGGCGCCAGCTTCGGTATCGGCTGGGCGCACTGCGGGATGACCGCGGACGAAGTGCTCAAGTCAGCGGACGAGCGGATGTACGTCGAGAAACGATCTCGTCCCAAACAGCACCGCCGCGCCGGCTGAGCCGCAGGTCAGCGAAGTGATGCGATCCGGGTCACCCGTTCGGGTCAGTCAGAGCGGGTAGGCTCGCCCTCTCACCACCGCACGCACCGAACCCGCACCTGCTTGAGGAGTACGAGGGATGACGCCCGGCAACAACGGCGCGAGCACGCCCGAGGACGACGACCCGTTCGGCTACCTCTACGCCGACGGTCAGGCCAACGGCGCCCAGCCGCCGTCCGGCGGTTACGGCTACCCGAACTCGGTCAGCAGGGTGCGCACCGTCGGGGACCGCCCGCGCGGGCAGCAGCACGCCACGTACGGACAGGGCGTGCCGCCGCAGCAGGGTGCCTACGGGCGGCCCCACGCGCACTACGCCGCACCCGAGACCTATCCCGGCGGCGCGCCGACCACCCAGCAGCCGGCGCCCGGGGGCGGCGGCGGCCGGCGCGGTCCGAACACCAAGGGTCTGCTGATCGGCGCGGTGGCGGTCGTCGCGGCCGTCGTCATCGGCATCGGCGTGGCCATGGTCAGCAGCGACTCCGGCGACGACGCCGCGGGCGGCGACGCCTCGCCCACCCCGACCGCGACCGAGAGCGCCGAACCGACGCCGACGAGCAGCGCCTCCGGCGCGGCGGGCGAGAAGGAGCTGCCGTCGATCGACGCCAAGACGCTCCAGCTCGGCGGCGGCGCGACCACCGCATCCGAGGTCAAGGGCGCCAAGGCGGACGGCGGCTTCTACGTCACCGGCTTCAACACCGTGGGCGCGTCCGTCACCTGGAAGGTCGACGGCATCCCGGAGAGCGGCAAGTACACCCTGTTCGTGGGCTACGGCGTGCCCGGCAAGGACGCCGACGCCACCCTCACCGTCAACGGCACGCCGCAGACCCGCAAGGTCAACATGGCCAACTTCGCGCACGCCCCCGAGGGCGACTACGCGAAGGGCTGGACGCAGACCTACAACTGGATCCAGCTCAACAAGGGCACCAACGAGCTGAAGATCTCCTGCGAGCAGGGCAACCAGTGCGACGCCAACCTCGACCGGCTGTGGCTGGCCAAGGGCTGGGTGGAGTAGCCCGCGCGGGGCGGCTCACGCGGCGGTGGCCTCCGAGGTCACCGCGACCCGCCCCAGCAGCTCCTCGTAGGAGCGCCGGTCGAACTCCCCGGCCGCCGGGGTGAGGACCGTCGCCGCCGACAGGGCGGTCGCGCGGGCCAGGCGGTCCGGCCACGGCAGGTGTTCCACCAGGGCCGACAGCAGGCCCGCGACCGCGGAGTCGCCCGCGCCGGTCGGGTTGCCGTGCATCCGCGCGGGCGGCGCGGCACGCCACAGGCCCTCAGGGGTCACCGCGAGCAGTCCGTCCCGGCCGAGGGAGGCCACCACCGCGCGGGCGCCGCGCCGGCGCGCGTCCTGGGTGGCGCGCAGCGGCTCGTAGGCGCCGGTCAGTTCGGCCAGTTCGTCGGCGTTCGGCTTGATGATGTCCGGGCGGGCGGCGACGGCCCGGCGCAGCGGCTCGCCGCTCGTGTCCAGCAGGACGGGGACGCCGGCCGCGCGGGCGGTGCGGACCAGCCCGGCGTAGGCGCCCACCGGGACGCCCGGCGGGAGGCTGCCGCACAGGGCGACCGCGTCGGCGGCGGTGAGCAGGTCCGCGTAGACCTCCTGGAAGGCGGACCACTCCGCGGGGTCGATCAGCGGGCCCGGCTCGTTCAGCTGGGTGGTGTCGCCGCTGTGCTCGTCGACGACGGCGACGGTGCGCCGGGTGGCGCCGCCGACGGGGACGAGCGCGTCGGTCACGCCCGGTGTGGCGGTGAGGCCGTCCCGCACGGCCCGTCCGGTGCCGCCGCCCGCGAAACCGGTGACGGTCACCTCGTGGCCGAGGGCGGCGAGGACCCGGGCGACGTTGACGCCCTTGCCGCCGGGGCGCTCGGTGACATCGGTGACCCGGTGGGTGGTGTGGGGCCGCAGGGACCGGACGCGGTACGTGATGTCGAGAGCGGTGTTCAGCGTGACCGTGAGGATCACCTGGGCCGGCCTCCCCCGAGTGAATGCGCTTGTCGAGACGTATGTCTCCGGAGGTGCGAGACGTTCCCCGGAGGGCTCGATCATGCCAAAGAGACGGCGGCCGGCCCAGTCCCGGAACCGGCCGTCGTCCCTCGACTCGCGGACGGATCACCCCAGTTGGGGCTCAACCACCCATTCGCCGCGGCGCATCACGCCGACCGGCTCGAAGTCGCCGTCCAGCAGCACCAGGTCGGCGTCCTTGCCGGGCTCCAGGGAGCCGATCCGGTCGTCCATGCCCAGCAGCCGGGCCGGGTTGGCGGACAGGGCCGCGACGACGTCCGTGACGGGCAGCCGGTCGACGGTCACCGCCCGCTTGAAGGCGCGGTCCAGGGTGAGCGTGGAGCCCGCGATCGAGCCGCCCTCCACCAGCCGGGCCACGCCGTCCGCGACCTCGACCTCCAGCGGGCCGAGCATGTAGCGGCCGTCGCCGAAGCCGGCCGCGTCCATCGCGTCGGTGATGAACGCGACCCGGTGGGCGCCCGCGTGCCGGAACGCCAGCTCCAGCGCGGCCGGGTGCAGATGGGTGCCGTCGTTGATCAGCTCGACGGTGACCCGCTCGTCCTCCAGCAGTGCCGCGATGGGGCCCGGGGCGCGGTGGCCGAGCGCGGGCATCGCGTTGAACAGGTGGGTGGCGACGGTGGCGCCCGCCTCGATCGCCTCGACGGTCTGCTCGTACGTCGCGTCGGTGTGGCCGATCGCCGCGATCACGCCGTGGTCCGCGAGGAGGCGTACGGAGTCGATGCCGCCCGGCAGTTCGGTGGCGAGGGTGACCATCCTGGCGTGGCCGCGGGCCGCGTCGATCAGTTTGCGCACCTCGGCCGGGTCCGGGTCGCGCAGCAGTTCCTCGGAGTGGGCGCCCTTGCGGCAGGGGGAGATGAACGGGCCCTCGAAGTGGATGCCGGCGATCTCGCCCTGTTCGGCCAGCTCGCTGAGGAGTCCGGCGCGCTGGGCGAGGAAGTGCATGTCGCCGGTGACGGTGGAGGCGACGAGGGTGGTGGTGCCGTGGGTGCGGTGGGTGTGGATGCCGCGCAGCACGTCGTCGACGGTGCCGCTGGTGAAGCTGGCTCCGCCGCCGCCGTGGTTGTGCAGGTCGACGAAGCCGGGGACGAGCCAGTGGCCGGTCACGTCGAGGACGTGGGCGCCGGCCGGGGCGCCGGCGGCGATGCGGGTGCCCTCGACCGCCAGCCGGCCGTTCTCGACGGTGCCCGTGGGCAGGACGACGTGGGCGCCGGTCAGCAGCAGCGGGGTGCCGTCCGTCGCGGGGTGCGGGATCGTCGTGGCCGGTCGCGCCCCGCGGCCCGGCCGCGATTCGGCGCTGTCCCGCGCCCCTGGCTGGGGTGCCATCAGGTCGTTACCTCCGTACCGTCGGTCGAATCCAGGAGATCCCACGCCAGGAGCCCGGCGCCCAGGCAGCCGGCCGTGTCGCCCAGGGCCGCCGGGACGATCGACGGCGGTTGCTGGAAGGTGATCCGCCGCCGGACGGCGTCCCGCAGCGGTGTGAACAAGGTTTCCCCCGCCTCGGCGAGGCCGCCACCGATGACGATCGTGCGGGGGTCCAGCAGGGTGAGGGCGGTGACCAGGCCGTCGGCGAGGGCGTCGACGGCCTCCTGCCAGATCCGGACGGCGTTCGGGTCGCCGGACAGGACGGCCTTGGCGCAGTCCGCCGCGTCCGCGTCGGGGTCACCGGTCGCCTCGGCCCAGGCCTGGCTGACCGCGGCGGCGGAGGCGTAGCGCTCCAGGCAGCCGTGCTGGCCGCAGGGGCAGGGGGTGCCGCCGGGGCGTACGACGACATGGCCGATCTCGCCCGCGTTGCCGTGCGCGCCCGCCTCCACGGTGCCGTCGATGCCGATGGCGCCCGCGATGCCGGTGCCGAGCGGGACGAACAGGAAGCGGTCGGCGCCCCGGCCGGCGCCGACGCGGCCCTCGGCGAGGCCGCCGGTGCGCACGTCGTGGCCGAGGGCGACGGGGATGCCGGACAGCCGTTCGCGCAGCAGGTCGCGCAGGGGGACGTCGCGCCAGCCGAGGTTGGCGGAGTAGGCGGCGACGCCCCGCTGCTCGTCGACGATGCCGGGGATGGCGACTCCGGCGGCGGCGGCCGGTTCGCCGAGGTGTCGCTCGCCGTACGCGGACAGCTCGGCGGCGAAGTCGAGGATCGTCTCCACGACCGCCTCCGGGCCGCGCTCGCGGCCGGTGGCCCGGCGCGCCTGGTGCAGCAGCACGGGCACGGGCGGGCCGGGTGTGTCCGCAAAGGGCACGGCGTCCGCCCCGACCAGGGCGGCCTTCATCCCGGTGCCGCCCACATCGAGGGCGATGACGTGTCTCACGGGGGACAGTGTGGCCCGAGGACCCGGAAGAGGTCTAGTCCACTCGCGTGGTGTAGACCTTGTTTCCCCGGAAGGTGTAGACCTCCTTCCGGAATTCGGACAACTGGAACACGTGAGACGACAGGGGTTGGGGAAGCAGTGCAGCGGCGCAAGACGGGAATGATCGCGGTGATGTCCGCCCTGGGCATGACGGCGGTCCTGGGCGGCTGCGGCCTCACCGGAGACTCCGACGACGTCACTCTGCGGCTGGTCGCCGCCGACTACGGCGACAGCCCGGCCAACAGCTCGACGAAGTACTGGGCGAAGCTGGTCGAGGAGTACGAGGCCGACCATCCCGGAGTGAAGATCGAGGTCAGCGTCTACTCCTGGAACGACGTCGACGCCAAGGTCAAGGAGATGGTCGACGCCGGCAAGGCACCCGACATGGCGCAGATCGGCGCGTACGCCGACTACGCGGACGCGGGGCTGCTCTACCCGGCCGACGACCTGCTCTCCATCCCGGTCCAGGCCGACTTCGCCTCCCAGCTCGCCACCGCCGGCCAGCTCGACGGCGTGCAGTACGGGATGCCGTTCGCGGCCTCCACCCGCCTGCTCTTCTACAACAAGACCCTCTTCGCCAAGGCCGGCATCACCCCGCCCACCACCTGGGCGGAGCTGGCCGCCGGCGCCGAGGCGCTGAAGGCCGAGGGCGTGAAGTTCCCGTACGCGCTGCCGCTCGGGCCCGAGGAGGCGCAGGCCGAGACCATGCAGTGGCTGCTCAGCGGCGGTGGCGGCTACACCGACGGCTCCGGCGGCTACGGCATCGACTCCCCGGAGAACGTCGAGACCTTCACCTGGCTGCGCGACGAACTCGTCGGCAAGGAGCTGACCGGTCCCGTCGCCCCCGCCAAGCTCAACCGCGCCGACGCCTTCGCGGCGTTCGCCGACGGGCAGGTCGGCATGCTCAACGGCCACCCCTCGCTGATGAAGATGGCCGAGCAGAAGGGCGTGAAGTACGGCATGGTGCCGATGCCCGGCCTCAACGGCGAGTCCAAGGCGACCATGGGCGTCGCCGACTGGATGCTGGCGTTCAAGCAGAACGGCCACAAGGAGGAGATCGGGGAGTTCCTCGACTTCGTCTACGACAGGAAGAACGTGCTCGCGTTCTCGCGTGAGTACGAGCTGCTGCCGGTGACCACCTCCGCCTCCGAGGTGATGAGCGCGTCCGCCGAGGACAAGGAGCTCCAGCCGTTCCTGAGGGAACTGCCGCTCGCCGAGCTGTACCCGGTGGACAAGACCTCCTGGGCGCGGGTCAGCGCCGAGGTGAAGAAGCAGATCGGCAAGGCGGTCGCCCCCGGCGGCAGCCCGTCCGCCGTCCTCGGCGCCCTGGAGAACACGGCGCTCACCGCGGAGAGCGAGGCGGCCGCGGGCTAGGCCCGTCGTCACCCGTCGTCACCCGTCGTCCGGATGTCAGTGCCGGCGGCTAGCGTTTCCCTCATGGACGGTGGGGAGCGGCAGCCGCTCGGACGACGGGAGCAGGACATCCTCGCGCTGGAGCGCCGGGGCTTTCCCGGCCCCGGCGCCAAGGAGCGCGCGATACGGGAGGAGCTGGGCCTGGCCCCGATCCGCTACTACCAGCTCCTCAACGCCCTGCTCGACGACCCGCGCGCCCTGGAGCACGACCCGGTGACGGTGAACCGGCTGCGCCGGGTCAGGGAGCGCAGACGCGCCGAGCGGTGAGGCCAGGGTCACGGTTCGACCGCGCCCCGTGGGGTTAGGTTCGCCGTATGGGCAGCCCTCACACACATGCGACGGACCTTCCCGAACCGGCGACCGAGCAGGGCCGCGACGGCCTGCGCGCCCTTCTCGCCCGCCCCGGCGGCGCGGTGGTCGCGCTCGACTTCGACGGCACCCTCGCACCGATCGTCGCCGACCCGCGGCAGGCCCGCGCGCACCCCGGCGCGGTGCCCGCGCTGACCGCGCTCGCCCCGAAGGTGGCCGCCGTCGCGGTCATCACCGGACGCCCGGCCGCGGTCGCCGTGCGCTACGGCGGCTTCGCCGACGTCCCCGGCCTGGACCGCCTGGTCGTCCTCGGCCACTACGGCGCGGAACGCTGGGACGCGGCCACCGGCGAGATCACCGCCCCCGACCCGCACCCGGGCGTCGCCGAGGTCCGCGCCGCCCTGCCCGCCCTCCTCACCGGCTTCCAGGACGCCTGGGTGGAGGACAAGGGGTTCGCCGTGGCCGTGCACACCCGTCGCGCCGTCGACCCGCAGGCCGCGTTCGAGGCCCTGCGCACCCCGCTCGGCGACCTGGCCACCCGGCACGGCCTCATCGTCGAACCGGGCCGCCTGGTCCTGGAACTGCGCCCGCCCGGCATCGACAAGGGCGTCGCCCTGAAGCGGTACGTCCGCGAGACCGGCGCCGAAGCGGTCCTCTACGCCGGCGACGACCTCGGCGACCTCCCCGCCTACGCCGCCGTCGGCGACCTCCGCACCGACGGCACCCCCGGCCTCCTCGTCTGCAGCGGCAGCGACGAGGTCACCGAACTCCGCGACCGCGCCGACCTGGTCGTCCCCGGCCCCGAAGGAGTCGTCCACCTCCTCCACACCCTGGCAGCCCACCTGCCCTGACGCCTCCGGCGAGCGCGGATCCAGGCTGCCCGCACTCCGGCACGACCACCGCGACCGCCCCGGCGGACCGGCCCGCCGGGGCGCGGCCGAATGCCCCGCCCGGACAGCGAAGGCCGCCCGGGCCCGCGGGCGCGCCACCGCCCCCGATGACCTCGCCGGTCGTAGGGACGAGCGCGTGCACATGCATCCGGGCTGACCACCGCGAAGAGCGCGGCCGCCCTGGCGGGTCGGGCCGGTGGGGTGCGGCCAGGGACGTACAGCACCTGAGCTCGTTACCGCCCCCGGTGCCTCGGCCGATGGGTCGGGCGAGCGCGGGGCCAGGAGTTCCCGGGGACCGCCCCGGCGAGCGAGACCGCCCTGGCGGGCCGGGCCGGTGGGGTGCGGCCAGGGACGCACAGCACCTGAGCTCGTTACCGCCCCCGGTGCCTCGGCCGATGGGTCGGGCGAGCGCGGGGCCAGGA